>DATAIH010000344.1:0-11511 GCA_036262755.1 Candidatus Acidiferrum sp.
CGATTGGCTCCCCTTGTTCACTGCCGCAGGACTCGACCTCGCTCAATTCCATACCGCCGAGCCGGTCTGGGATTCGCTCGCCTCAGCCGATACTCGAGCCGCCTGGGAGGGTGTCTGGCCGGGAACCTCTCGTCCCCTTCACGTAGAGGCCGCTGCGCGCCGCGGCAAGGCCGTGTATTTCTCACTCATCGGACCGTGGACAAAACCAACACGCATGAACCAGGAAGAACAGACTCGAGCAGGAAAGACCAGCCAAGTCATCGGGCTCTTCATCGCCTTCGTCATCTTTGTGGCTGGATTGTTCCTCGCTTATCGAAACTATTTGCGGGGAAAAGTCGACCGCCAAGGGGCCTTGCGCCTCGCTAGCCTCGTTTTCGCACTGGAGATCAGCATTTGTCTGTTTCGGTCCCATTTTGTTCCTACCATGGACATGCTCGGCCTGATGATCCTGGCCCTCAGCACCGCCCTGTTCGTTTCTTCGTGCCTCTGGGTGCTCTATCTGGCTCTGGAACCTTATGTTCGTCGCAACTGGCCGCAGACCATCATTTCCTGGACCCGCTTTCACACTGGCGGCTTTCGCGACCCCCTGGTCGGCCGTGATCTTCTCTTTGGCGTCCTGCTGGGCATGTTTTGGCTTCTGGTGTTCACGCTTTACGGTTCCTTCATGATTCGCTTGGGCGATCCGCCTAATCTGACCAACCCAGAATTTCTTCAGGGGACTCGCGAAGCGGTGGCGCTGGCCCTTGTCACGGTGGTCAGCTCGATTCGAACAACTCTGGTTTTCTTTTTTCTCATAGTTTTGTTGCGCGTTTTCGTCAGGAACCGCTGGGTGGCCGCCGCAATCTTCGTCCTGCTTTTTACCCTGACGAAAGTCTTGGGTAGCGATCATCCACTGATTGACACACCGGTTTGGCTGGTGATCTATGGCGTCGCAGCTTTCGCCGTCGTGCGCTTCGGACTAGTTGCTCTGGCGATGGCCGTGCTTACCGTCGATGTTCTTCTTAACGTGCCCGTCACTCTGGATTTTTCAAACTGGTATGCCTTACGGACTGTTTGCGTTCTGCTTAGTGTCGCGGCGGTCGCTGCGTGGGGTTTTTACACCTCGCTCGGTGGACAGCGCCTTTGGAAGGATGAACTCTTCGACTAAGGACAGCACCCTACACCCCCGGCAGCTCCGCAGACTCTTCTTTTGAATCTGCCGGATGAGCAATCTGAAGCCGCCAATTCTTCGAAGTGGATCGAACACCGCCCGGTAAGCCGGGGCGCCCGCGCACACTTTGGTTCTCAGGGCGGCTCGTTGGCAGCCGGGATTGCCGTTGCTTTCAGGGCATTTTATCTTTTGGATCTGTGAGGGAAGGCGGGATCCGGGGATGGGTGATAGACGTCACCGCCGCGAGTCTTCTCGACTTCGTTCATGAAGGTGAATCGAGGGGCGCGCCATCGAGTTCACGGAAGACGATAGGGGTTTTGCCCACGGTTGCCCGAAGAAGCGTCCCACCGGAGTGATGGTTCGATCAGGCTGAATCCAGGTGCTAGGATAGCTGCCCCTGGGCGGGGGAAGCCTAGGGATAAACACCGCCCGCTCGGGCGAATTCTTGTGAACCTCGAGTCGAGATTCGCGTCCCTATGGAGGTCACCATGAAAATAGCGAAACGCATGATGCTGCTGCTTTTGACTTCGCTGGCATTGGAGGCGACGGGAGTCATCGCCCAGGATAAGGCGAATGACAAGATCCCGAAAGCGGAACGTCATGAGTTTGTGATTGCGAATTTCAAGACGGAGGGTGGCGTGACCTTGCCGGCGGCGCGCGTGGTCTATGGCACATACGGCAAGTTAAACGATGCGAAGGACAACGCCATACTGCTGCCTTCTCACTACATGGCGGATTTCCATGGATATGAGTGGTTGATGGGGGCTGACCGAGCGCTCGATCCCTCAAAGCTCTTTCTTGTGGCCACAGAATTGTTTGGAAACGGCAACTCGTCCTCGCCAAGCAACACGCCGGAGCCTTACCACGGGCCTCGATTTCCGGTGACGACGATTCGGGACAACGTGGAAGCAGTTCACAGGCTCCTGACGGAAGAGCTGAAGATTACCCACTTGCGCGCGATTATCGGATTTTCGATGGGCGCGCAGCAGGCGTTTCAATGGGCGGTGAGCTATCCGAATTTTGCAGATCGCATCGTGGCCACAGCGGGCACGGCGAAGTGCTATCCGCATGGGGTTGTGAGACTTGAAGGCCAGATTGCAGCATTGACCACAGATGCCGCGTTTGAGAATGGCGATTACAAGGAGCAGCCAAAGAAGGGGCTGGAGGCGTTCGCGATGGTTTGGACGGGATGGCTCTTCTCTCAGGAGTGGTGGCGGCGGGAACTGTGGCGGGAAGGAGCGAAACCGGGGACGACCTTCGAAAAGGTGGTGAATGACTTTCGAACCAATTTTATACCCGGCGCGGACGCCAACAATTTAATTCTGCAAATGCGAACGTGGGAAAAGCACGACGTCGGGATGACGTCGGGATTTGGCGGAGACGTCGAACGCGCCCTCAAGTCCATCAAAGTTCCGTTGCTGTATATGCCCTCCGAGACGGATTTGTATTTTCCGGTCGGGGATGCGCGATACGAAGCGGCGTTTGTTCCCGGCGTGTCGCTCGTGCCGATTTCTTCGTTGTGGGGACACACCGCCGGAGCAGCGAGCAACCCCGCAGACGCCAAATTCCTAAACGAGACGATTGGCAAGTTTCTGTCAGTGGGCAAGTAGGCACTGCCTCAGCAGCCTGGTATCTTCACTGATGGATTCGTGAACTTGCGCGTAGAGATGAAGTCATGAAATCCGTCTATTTGATTCAAGATGAACCGTCCCTCTTTGAGAGGCAAAGTCCTCGAATCCCCGTGCATAAGGCTTTGCCCGAACCGACTTGACAGCCATCGGCAAGCGTCGTTTTTCGGGGCCTCCTCTAGGTGCGCCTGATGAGCACCGCGGTGAGGTCGTCCTGCTGCTTCGTGCCATTGGAAAAGGCCAGGACGGCATCGTAAAGGCCGTCGATGATTTGATCCGGCGGCATGCTGCGCGAGCGGCGCACGGCATCTTCCAGCCGCCGCTTTCCGAATTCTTGCTGCGCTGGGTTTTCAAATTCCACAAAACCGTCGGTGATGAGCAGGAAAATGTCGTCTCTTTCGAGTCGGATCTTCGTGGCCCCTTGGGAAACGAAATCCGGAAGAATGCCGAAGGGCAGGCCTTGCGAATCGATCTCGCGGAAGGAATCGTGCGCGGCAGAGTACAACAGCAGCGGTCCGTGGCCTGCCGATAGGATTTCCAGTTCCCCTGTGTCCGAGGAGCAGGCGATTCCCGCGAAGGTGACAAAACGGCTAGGATCGAGATCGCGCGAAATGCGAGCGTTAATCTGCGTCATCGCGGCGACCAGATCGGTGTGAACGGCAAAGCTGGAACGCGCGTAGGCACGACACGCGGCTGCGAGCAGAGCCGGACCGATGCCGTGCCCGGTTACATCGCCAAGTACAATCATCAGGCGGCCGTCGGACATAACCTCCCAGTCGTAGAAATCGCCGCCGGTGTCGTCGGCCGGCTTGTTCCAGCCGGCGATGGCGAACCCGGAGAAGTTCGGCGGCTTTTGCGGGAGCAGCGCCCGCTGGATGTCGCGGGCAGTCCGCAAGTCGTGTTGCACCCGATCGAGCTGGCGACGCGTTTCCGCCTCCCGCAAAGCGGCTTCGACATGTTTCCGAATCTCCCCGGCAACGCTGCCGGCGATGAAACCGCTCAACAGCAAAATGAACGCGTAGAGACCGACGTCGTTTTGCGTGACTGGCGCTGGAGTTCCCGGCCGGGGGGGAACCCAACCAAGAGAAATGGCTGCGGCGAGGTAGGCAAATGCGGCAGTGATGCCCGCCAGACGGCAGATCCAAGGGTCCAGACGCAGAATCGAAAGGATGATAAAAACGAAAAAGAGCAGCGTAGCAGGGCTGGCCAAAGGACGATAAGCCGAGGCGAAGTCCGTTGTTGTTAGCCAGGCTACTCCGACGGCGGGCGCCGCCGTTTCGAGAACCGTACTAGTCCGCCAGAGGAAGCGGGGAAACTGCCGATCGTTGTGCAGTGCGCGGTTGACCAGGCGCAGCATCGCGTACTCATAAAGGCCGAGTGACGCGGCCAGGCCGAAATTCCAGGCGAGATGCGGGTTGAGGACGGTGGTGTGTAGGAGAAAAACGCGTAAGGTCAGCACCACGAACACTGCGACGAGAAATGCAAGCACGCCGAAGATGCGTACACGTTCGCTGCGGAGCTCTGCTGCGTAAAATGCTTGCGAGGATATCTGACTGTGGCCCATAGGCTCCGGCAAGCGTGGACGATAGAAGAGTAATCCTAAAAAGAGCTTGCAGGAATCCCAACAAAAAAATGCAACTCCCGCCGAGAGGGCACACGCCGGTAAAGTTTCCCGCGCCGACAACTTCGCCGGTTACCCCGTTTAATCAAGCATCTTCGCTGAGTTCAATCAGGCCTGGAGTTATCTTCTTCTGTTGACCATCGCGGCACAGCCGTAGCGCGTCCAACCAGAACGTTTTGCAGCCTCAATCCTTGGATGCTGGAAACGTCAAAAGCCTGCTGCACTTCTAAGCTAAGCCGAAGATCTGTGAAGCTGTCTGGCAATGCTGCCAACGAGTCGCCCTCAAGAGTGCGGATAGCAATGACCAACTCTGGCGTACTGCCAGGCCAGCGGAATGGCTCAATGCGTCCATCCGCCAGCATGACGCAATTCCGTAGCGTCTCACCGCAAGGAGTGTCGGCGTGACATTCCTCGCGTGCACGGGAATCAAAACAAAATCGTAAGCGGATTTCGCGGTAGGCTTCCGCCGGGATATTCGCATTCTCTACCAGAGTCTCTAGAGAATCGCCCACCAAATCAATCGGCCGGGGTTTGCTAGCCAGCGTAGGGGCAATTTCGAGCCAATCGTTGTTTGTCTCATCTGTGCGGGTAGGACGGAGCTCGATTCCTTGCATGATCACAAACACATGCTCCACGCGGGCGTCGGCCGTACAGGTCTCGCAGACTGCGGACTTCTGCGCAACCGCAGTGATCGCCGCCCTCGCTTGTGTAAGCGAACAAGGCGGTGGCGGATTCCCAGCCTTTACGACTACACCGCCCTGGCCGTTGTTGAAAAAACCGACAAAACAGGAATTGCTGCAGCCTGCAGCACCGATTGCCGCGAGAATCGCTCCACAACGAAAAAGATTCCGAAGACTAGCCCTTTCGAACAGCATAACCCGCTCCTACGTGGCGGCCGAACTGTGTGCAACGTATCGAAGAATCTGCAAGAGTGGCGCGGCATGCCTACTGTCAAAAATATCAGCATGTTTCTTCGTGTCTTAGGAGCGACTGATGAAAATGCACAAAGCGATTGCTTTGGCTGACAAGAGCTATGTGCCTATGAATGGACGGCCAGCGACTATTGGTACCGCAGTGCGACCAGGGGATCGACGCGCGCGGCACGGCTCGCGGGAATAACAGAAGCGATCAGCGCGGCCAGCAAAAGAAGCAGCGTGGCCGCTAACAGCATCAGTGGATCCCACGGCCTTACTCCAAAAAGCTGGCTGGCGATGAGTTGCCCTGCGCCAATCGCCGCCGGAATACCCAGCGCCAGCCCGATACCGACCTGCCCAAAGGCTTCGCGCAGCACCATGGCCACTACCGAACCACGGTCCGCGCCTAGCGCCATGCGCACGCCGATCTCGCTTGTCCGCTGCTCCACGCCATAGGCTGTCACGCCGTAGAGGCCTACAGCGGCCAGCAAAAGACCGACCACTCCAAACAGCGAAGTCAGGCTGGCGATCATGTTCTGCTGGGCAAAATCGGCGTGAATGACGTCCGAATAGGACCGGACACTTCTCGTGACCAGGTTTGGATCGAGATGCGCCAACGCCCTGTTCACCTCCGCCCCGAGTCCCGGGGGATTTCCCGGCGCCCAGACCACGACACTGTACAGGTAGTGCGACCACACTTCGCGCTCTTCCGCTTCCGGGTCATCGAATTGGGTGCTCTGCGCCTCTGGGAGAAAATATATGGGCTGCCCGCCATCCCCGAAGTCGATGTCGGAAGCGACGCCAACAATCTCGTACATTCCCGCGTTCTTCTCCGGAACGGGACCGAAGTGCCGCCCGATGGCGTTCTCGTTGGCGAAGAATCTCTTCACAAAAGCCTCGTTGACCACGGCCACCGGCCGCGTAGTCGCGTTGTCCGCGTCGGTGGTGGGGCGCCCCATCACGATCTTGTCTCCGAAAGTCTCAAAAAACCCCGGCGTCACGCGTGTTGAACCGGATGAGCCATTGTCCTCGGTTTTGCCCTCAATCCGGATCTCATGAGTCAAAACCCAGCTCGGGGGTGCCTCGAGTAGCGAACCGACCCTGCTGACGCCGGGGATCGCGGCGAGACGGTCCTCGATCTCGCGGAAGAGTGGTACGAGTTGCTCCTGCTTGTAGCCCGAATCCTTCGGGTCGACCGACGCCAAATACCGGCCACGGGTGTCGAATCCGAAGTTCTGGTGCTCCCGATTGCGCAGGCTCTGGCCGAGCATCGCCGCCGCGCTCAGGAGTACGAGCGATAAGGCAGCTTGCCCGACCACCAGCGTCTTCTGCGGCCAGGGGCGATCGCGTCCAACGGACCAATTCACACCGCGCAACGCTTCGATCGGCTCTGCGCGCGAGGTCATCCATGACGGTGCGATGCCGAAGGCCACGCCTGTGATTACCGAAAGTCCCAGCGCGAAGAGCAACACGGGAGCAGAGGGCGCGGCGTTCACGGGAACCCAACTATCCGGTTCGGTGAAGGCAAGGTGGAGGATGAACCTGACACCCGCATACGCGACAGGGATGCTAGCGGCGGCGCCGAACACGCTGAGCGTGAGGCTCTCAGTCAGCGCTTGGCGCACCAGCCGCGCGCGGGACGCGCCGAGAGCGGCGCGCACCGCGGTCTGATGTTGGTTTCTGAGTCCTCGCGCCAGCAGCAGGTTGGCGATGTTGGCGCAAGCTACCAGCAGCACGGACAGGGCGGCCATCAGCAGCAACCACAAACCGTCCTCGTAGTCTTCGCGCATCAAGGAAACGCCTGCGCCACCCGGCGTGAGACGCAGCGTCTGCTTCTCCCAGAGCGTCTTTTCCTGCGCCGTCATATCCGGCACATGGCTCGCCAGCCACTGCTGCAGCTCCACCTGAAGCTGCGCCTCGAGAGTTTTCGGATCGGCGCCGGGGCGGACGCGGCCGATCAGGTCGAGCCAGGCCAGGCGGGGATTCTTCAAGCGCGAAGTTGCCCCGGCGATCAGCGGCTCCGCCGTCAACGGCAGCCAGAAATCGGGCATATCCGAGCCGGCGACCTTCGCTCCGAAGAAGCCCGGCCCTGCGACGCCGATAATCGTGAACGGATGGCCGTTGAAGTGGTACGTCGCTCCGACCACTGACGGATCGGATCCGTACTTCCCCTGCCAGGCATGGAAACTCAACACGGCGACCGGGGGCGCGCCTTCGCGGTCGTCGGCGTCGGTGAAAAAACGCCCGCGCCAGGCAGAGATGCCGAAGGTCTCAAAGAAATTGCCGGAGACGTACTCCCCGTTGGCCATTGCTACAGGAACCGGCGAACCGGCGCGCCGCACGCTCAAGTGGGCGTTAGCCTCACCGATCTGGAACGCAGCCAGTTGGTCGAACGCGGGAGTGCCGGCGCGAAAAAGCTTGTACGCCTCCCACGAGTAGAAACTCCAGTCGTTTGGCGGCAGCCCGTCGCCGTTTCCCTGCGAGTATCCGTCCGAGTAACAGCAGCGGATAGCATCGCCGATACGCCAGAGCTGGTCCGGCCTTGCAACCGGGAGCGACCTGAGCATGACCTGCTGCACCAACGTGAAAATCGCCGTGGTAGCTCCGACGCCGAGAACCAGGGTAAGAACGGCAACGGAGGTAAAGCCAGCGGACTTGCGAAGTTGGCCGAGGGCGAAATGGCAATCGGAGAAAAGCGAATGGAGCCAACGGTGAATACGCTCTCGGCGGACCATCGTCAAATTCTAGCTCCAAGTGCGGAATCTCGCAGGATTTCGTTCAGCAAATCCACGATTTATCCGGCGCGAGCTCGAACCCTAGCCGGAGCTCCATTTGACCTGATGAAAACCAGAGGTCGGTCTGGACATCGGTCTGGGCATATCAGGCATGGGCGAGCGATTTACTGTAGCGTTGGCAATCCAACCAAATTGACACCGCTCTCATCCATATTCGCAGGCTCGTCATCCAAGGTTGGCCTGGTCATCGAAGGAGAAATCGAAAATGAACATGCGGTCATTCGGTATTGGTGTGATTGCGCTGCCGTTGGTGCCCGCAATCTGGTCGCAGGTGGGCAGTACGGGAGCACCGGCTCCATCGAAGGTCGGAACAATAAGTTTGCAAGCAGCAATTGTGAGTACGGCCGAGGGAAAGCAGGCGTCCGCGGAATTGCAGACACGTTTCGCTGCGCGCTCGACGGAATTGCAGAACTTGCAGAAGCAGATAAAGGACATTCAGGCAAAGCTGCAGTCAAGCCAGCAGGTTCTCAGCGAGGGAGAGAGAGGCCGCCTACAGCGCGAAGGTGAAAGACTGAGCGGTACGCTGCAACGAAAGCAGCAATACTTCCAAGAGGACTTGAATGCGGCACAGCAAGACATGATGAACAACATCGGGCCCAAGCTAGCGGAGGTGTTGAGCAAATATTCAAAAGAGAATGGCTATTCGGTGATAGTCGACACATCCAGTCAACAGACACCGGTAGTCTATGGCGCGCCGCAGGTGGACGTTACGGAAGAGATAACGAAATTGTATGACCAGAGCCACCCAGCGAAATCAACTCCGACAACGACACCAAAAGCGACGCCGCATCCGACCAAACCATGATTTACGCCAATAAGCTGTCTTTGGTCTAACGCCGCTGGGACTCCGAGCGGGTCTCGATGGTGCCTGCTTTTCCAATTAGCCGTTTGACACGGACTTACTCAAGCTCCGAACTGCCTCAGATGATGATCTATGTGGAGATAGGCATGCCGCATGCGCTCGGACCTCGACATCTGCCCAAACATCCCGTGAGGAGCGAACTCGTTCTCGGAGCCACAGAAGCGCTCAAATAAGATACGGAACTTCTCTGAGTCGGACGCAAAATCAGAAGGTGGTGTACCACCACGTTGCTGGTCCATTTCGGGAAGTGTCCTGATGCCATGCGGCCACCGCAGCGGAACCCAGAGCGCCGCCCATTTCAACACTGTGCGTTTGAAAAGGCTCGTGGCCGGACTGACATATTTCTCGCCTAGTGATCCCCGAAAGGAATCACTCAGGTGACAGATCATCTGGTGGGCAGACATCGCTCCCCACCGCGGCTGGCTGTCGGGCCGTACGTTCGCAAATCGAACAAGCAATTCATTTTTGTCGCGGGAATTTGAGAGCGTCTTCATGTATTGCATTGATCCTGCATTGCACCCTATGTTGCCCGCCTAGCAACATACTTGCCGAGGAACTGGCGTGCTCCATCCATCTCGGCGACACGGTTCCGCCTTTTGATAGAAGAACTGGCGGGGAATGCACGTGTGTCATTCGAGCGTGACCTCGGAGGCTTAAGCCCATTGAGCATGATAACCTCCAACTCCAAAATGGACGATAATCGCGTTTGGCATGAATTACTCGTTTTGAGCAATACGCAAATGGGCGTGGTATGTTCCCCGCTCAGATCCCTGATTCACCGCTCCGGAGGAAGCCTTAGCGGCTTGTAAACCAGACCGATCACGAGGCCCGCCAACACCCACCCGATAGCGGTACTTGCTGTAATTTCCAGCCCGAGTTTCGTATCCATGTTCATGGTGACAAGATTCGAAATCGGGTGGACGCATGCGACGAACACTCCAATAATCAAACCAAACTGCAATCCCTTCACAGCACCTGATGTGCCGCCGCACCAGCCCGCGTAGAGCACAACGGCCGCCAACAGCGCCAGCAGCACGGAGGCCATCCCAAAGGGCATGTACCTCATCTGCAGGTCCGACGTTCGATACAGCGCCGCCGAAGGCGCGAAGTCCTTCCGCAACAGCCAGCCCTCCGTCAAAAATCCCCATGCGAAAAATACAACTAGGGCTGCAACAGCGGCTAACAAAACGCGCGGATAATTCATAGGCCTCCTTATCGAGTCAGGTGCCCGCCGGCTAACCAAAAAAACCTCGCGTTGCGCATCTTGGACGTCCATTCAGACCTCCGAAACGGGTGGTGCAGTCGCGGCCCGCTACACTAGCACGCCGTGCACTGCGCTCACCGGAGCGCGTGTCACCAGAGCACGTTCTACGTAAGTCTAACCGGAAAAATCCCTGCTCGTCCCCAAGTTTGCGGCTGAACGTTTGCCAGGTGGGAGCTGTTAATTTCGTGCGTTGGTTTACTCCACGAATCTGAACGATCTAATCATCAAGTTGAAACGCATTCGCCACTTATTTACTCCGGCCCTAAGAACTCCTGGTAGTGCGGCGGGTTCGGCGGTTGCACGTTCTTCGCTTCGCCGCATTGCTTGTAGGCATGAACGTTCAGGCAGTACGTGACTGATTGCCAACCGCTCGCCCCGTACTCATCCTCGCCTGCACCGCTGAGGTACAGGATGATACGCGACAAGTCTGCTGCGATCGTCATGTCCGCCCCAGACGGCTGATCAGGGGCGCCCGTGAGTCCCTTGTTCAAGCCGAGCGCCTTCGTGATCTCCCCGCCTGGAGAGATAGCATAGATCGCGAAATCCAGCACCAGGCACGCGCCGCACGAGCCCGAGCCGAATTGACTCAACGTTGACGCTGATGGGCCCGACTGCAGCAGTGTTCACCCATCCGCCAGGCTCTTTGTAGCGAAGTGCTGCTCATCGACGGTGAAGTCAGTGCGCTGGATATTCGCGTCTTTGCGCCACGCAAGCGGCGGCCCACAGACAGTCTCCCTGCTTTTTAGCCGTTTCCAGAAAAACTCTGCCGGCCACAGCGAGGGCGACACTCCGCCCGGCTCATACATATACCCCTGCTCCGGGTTGATTAGTGCGAAGGTCGAGCGGAGGTCATTGTCCTCTAATCCAGTCGGGAAGAACCATGCCGGGGATGGTTCGTTGTAGAGGTCCTTCTGCTCCAGTTCGTACTCGCAGGGAGTTACCGTGTAGGTGCGAGGAGCGTCCAGGCGAACGTGGTTGAACGTCTCCGGCCTGCCCCACTGCCGTTCCGGCGCTGTCGTTGAATGAGCCCCTTGCGTTTGTCCTTCCGGAGCGGCGCCAAAGACATCCACTAACACATACAGGTCCGCAAGCTTCAACTGCTGAGCCGGCGGGAAAACCGTATATGGGACGAGGACATGAAAGCGGTACCCGGTCGGGCGGTTGTATTGGTAGTCGCGGCCGGCCGGCGTCTTACGGGTTTCGGGCGTGAAGTCAATTGCGATCTCGGCCTTCAACGGGTCGTCGGTCTTGGGTTGAAGCAGCTTCGGCAGGTTCTC
>DATAIH010000345.1:0-2244 GCA_036262755.1 Candidatus Acidiferrum sp.
CCCTACGGCGCGGTAGAAAGAGTGAAACGGCTGGTTGCCTCGATACCCGGGGAAAATCATCTTGTCGTGGTTACCGGCGCAGACCACTTTTTTTCGAACAAGCTCGACGAACTTGACGCCGCCATCACCACCTGGTTCGAAGGCAGTGTCGTCCCGGTCCGGCATTAGCTCCTTTTCTCCGCTGGAGCGGCGCCCTCCCTGCGGCGGGCTGTCGCGTCGGGTCTCCGGTTTATGCGCTTTCGCCACCGGAAAACAGCTTGCCAAATTCTTCGATCGTTGCAGGCGCTACGTCGACCATCCGCGCATTGGCCTTCGCATGCTCCACGCGCGACATCCCCACAAGCGCGGTGGTGATCCCGGGCGCGGACCGCGCGAATTGCAGCGCACGCTCGACATCGCTCTCTAGGCCGAAGGCTTCCGCAACGACCTTCGGCAGGTTGCGCGCCACCTGTCCTTGCAAAAGCGACGCGCTTGCGATGACCGTGATGTCCAGGTCGCCCGCTACTTCCACCAAAGTGCGCTCGCGTTCCCGCAGGATCTGATTTCCCAGGGTAAGCGCTTCGGGCATCCCCAAATTGAAAGGAAGCTGCACAAACCTAAAGTGATGCCTCCCGCCGGCAATTTCCTGTGCAATCTGCGCAATGTCGCCAAGTTGCATCGCATCCTTGGCGCGTGGATCTTGCCGGAACCCATTCCAGGTGGCCATGCCGTAGTAGCGAATTTCCCCGGCTTCCACGGCGGATTCCAGGAACTCAAAGGCCGCCCGCAATCGATCGAGAAACTCCGGCTTGGCAACTTCCAAAAGCTGTGTTTCAGGATTGTGCAGGTAGTAGACGTCCAGGCATTCGACGCCCAGATTCTTCAGGCTGCGGCCAAGCTGATCCTTCAGGAATTTAGGGGTCATGCAATGGCTGCCCGCGGCAAGATCCTTCGCGCTGAAAATGCCCTGCTGGATGTATTCGCGGAAGAAGTATTCGTTTGGGTCGGCGGGCAGGGAGCCATCGGGCGTCAGGTAGCCGCCCTTGCTCGAGAGCACCATTTCTTCCCGCGAAAAACCCTTTGCCGCAAGTTGCTGCAAGGCTCGGCCGATGCTGCGTTCGCTGCGCTGAAAACGATAATTAATGGCGCTATCGAAGACGTTCGTCCCGCTTTCCGCGGCGGCCACGACCGCGGCGGTGTAGGCTTCATCGGTCCTTTGGTCGGGCTGCCCCAGGTACGTTCCCATACCCAGGGAGGACAGCACCATTCTCTGCGCTTCCCGGAAATGGCCGGAGGCGGAGTGCGCGGCAAACCTCGCGGCATAGCGCGTGGTCCCATCTTTGCTGGCGGAGGTGGTCATGACGCTCCTTCGGGTGACGGCGCAGCTCCCGAGGCTGGATTTTTTTCCGGCTCGGCGGGCGCGAGCAAACGCGAACAGGCTCGGAGAATCCTACGATAAGGCCAGTCCGTTTCCCGAAAGAAAATCTCGCCTTCGCGCGGCTTGCTGTAAAACCAGCGCGAGACCAGCGACAATTCCTCGGCCAGATCGCCGTTCGTCACCCGGGAAGCCGATTCTAGATAGTCGCGGAAGATTTGCTCCGCCGACCGCGGCTGGCTGGCGATTTCCGCGAAGCGCAGAAAAAACGGCTCCGCCAAACGCCCGCCGTGCACCGCGAAAACGCCGATGGTTTGTTCCTCGGCGGTACGCTCGAGAATCACCGCGTGCAAATCCTGGATCCTTCGCGTGATTTCCGGCCGTCCGCGCAAGACTTCGTCCAGCTTTTCTACTTTCTTGTGCAGCGTTGCCGCGCGCTCGAAGTCCAGTTGCTCGCTGGCCTTTTCGCGCTCTCCTTCGAAAGCGCTTCTCAATGAGCCGCCGCTGGTTTCGAGGAACTGGACCAGCCGGTTGACCTCCACGTCGTATTCTTCTTTCGTGCAGCCGGCAAAGCAGGGCGCCAGGCACATTTTCATTTCCGAATAGATGCAGCCCGGAAAAGTGGGGTCGCGGCGGATCTTGATCTGGCAGCGGCGAACTTTAAAAAAATCCAGAACGCGTTCGGCGAACTCCTCCGCCGCGCGGCGGGAGCGGAACGGTCCATAATAAGAACCTCCGGCCGGCTGACCGGCACCGTCCAGCAGGATTCTGCGCGTCACGTAGCAGCGTGGGTAGGCATTCCCCAAATTTACCTTCAAAACCGTGGGCGGGCGTAAACGCATCAGGGTTTTGTAGCGTTTGGGGAACAGTCGTTTGGCTTGCTGGTAGAA
>DATAIH010000346.1:0-2722 GCA_036262755.1 Candidatus Acidiferrum sp.
TGCATCGACCGGCAGAAAATTCAGTTCCACTTTCTTTCCCAAGGCTTGCGCGAAGATGTGCGCTGCGTCCCGTTGAGAGACCGCATCCGGCCCGCCCATTTCGAGAATCGTATTTTTCTCCCGATGCTCCCTGGTCGCCGACGCCATAGCGAACTCCGCCACGTCGAACCCAGAAATGTAGCTGACCTTCGCCTCACCGGATCCGTAAATGCGGGCCGAGCCGTTGGCGGGATCGAAGCCCAACGCGGGGCTGAGCCACACTTCCATGAAATACGACGGCCGCAGAATGACGGCCTGCATTGGCCCTTTCAGCAGTCGGTTTTCGCAGTCACGTTTCGCAGTCTCGAGGGGCGAATCTTCCCGGATGTTTCCCGAATACGACGTGTACACGAACTTCTTAACACCGGCGCGCTCGGCCGCCTCGATCAGTGCCAGTGTTCCGTCACGGTCGACGCGACGCAAACCGTCGTTGGCTCCCGTCGGCATCGAGGTAGCGGTCGTCACCACGGTTTCGACCCCTGCGCATGCTGCGGCAAGCGTGGCCGGCAATGTGAGGTCCCCGTCCATGATTTCCACTCCTGCCTCTTCGAAAGCCTTGGCCTTGGGATGCGCGGCACCGCCACGCACCAACGCGCGAACGGGAGGTTTGCTTTGTTGCAGTCTCGATGCAATTTTGCCCCCGACAAATCCAGTCGATCCGACCACTAGAATGGCCATAAGTACCTCCGTTAGACATAGCGCGGCGTAGCCGCAACCAAAACAGTTCGGTAAGCGCTCAGCTATCGGCCATCAGCTCTAGCCGCTTGCACATCCTCTCGTCCTGTCTATCCTTGAAATCCTTAATCGCCTCTGGAGGAGGCTGACTTGAGCCTGAGGGCGTTCCCCAGCTGCGTATCATTGCAAGGTTGTCTCAAGACCTAAGAACGATACGGAGAAGAACGCCCATGCACGAGTTTATCGCCAAACACCAAGACAAGATCGCCAGCACACTCTCGGGATTTGACCGCTTGATTTTTCGCGGACACTTGCGCTCAATCGGTAACCCCGGCGGAATGATGAGCTATCTCTGGTCCAACCAAGTCCTCCTCAAGAACTTCGGCGATCATGTAGAGAAAGTCACTGAACGCCTAAAGGAAGCTTCCGTGGCTGAAGCCCAGGCTTCCGGACGCCCGGTTGTGTATCTCAACTCCAGCCAGATCGATAAAGAAACCATGGCCCGCAACATCCTGGCCCAGGATGGCGTGCGCAGTGGGCTGGTGTGCGTGCTCAGCTGCGTCGAACCCTGCTGGAAGTTCGAGATCTATCGCAATCGCCTGCGGAAAAAGCTGGAGCTACAAATGCGCCCCAGCAAGTGTCTGTTTCTCTACCACTACCAAGTCCACCCGGTCTTAGGCTTCCTCAACGCTCGCATCCAAAGTTGGTTCCCCTTCTCCATTCAGATCTGCCTCAATGGCCGAGAATGGCTGGCGCGCCAGATGCAAGCCGCTGGTCTCGACCATCTGCAGCAGGGCAACTGCTTTCCTTGGGTTGCCGACTGGACCAAAGCGCAGCGTTTGCTGGATCGCCAGCTCAAAACCAAATGGCCCAAGCTGCTCAACGGCATTGCTCGCCAGCTCAACCCCCTTCACACCCAGATCTTCCGTAAACACCCCGTCTCCTACTACTGGTCGACTTATCAACACGAGTGGGCTATCGATGTAGTTTTCCACCACGCGGCCGACCTGCGGCACTTCTATCCCCGCTGGGTCAACCATGCCATGACCACCTTCTCCAGCCCTGATGTCATGCGCTTTCTGGGCAAACACACTACCTTGGACGGACAGATACACCACAGCTTCTCTGGAGAAGTGATCAGTGACTTCAAAAGGCGAGCCGAAGGCGTACGCATCAAGCACAGTGTCAACGGCAATTCCGTGAAGCTTTACGATAAAGCCTACACGCCCAAAGGCAGCGTCTTACGCGCCGAAGCCACGTTCCATAACGGGGACGACTTCCGCGTTTACCGGCGCAAGGAGGGAGATCCCAAAGGGCCGCTTGCCTGGCGTCGACTCCGTCGCGGCATCGCCGATCTCCACCGCCGCGCCCAGCTCTCTCGCAAAGCCGCCGCCCGTTACCTGGATGCTTTTTCCAGCGTCGATGACTTCACTACCCTGGACGAACTACTCCAACGCCTGGAACAACCCCGGCAATGGCGCGGCCGCCGCGTGCGGGCGCTCCGTCCCTTGGCGGACGACCGAGCACTGCTGTCAGCCATCAACCACGGCGAGTTCACCATCAACGGCTTTCGCAATCGCGATCTACGCGCCCTCTTCTTTTCCAAGAGCAGTGACGACAAACAAGAACTTCGTCGTCGCTCTGCCTGGATCAGCCGCAAACTCCGCCTGCTACGGGCTCACGCCCTCATCACCAAAATCCACGGCACGCACCGCTATCAGCTAACGGCTAACGGTCGCAAGGCAATCGTAGCCATCCTCAGTGCTTTGCGATCCACGGTTGCTCAACTTACGCCGGTCACCGCGCAACTAACCGCTGTCGCCGCATAGACCCCCATGAAAAAATCTTTGCAAACGGCAAACATTTTGAAGATTAGTACTACAGAAACGATTCCCGCGATTACGTCGTGGAATCTATAGGCCCAATCAATCGCCCTGTCAATAGACGGATTGCGGCGCTGGTCCGCGGCGAACGGATTACGCGGCGGTGCTAAAATTATCGCTTTCGA
>DATAIH010000347.1:0-25825 GCA_036262755.1 Candidatus Acidiferrum sp.
CATTCGGATTTTTTCGAGAGGCTTCGGCATAGAGCTGCGCGGCGTTGGCCGCGGCGGCGGGCTGGTCGATTGCGTCGAGAAAATGCGCCTCTGGCGACGCGTTCGGCGAGCCTTTCGCCGGGGCGGCCTTGGGCGAACGCACTGCGATCGCGACCCAATCCACAATCGTCCCCGGAAGCTCCGGGTGCGCGGCGAACATCTCCACGCCGTGCCCGCCGGTCTTGTAGCGCACGAATTTCGTGTGCGGATTCGTCGAAAACGTGGAAAGCCATTGCATCAGGTCGGAGACGCCGGGATCGGCGTCGTCGTCGGCGGTGGCGAGGAAGAGTGGCAACGACGGATGCTCGCGCAGAAAATTGCGTCCGTCAATGTTGGTGGTTTCCGAAAGCAACACGAGCGCCTTGATTTCGGGGTGCTTCATCGCCAGGTGCACGGATTGGTTGACGCCGCAGCTGGCCCCGCCTACCACGAGAATGCCCGGAGAGACCGTTGGTTGCGCGACCAGAAATCGGTAAGCGGTTTCCACGTCCAGTGGCATCTTTTCGTTGAACACCACGTTGATCTCTGCCGGCGTGAGCTTGTCGATCGGCGTGCCTTCCGAATCTCCGTAACCGCGCAGGTCCACCGTCATCACGTTCATGCCGGCCGCCGTCATGCGCTTCGCCAGGTCGTCCCACACCTTGCGCTGGCGGTTGCACTGGTGAAGCAGAAGCACGCCAGGCCCCGACGCCGCGCTGGCCGAAAATGTCCCCTTGAGCTTCAGCCCGTCGGGAGCGGTTAGCTCCACGACGCGGGGCGCGGGCGCCTGCTGCCCGGCGGCGGCGAAGGCGGGGGCTAGTAGCACAAATAGCGTTTTGCCGAGGTTACCTGCCAGCATTGGGAGCCTCCAGGGGTGGGTAGTCTGTTTTGACTCGGCTCACAGGCGGGGGTGAGCAGCTCGACGGTGGCCAAGTCGCGAAGTTTTACATAGTTTTAGTACGGACTTGCCCGATCCGCCGACCTGCCAGGCCGGTGAATAAGAACGGGATTTCGTGAAGGCGGCCCGTCCAGCTGGCCGGGCCTGGGCGCTTTCCTTTAGGACCTTGCTCTCTGTCAAATCTAACAGCTCCCAGCCCGATTATTCTTGATTGTAATTACACAGTGTGGGTCGTTTCCGATGAAGAAGTCTCTTGGTTTCGCATCGATTGCTGTGGTCCTCTTGATTCTCGGCTCTTATCACTACGGACGACCCGCGACCAGCCCACCGAGGCCTTATGCCCCACCTCCTCGCTCTATCCTGATATGCGGAATCAAAGACCACCCTTGCGTCACCTATAGCGTTGCGTACCACGAAGCCACTAAATCGTTTGGAGACTCCCATGGCGAGGGTGTGACGGACTACCAAAGAAAGACAATTTCCCTCGCGTGGAGCAACGACCGCTTCGAGAATGTCAGCGCTCTCGAGCATGAGGTTTTCCATGCAGTTCTCTGGGAACGCGGTTTTCGCGACACCGATAAGTGGGACATTCATGCGTGGATCTACTTCTCCGAGAGCTCTTTCCCTCTGCTTTTCCACGACAATCCCGAGTTCGTCAACTACATCACTGCCGGATACTAGGCGCTGTCGAGAGGCCCCGGAAAATTAGCAGCCGAATATATGCCGGAAAGGGGCCGGAACTATGCTCCATGTTTCGTGCCTCTCCTGAGGCCACCGATGGGAGCAATGAAAAGAACAATGCCGCAAAGCATCCGTTCAAGAGTTCACTTCGAGTCAACGAACCGACGATAGGCCTGCAACCGAAGTCTTAAACAAATCGGACACATTAATTAAGACGGCGCGTCGGCAGCGCAGAAGAATTCAGACATGCCAAGGGTACATCGCGCGGAGCCCAGCAAAGCGGTGGGGGGCTTCCCGGAAAAGCGGCGGACCTCGCGGGTCATATGCGACTGATCGGCGTATCCGGCCTCTGCAGCCAAGTGGGCTAGTCCCGATGCAGCGGGAAAACAGCTCGCGAGATGCAAGGCACGCTGAAAGCGCAGAATGGATTGAAACATTTTCGGGCCATAGCCAACAGCCGCCAGGAAACGCCGATGAAGTTGGCGGGGGCCGATGCCCATTGCTTGGCAAAGTTGATCAATGCGACCGGCCGGATGACAGGCCAGCCAATGGACGGAGCCGCGCACAGGGCTGTCAGCGGCGTCACAACCCGACAACCATTTAGACATGACCCCTTCGAGCAAGGCTTTTTTGAGGGGAAGAGAAGGCTGATCGAGGACACCGGCGAATTGCCCCAAGGCAGATCGGCCGCAGACGTCGCGAAGCGGTGCGGAGAGATTCAGCAGTGCGAAGGCGGGTGTTTTGAGGAGGCCTGGGGCCCTGCCTGGATGAAAGCGCACGCCTAGGATTTTGGTCCCGGGAGCAAAATCGGCGAGGAAAGATTCCTGCCACGGGCCGACCAACAGTGGCGCGGCGTCATTAATGAAAACGATGTCTATACAGGCGTCGGGAAGCACGCGGTGAGAATAGCGGCCGTGCGAACCGCTGATGGACTGGGTCCAGAAGCACAGCAGATGCCGTCGGAGCGCAGCCGAAACGGGATATTCGTTGTAATCCGAACGGCAAGCGGGTTCGCTGAAGTTAGGGTTCATGGCTCTCGAGGAAGGATAGCGCCGGGAATCGAGGAGAGGCAACCGGGCGGCAGACAGAGCGGACACACCCGGACCCTGGCTGATCTGGCTACGAAAGCTGCTTGCCGCGAGCAAGGGCACACACGCGCGAGGTCAGCGGTTGCGAGGCAGCTGGCATTGTTGCGGCGCTTCCTGTCGAGCACTCCGTCCACGTCCGATTTGTTCAATACTGGAGAGTCCGGCACGAACTATGGTTGGTCCATGGACAGAAGAGACCTGTTGGCCGGGTTGGCTGGGCTCGGACTAGCGAGGATCGTGGGAAGAGGTGATGCGATGGAGCCAATCGAAGCTAAGGGAGTGCTATTCATTGCGGGCTTTGGTCCGATCGTGAGCGATACGGCGGCGAGCCGCAAGCTATACGGAGAAGAGCTCGGCATCTCGTTTAGGGAAGAAACGGGCGGCTATCTTCATACCGGCGACTTGCAGGGCGCTAAAGAATTCGCCCTCTGGCCACTCTCCCAGGCTGCGCAATCATGTTTTGGAAAAGATTCCTGGCCCAGCAGCGTTGCCACACCGCAAGCTTGGCTGGAGTTCGACGTAGAAGACGTCGAGAAGACAACGGCAGAACTTGAATCGCGCGGTTATCAGATGCTTGTCCGGAACAAGAAAGAGCCGTGGGGTCAGACCGTCAGCCGTTTCATTTCACCGGAAGGATTGCTCGTCGGAATCACATTTACCCCCTCGATGCGACAAGCCGAGCGGTCAAAGAAGCGGCGCTGAATTGCTTGGTAGATATGCAAGGTGCGACCGCCACGGAGTCGGGGCGAGGACCCGCTGCGCTTTTCCTCCAAGAATGGGCTAATATGATTGTTGGTTTGCGATCGACCGACGTAAGGAGGACCCATGTCCCTGAAGGCATCGAAGTTGCGCTTTCTGCCTGTGCTTCTCGCTATTGCGTTCTGTCTCGTTCTCTCCCCGCGTTCCACGGCCACCGACGTCCTCACTGGCATCATCGATAAAGTCGATTCCGCCGCGAAGACCATCGCCGTAAGGACCGATGACGGCACGGTCCAAACCGTCAAGTTCACCGAGAAAACCACCGTCAGCGGTCTCAAGGACGCCGCAAAGGGAGCCGACCTCGTCGGGAAAGAGGGAGGCCACATCATTGTTCACACCGCAGGAGAGGGAGCGGACAAGACCGCGGATTCCGTGCACTGGCTTGGCGACCGGACCGTCCATACGACCGAAGGTACCGTGGATGAAGTGGGCGCCGGGGCCAAGACGGTTGCCGTTAAGACCGCCGATGGCACCAAGGAGACCTTCGAGGTCGCCGATCACGCCACCGTAGATACGGGCAAGAGCGTCGCTCGCTACTCCGCACAAGGCGCCAAGAAGGGTGAACACGTGACCGTGTTTTACACCGAAGACGCCGGCAAGAAGATCGCTCACGTCTTCAAACATCTATAGCCGATTGTTTTGTGAGCGCAGCCGGCTTCGAGGGGACGGGTGTCCACGAGCTTGTAATCCCCGGCCACGCGTGTACAACGCGACTCGCCTTCGCGGCTGGCTGACCGTCGCAGGCCCGCAAGAACTAGCAGCATTGAGAATGACTTGGTTGAAGCACGACTCAAATTATTGAACAGCAACGAAATTGCCCTCCGATTTGCCGACTAAATCGGGACCAAGCACCGCAAAACACCCGCTACGTCAAATTGATCGGCGAAAGCCCAAATTCTCAAGCGGAGTTTTCAACCAACGCTGCGATTTTCTACACAAGCTGTCTCGAAAATCGCCAACAACTGCGGAGTCATTTTTGTCGTAGACTCATTCCGCATTTCAAATGAGACTAATCCCGGGTTACTATCACTATCGGTGAATGAAATTGCAAGAGTGCGGTGAACCTGACAAAGGGGCGCTGTGAGCCTTCAAATCTCAATCCGCCAATCCGACGATGTCACCATACTCGACCTTCGCGGAAGATCGACCATCGACGGCGGTGAGAGCGAGCTCCTGGACAGCCATCTACAGAAATTAATCGCCAGGGGTGCACGTAAATTGTTGTTGAACCTGGCCGACCTGACGCAGGTCGATAGTTCCGGCCTCGGCATCATCGTCGGGACGTGCGCTTCCCTTAGACGTCAAGGTGGCGACTTGAGAGTGCTACGTCCGAAGGGCCTCGTGTTGGAGGTGTTCAAGGTAGTGCGCCTGCTGGAAGCTATCCCTAGCTTTGAGGATGAGGCCCAGGCCCTGGCCAGCTTCCAGTCGCGAGGACATGCCGCATCGTCCTCTTAAGGAGGGAAGTTCGTCTATGAACGCCCCCTGCAGCAGCACAGCTCCGGCTCAGCTAAAGACGGCGCTCGTAGTGGCATCCGGTACGGACATCGATGAACTACTTACGAGCGTTCTGGGCAGCGACGGCTGGAGCACTCACCACGCCGTGGACAATCAACATGCTCTCGAGCTGGCGACGACCGAGCCATTCGACTTGATCGTCACCGGACGGAAAATGCTCGGCCCAGATGATGTTGAGATTCTTCGCAGAATCAGGAGTGCTCGCGCTCACGTGCGCCTGATTATCCTCACCGATAGATTTACTCCGGGAGACGTCATTGCTGCCATGCGCGAGGGCGCCTTCAGTTATTTCTCGGCTCCCTTCGATGCTTCTGAGCTCGCCGAAATGGTGCGTGTCGCCATGGCCTCGCCGTGCTGGGACGACGGTATCGAAGTACTGTCGGCGACGCCCGCTTGGGTTCGCTTGGCGGCTCGCTGCGACATTTCCACCGCAGATCGCCTGGTCCAATTCCTTCGCGGGGTTAGAGATCCCGACATTCCCGAAGGAATCATTTTCGCTTTCAGGGAAGTTCTTCTGAACGCCATGGAATATGGCGGGAATTTCGACCCCAGCCAACACGTCGAGATCTCGTTCATTCGCGCCCGTCGCGCGGTTGCATGCCGCGTCAAGGACCCCGGCCATGGCTTTTCGCTCGAAGAGCTTCGCCACGCCGCCATCAACCGCCCCGCCGACGATCTCTTAGGCCACGTCGCCGTTCGCGAAGCCCAAGGCCTTCGGCCAGGTGGCTTCGGGCTTCTGCTGGCAAAGAAACTTGTCGACGAGATCATTTACAGCGAGCAGGGCAACGAGGTGCTGCTGGTCAAGTATGTTGATCCGCCTATTTCGCAAGTCGCGTAGTTCGCAGGTTGCCCGACAGATTCCTACTCGGACGACGATATCCGGTTACAAGTGCGGTATGGCACATCCAGCCGCGACCGAAATTTGAGTGGCGCTGATCTTCGTTCACCGAGCGCCGTCCGTTCTCAAGCCACACGTAGGGCAAGTGATTCCAGCAACTCCTTGATGCCGTTCCAGCCGATTTGCACGCCAATGCAAACCAGAAGAAACGACGCCAATTTCGTGATTACCGTCATCGCGGTGCGCCCCAGCGTTCGAGCTAGGCGATCGGCAAATCCATAGCACAGGAAGATGCTAAAGGCGATCAATGCGAAGCCAACCAAGGCCGTCAGAATTGTCAAAGGATGTAGAGTGTGACGGCGCGCCGCGTTTGCTCCCAGCGTGACGGCAACGGAGATTGATCCTGGACCAACGGTCAGCGGCAACGTTAAAGGGTAGAACGCCCGATGAAATACGTCCTGCGGTGCAATGCTCTTACGCGCACTCTTATCGCACCCTTCATCGCTTTCCATCAGCGTTGCCCACCCCATCGCTACGAGAACCATTCCTCCGCCGACCTGCACGACCGGTAGCGAAATCCCAAAGAAAGCCAGGATGTAGGTACCGACGAAATACGAGCCAACCAACAGGATCAAGCTGTCAATGGCGATTCGCCATGACAATGCTTTTCGCGCCTCCGAACTATATTCACCGGTGAGCGCCAGAAAAAACGGGCTGCCTCCGATTGGGTCCACAATGGGGAAGATCGCACTGAGAATCAGAAGCAGATTCTTGGCCGCTTCCAGCATGCTGCTAGCCTTCTCTCTTCTGCCCGCCAATGCTTTGTCGGGCCGGCAGGATCATTTTCGCAAATCCGGCTTGGTAATGCAGCCGCCGCTAAAGTGTCGGCGTTGATTGCAACGAATGGAGAAACCTACGCTGCCTGTGACGCCGCAATGACCTCGAACGCCTGTCAAACAAGCTTACCGCCCAAGTTGCTATGGAACGAACTCGCCGTTTCGCGGAGCCATCGGGAGACACTCTTGGAGCCAGGCACGTTCGATTACTTGCAAGGTTGTCAGCCCGCAATCCTCCGCAGCCGCCAGGTGGAAAAGTCTGTCCTTCGTATTGGATTTTGGAAGTGCTATGCTTCGCGTCACGGTTCCCATCCTAGGCACTATGCCCCGTGAAAGAATTCTGGAGCGAACGCGGGGTGTCCGTTCAAGGCAAAAGCGCATTGGGTTGTGCGGAGGACCGCTATTCCATTTGTCCAATGACATGCCTTGGCCATTGGGGGCTCGAGCCGTATCGGCCGCGGGATTCTGCCGGGTGGGTGTCAAGGTAGGCCTTCAAAGGTCTTCGCAAAGAAAGGAGACACCATGACCGCTTTATCTATACGCGCGCTCGCGAAAGAGTCCCTGGGGTGGCTTACGACACTCAGCGTTTTGATGATTATCGCAGGCATTCTGGCGATCGTGGTTCCCCGCACTGCCGGAATCGCCGTGGCAATCCTTGTGGGCTGGCTGCTCGTTTTCAGCGGCGGAGCCCACTTGGCATTCGCGTGGCGGACTCGTGGCACCGGCGGATTCCTGTGGGAGGTGCTGCTGGGGTTGCTGTACGTTGGGGTGGGCGCCTACCTCTTGTTGCATCCGGTAGCGGGCCTGGCGTCGCTCACACTCGTTTTGGCAATCTATCTGTTCGTGGAAGGAATTTTGGAATTTGCCCTGTCCCTTCTTCTGCGCCCCATGCCCGGGTCCGGCTGGATCCTGCTCGACGGCATCATTACTCTAATCCTTGCGGCTATGATCTGGAGAACATGGCCCTCGAGCACGGAATGGGTAATTGGTACACTCGTGGGGATCAGCATGCTTTTTAGCGGCGTAACTCGGCTGATGCTATGCTCTGCAGCGCGTCGCGTGGTGGCCAATCCAGCCTAGGTAGCGGGAATAAAAGCCGGGCTCGTTCGGTCCGAGCGTTTCGAGGAGTCGAGAAAAAAGCGTGGGCACCGTAATCCCATTATCGGATGCATCGCGGCGTCCGGCACATTTTCCGCTGATGACGGTGCTCATTATTGTGATTAACGGGTTTGTCTTTGTGCAGGAATTGCTAGGCGGCGAAGCGTTTGTGCTCCGCTGGGCCGCAGTCCCGGCCAACATTGTGGGCGGCCATCATTGGATCACCGTTCTCACGGCCATGTTCATGCATGGGAGTTGGTTGCACATCATCGGCAACATGATCTTTTTGTGGGCTTTTGGGCCGGAAATTGAAGACGCCATGAATCCCTTGCGGTACGCGGCGTTCTACCTTCTTGGCGGGTTGGTGGCGATGCTGGCTCAGGTTATCGCCGACCCTCATTCCACAGTTCCCAACCTGGGTGCAAGTGGTGCGATAGCGGCAGTGATGGGCGCTTTTCTTGTCACCTACCCTCGCGATCGGATTCGGACGCTCCTGGTCATCCTCATTTTTGTGCGCGTCACCTTTATTCCGGCTGCGCTGCTGATCGGCGTGTGGTTCCTCATCCAACTATTGAATGTCGGCAGCGTCGCCACGGTCCAGACAGGAGGAGTAGCTTATCTGGCACATGTAGGGGGATTTATATTTGGGGCCGTATTCGGGCGACTGTTCGTGGATCCTCGCCGCAATGCTCAGTAGCGGGGACGGCTGCCAAAATAGTTTCACCTAGCCACTAAGGTTTCTCGACCTCCTCTGTGATCAGCTTCACCACCACGCTCTTTCTTCCGCCCTGCTGCAACTCCACCTTTTGCCCTTTTCCTTCATACCTCTTCGCGAACTCCGGCAAGCGATAGTTTTCACGCATCTCCTCGAACGCCAGTACCAGAAATCCGCCCGGATTCATGCCTCGCACTGCGAAATGTCCGCTTTCGTCGCTCCGCGCATATTGGTATGCATCCGGCCGTCCCAGCTTTCCTGTGCTCGGAACGGTTACGACGGCCGCATTCGGAACCGGCTTACCCTCTTCGTCAACCACCGTTCCCGCAATTCCCGCGCCCTTCGCGCTAACCAGCACATCCAGCACCGTCCCGGGCCCCGCTGCAAATCCCGTGTCAGCGACTTCTCGTCCCTCCAGCAGCACCGATTTCGTATAGTAATCGCGGAATTTCTCCGAGCCCGCGCCTACGGCCAGTTGGTAATTTGCTCCCGGCACATCTTTGATCTCGAACGAACCGTCTTCGTTCACCCTTGCCATCCCTGCCTGCTCCATCATTTCGAACCCCGTGCCCTCATCCTCGCTCTCCGGCACCATGAGCAGGCTCACATTCAACTGCCTCCAATCGATTTTCTCGTCGTCATCGATGTGAAATTTTCCGGTCACATCCGCGGTTTTGTCCACCTGCAGCCGCAAACCGACTACGTCTGATCCAATCACCTCGATGGGTGTGCTGATCGTCTGCATTTTCATCGACGGCGTCTGTCCATTGAGAAAGCCCGAAAATACAATCACCTGTGCCCGGTACGTCCCTGGTAACACATTCGGAAATTCAAATTTCCCGCCTTCACCCAAATTCTGCTCTTCAGGTTGCCCGTTCTTTCCTATCAATAAGAGCTGGCCTATTCCTATTCCCCCACTAATTACCGTTCCGTCCCTCATTTCCGCCGAGGCAACGCCATTCGTATCGTCGCTGGGCTTTGGCTGGGCAGCCAGTCCCATGACGGTTCCACTCACAAGATAGGCTCGACTGGACCGCACTCCAAAGCTCGCGATGGCGGTTCCCCCCGCAGACACGTCTACTGCGGCGGCCTGCCGCTGGTCCAAGGTTCCGGGGAAATAAGTCGTTACGTACACCAGTCGCCCGCTCGTAGCGTTCTTTTCGTTTTGGCTATGTGGTGGCGCCTCATTTTTCGGGGGAGCAGCCTCGACGATATACTTACCAGGCGGCAAATCCGCAATCCGGTATTCTCCTAAATCGTTCGTTGCTCCTCTTCCCGATTGTGTCGGATAGCCTCGTGGTGCTCTTCCAGCCCCGACCATCGCCACTACCTGCACATACTGGAGTGGATCGCCGTCCGCATCTACGATTTTTCCCGTGATTACCCCGGTCACGAGCATATGGAAAACCAGATCCTTCGTGTCCTGCCCTGCGACCACCCTAATCGTAGTTTTGTCGTAGTTCATCTTTCTGTCCGCGGCATAACCTGATCGTGCCAACTCCACCAAGTATGCTCCCGGCTCAAGACCCTCGATTTTGAACCCACCCGTTTCGTCTGTCGTGGCCTCAAACTGCTGGCGCCCTTGGTTCGAACCGCCTCTCAGAATCACTCTGACTTTGCGGATTCCCTGCCCGCCCGGCTCCTGCACGACTTTACCCTGCACGGAACTCTTTGCTTCATTGGCTGAACGTGCCGTTGGCTCTCCCGGTGTCGTCGACTGTCCAGCACCTATTCCTGGGCACACTCCCGCGCAAATCATCCCGATTACGAACGGGCTTAGGCTTTTCAGGACGGCCTTCATGGAAATCGTTCCCTTCCGGGGTTTATCAATTCACTTTATAGCTAATGGTCCCGCTTGGCGCAAGGGTTTTAAGCCAGTAAGCGGGCGAGCGAAAATATGGGGCTCGGTGCGACTTTACCGGTTTGAAGACGCAATATAACGGAAGCGGAAGCCTGCGCCTAGCCAGTCCTCGAATTGCTCGAAGAGCGTGAGGAGGTTAGTCTGTTATCGAAACACGCCTCTCGCCGTCAAACAATCTCAGAATCTGGGAGAAACCGCATGCATGTTCGCTTCAAACAGACACTCCTTCGTTCGTTCCTGCTGGTCTTTTCTGCGTGCCTGTCTTGGATTTCGTGTAGCGCGCAGACCACCCCGCCCGTCATCTTTGTCAACCACGGCCCGAACGCGCAGCAACAACTCGCGAAGCACTACGTCGTTCTGGTTTCGCTGGACGGCTTTCGCTACGACTACGCGGGGCTCTACCATGCAACGCATCTGCTCGCATTGGCTGCAAAGGGCGCCACCGCGCCGGACGGCATGATCCCGTCGTTCCCATCGATCACCTTTCCGAATCACTACACCATCATCAGCGGGCTCTACCCCGAACATCACGGCATCGTCGGCAATACTTTTTATGATCCCGTCCGCGACGAATCTTACTCTTACAACAAACCGGAAACTGTGACCGACGGAAGCTGGTACGGAGGAACTCCGTTATGGTCCCTTGCCGAGCAGCAAGGCATGCGCTCCGCTTGCTACTTCTGGCCCGGCTCCGAGGCGGAAATTCAGGGCGAGCGGCCCAGTTATTACCTGAAATTTGACGGCAAGGTTCCCAACGAGCAACGCGTCGAGCAGGTTCTCGATTGGCTGCGCCTTCCACCCGACCGGCGTCCCCATTTTATCACCGTCTATTTTTCTGATGCGGATCGCGCAGGGCATCAGTTTGGTCCCGCAAGGCCCAAGTCCAGGACGCCGTGCACGCGCTCGATGAAATCGTCGGTAAACTGGCCGACGGCATCAGCTCCCTCAATTTGCCTGTCGACCTCATCGTGCTAGCCGATCACGGAATGGTCCAATTCCGCGGTGAGTCTCTCAATCTGACGCAATTCGACCCGGGAATTCGCTCACAGGCCAAGATTGTCGGCCCCTTTACAATTTTCCCAAAGTCCGAAGCGGACGCGGAGAACATCTATGGAGCGTTAAACGGCAAGAGCGATAAGTTCGTCGTCTATCGACGGGCTCATGCGCCTCCCAGTTTGCACGCGGACGGCAATCCGCGCTTCGGCGATCCAATCGTCGTCGAGACCGGTCCTTATGTGCTCGGCTTTAACGATCTCAAAGAGCCGCCGTTTACACCCAAGGGCGGAAATCACGGGTACGATCCGGCGCGCGTTCCTGAAATGAAGGCCACCTTCATCACCGTCGGACCCGATATTCAGCAAAACGTCAGCATTCCCTCCTTCGAGAACGTCGACGTGTATCCGCTTATCGCGCACATCCTCAATCTCGACATCACCCATTTGAAGACTGGCCCCATCGATGGCGACCTCGGCCCCGTGCGCACCATCCTCAAACAGCACTGATGCTTTTGTGGGAGGTACGTTGCGACTTTCTCATTGCCGCGACAGAGTGGAACAAAAACAAATGGTTTCAGAACGCCCAGAGCCCCAATTTCGATTGCGTGGATTCAACGAGTTACAGAGGGGCCCTCAAAGGGTTTTTCGGAACGGGCCGAGTCCAGTACCCAGAACGGAACTTTTTCGATTATCCGAACCTATCGGAGCAGACATTGCTGACCGACCAAAATGGGGTTCGTCTGGTAGCGGAATGCGGCGGCATTCGGCGTGGCAGCAACGTACAATCGGCGTGTCTAAGGTGAATGAGCAATGTCGAGTCTGAAGATTCTTGATGCCATCGGCAATACTCCCTTGGTTGAACTTCGCCGCGTCGTGCCAGCCGGTTCTGCGCGCGTGGTAGTTAAGCTGGAGTCGGCAAACCCGACCGGCAGCATGAAGGATCGTATGGCCAGAGCGCTGATCGAGCACGCCGCCGCAGACGGACGGCTCTCCCCGCGAGGCACGGTCGTCGAATATACCGCCGGAACGACAGGCATCTCCCTTGCTTTCGTGTGCGCCGCGCTGGGATACCAGGCGCACTTCGTCTTCTCCGATGCATTCAGTGATGAAAAACGGTGCACGATGCGCGCGTACGGCGCCACGATCACGGACGTCCCGAGCGATGGCAAGAAGATCACCGAGCAGCTTATCAAGAAGATGATCAGCACTGCGGGCGAGATCAGTCGGCAGCCAAGGCATTGGTGGTGCGATCAGCTGAACAATCGGGATGGCGAAAGCGGCTATCACCCGCTCGGCGAGGAGATCTGGCGGCAGTCTGGCCACCGCGTTGACGCCTTTGTGCACGCCGTGAGCACGGCGCACTCAATTCACGGAACGGCCCACGCACTACGGAGCCGCAATTCACGACTGCGCGTTTTTGCTGTGGAACCCGCTGAGTCTGCGGTCCTTTCAGGCAAGCCCTCGGGCTCCCACAAGATTGAGGGCATCGGCATCGGCTTTATCCCGCCTCTGTGGAAGCCCGAGGAGGTCGATGAGATTTTGCCGGTGACCACAGAAGACGCCAAGGGCATGGCCCGGCGCCTAGCGACGGAAGAAGCGATCTTTGCCGGAACCTCGACGGGTGCCAATGTCGTAGCGGCGCTCCGCGTGGCGGCACGCCTCGGGGCAGATGCGACAGTGGCTACCATTGCGGTCGACTCTGGTTTGCGCTACCTGAGTACAGACGTGTTCCGGCAGTGATCAAAGAGGGGCTTTCGGAGTCCACGTGCGTGTTAGGAAGAAGGTAGGGAATCACCGCATGAAATGGCGCTGCCTACGTGCAATGATTTGCTATTATCGTGGGTCGAAACCCAGATGGAGGTGCTTTCATGCTAAGGCGTATGTTTTCAGGCTTTCTTCTTTTCTCTTTCTTCCTGGTGGTTGGCGGAGCAGCGCAAGGTCCTTCAGATAAGCCAGTGTGGACGATGGAATTTATTAAAGTTAAGTCCGGAATGTTTGGCTTCGCGCTGGGCTATTTAGACGACAACTGGATAAGGGTATGTGACGTAGCCAAGCGTCAGGGTGCCATCTTGAGCTATAGCCGCATTGCAGAAAAAGGCGACCAAAAAAGTGATGGCAACATCGTTTTGCTAACCGAATACAAGAATCAGGCTGCGTACGAGGCACGTGAAGCGCTTTTCGACTCGATACGTAAGAAGCTGCCTGACAATACGTCGGGAATCGTACGGCCTTCTCGGCAAGAGGACCTGTACGAAACACTAGGAACGCGGGTATTTCAGGACTATTCAGAGATGTCTAATGGGAAGCTGCGCCCGCTCGCCGCAGATTGACGCGTTGCACCCATTCCTTGCTGATTTCTGCTTGGTATGTGGGATTTTCTGGAACGTTGGGTGTTAGCTAGCAGGAACTTTCCCGACTTAGCAGGAGTTGGCCGAGCCGAATGTCAAAGAGCTGTCTCTAATATCTTTATGATTAGGCCAAACTGCTGTTTTGCGAACGCTTCACTATTTCTACTCTCATCTTCATTAGTTCTCGCTAGTCGGCAAGCTAAACGCGAGGACCAGAGTCGGCAGAAATAGATTGCTGCGGGGCACCGCGCATGAGTCACCTCACAATGACTCCAAGTAGCAGCCTCCGGTCGGGTCGGTTGACAGGAAAGAGTATGTCCAAGTCCAGCCGCCCCTGTTTGTTAGCGGCCGCGCAGTTGCGCAGCCACCTTCTCGGCTTCTGCGCCTTTCTGCGCCCCTTGCCTGAGCTTGTCAGCGTCGTGGGCGCGCAAGCCGTCGGCGGTGAGCTGCCAACCCTGCTCGCGGTCAGTTAGGTATTCAACCAGAAGACGCTTCCTGGCGGCCTGGTCCCGGGAGACCTTCAACTTTTCCATGGCTTCACGTTCGGCGCGCCACGGCGGCAAGATCTGTGTTTCGAGGGTATCTGCGTACTGCTCGCTGGTGATCTGACTCGCCTGCCATTGCTTCACCGAAGTATTGAAAAGGTCGATGGCTTTTTCTTCCATGGCGGCGAACCGGTTGTACTCAGCTAAATAGTCATCTGGTTTCGGCAGGGCGACCATGGGAACAACGATCAGCGCCAGCCCAAGAGCCGCGGCCGTCTGGACGCGCCAGTTGGAGGCAGGCGCTAGCTCGCTCCTTGAGGCGGTCAGCTCGCCGGAACCGGATGTGGCACTAGAAGAAGGCCGCTCAATCAAAAAGAGACCGACCACGAATCCGGTGGCCAGTCCCCCGACGTGGGCGGCCATGTCCACTCCGGGGCGCAGCCCGTAGAGCAAATTGTAGCCGATGAAAGTAAGCGCCCCTTTGCGCAGCGACGCGAGTGATTCGCCGGGAATGGAGCCGCGATGGTGAACCAGGAAGCCGAGCAGGGCCCCGTACAAGCCGAAGATGGCGCCGGAAGCGCCGGCGCTCACACTCGAAGGATGCCAGAGTAAGCTTGCCGCGGAACCTCCTAGCCCGCACACCAGATAAAGAACGACAAAGGGACCGCGGCCCGCCAGGCTTTCCATGAACAGACCAATGCTGAACAGTACAAACATATTGAAGAGCAGGTGAATGAGGCCGAAATGCAGAAAGGTGGAGACCACCATCCGCCACCACTGGCCGTGTAAAGTCAGCGGCCCATAATCGGCGCCCCATTTCAAGACGCTCTCCACGGTCGGTTCAAAGACGGACACGCCTTGGAGAACCATAATGAGGAACATCGAGATGTTTAGCACGATGAGAACGATGGTGGCGCACCGTAACCAGTCTTTGAGGGGTGGTCGTAACCCGGCTGGCGTCAGTGGCGTGGCTGGTGTGGTCGGACCAGCCGGATTGCTCGGACTGGACGGAAGGTCTTCGGGTTGGCTCGTTGCCATATGAAACGCCGCGAGAGTCTACCACACAAGAGCAGCCCAATGTTGAACAGCACGAACATAACTGTGCGGGTGAAGCCAGACGCGGCAACGGTCAGTGCGCGTCGGTGACCTTATCGTCGAAGTAGACGGGTTGAAGGTGACAGGTGCGACGCGAGCCGCGTTGATCCAGGCTCTGAGCGGCAAGCCAGGCGACAAGCACACGTTAATTGTCGAACGTGGTGGAAAACAGCTCGAGAGTCAATGCGTCGTAAGGCATCTCCTTTAGAGGAATTCGCTAAGCGGAAAACGATTCGTGGCAATTTCATCGGATTTTCAGTTAGCGTCACTTGCTGTTTGAAATACATTGCCTCGTCCAAGGCAAAGTCCTGGTAAACACCGCCTTCGCGGTAACTTTGGTACCTAGGGTCAACGAAAGACACCACGCACCCAGTAAGTAAACCTCGCCCAGTAATACTGCGCGCGGTTCGAGACAGTGTCGGCCTTCGTTAAGTCAGCCCCGTCATTCCCGGTCTGTAGCGCGAGCCTGTATCCTGCAGGCAGATCGAAAAGGGATGTATCGAGGCGCGCTTCGGAGATTTCGATGAGTTCCACATTGCTGGTCGTCTTGTTTCCTGCTTCAGTCCTGAGGGTGGTTTCTTCGATCGAATAGCCTCGTGGTGCTTTACCGAGCCAGTTGATATGCAATCGATCTTGGCGGTTGCCGCCGAGAATACCGAAGACAAGGCCACTTGATGTCTGACCTTGACATCCGAGTCCCGGCAAGTCGATATACCACCCGTCTGTCTCTTCCACGCTCGCGGGCGTTGAAGCACCGGGGCTAGGTTCGAAGCGAGTTCTGACTTTGACGTGACGAGCGGTGTAGTGCTCAAACCGACGGCGCTCCCCCGTATCAATGGAATCGATTGTCACCGTCACTTCGCCTCCAGACATCTGCCTCAAACGAACTGGGCGTGATTTCTTCAACCTCTCTGACCAATCCTCGATTTCGAAAGAGGCATAGATTTTGTCTCGCTCATTCAGGTTGAAGCGCCGCCTTTTATCGCATTGCTGAATCGCCACCCACTTGGTAGCATCGTCTTGCACCGGCTTCTCAATCACCGTCTCAGTCCGTTGCCGTGCACCCTTCACGTAAATCGTAGTCACTTGCGATAGCCAATCACCGGACGTGCGGGTTTTGATCATGAGGTCAGGGAGACTTCGGGACAACAAACTTCGGAAGCCCAACTGATGCAGCAAAGATCAGCACGGAGTAGGCACTGGACCAGAATGGGACCAACCCTCGCATTTTTTGCCGTCCAACAACGGAAGTATACATCATACGGTTTTGGCATCTAAGCGAGACACTGGCGAAACAGGGGCTATCGCCGGGCCAAGGGCCCGGTTAACGCATAACCTCAGAAGTTGATTTGGACGCAGGCGGGCCGACAAAGAGCTCACTGGAGTCACGACGAAGGTTGCACTGTTGGAGGGGATGTCTTGTTTGCTGATTTCCGCAGGAAGATGACGGTACAGCTGAACGGTGTATGTGCCGATGCGTCGTAAGTCATAAAAGTAGGAGACGGTGATTTCTTCAGAGCGGGACTCTGGGGGCTTCAGTACTATCAAGATGTTTCTTCCTACAATAACTTGGAGCGTCCCGTCGCAGTGTTTAAGGAAGAGACTGACGGCTACTTTGATATGACTCGCTTCGTCCTTTTGGCGGTTTTCATTGCGTTTACGACGCTGCTTGCAGCGGCCTCGCAGTCGCTCGCGCCCGAGAAGGGTTCTCGCGCGCTGCATGATTTGCACGACTCGCTGTGGTCGCAACCTGCGCCTGCTATGTACCGCGTGCGCATTGAAACCACAAAGGGCATCATCCTGCTCGACGTTACTCGAGCGCTCGCGCCACGCGGCGCCGATCGCTTCTACCACCTCGTCCAAGTCGGCTTCTACGATAATTCGCGGTTCTTCCGCGTGATTTCCGGCCGATTCGCCCAATTCGGCATTGCGGGCAATCCTGCGATTGCGAAGATGTGGCAGAACGAACGGTTCCCCGACGATCCCGTGAAGGACAGCAACGTGCGAGGGACGTTCGCGTTTGCTATGACCGGCCCAGACGCTCGTACGACGCAGATTTACCTCAACACGGGCGATCAATCGCGGCTCGACGCGATGGGCTTCGCCCCATTTGGCAAGGTTGTAGAAGGCATGAGCGTCATCGACAAGCTGTACGCAGGCTACGGCGAAACTTCGGGCGGGGGCATGCGTGCGGGACATCAAGGGAAGCTATTCAACGAAGGCAACGCGTATCTCGATCGCGAATTCCCTCTTCTTGATAGACTGGTCCGCGCTGAAATCATCGAAGACCAGAAGTAAGCGGCTCCGGGTTTGCGGAGCTTCTTAGGCGTTACGCATTCCATAAGCCCAAATATTCGGTAGTGGGTCAGTTTCCCGGTGCCGCGATCAAATACCGATCCATCCACTCCAGAACGAGTTTGCGCATCTCCGGCAGCTCTACGTGGGCGCAATCGAACAACTCTATGCGGAGCTCGGTTTCCTTTCCGTACTTCCGATATAGCGGCTGCAAATAATTTCGCACCTTGTCCACACCTGCCGGCGGCGTTAGCGGATCGTGCATCCCGTTCACGCTAAGGTGCGCGCGCGGGACAATCAGCTCATTAATCTCCGCTGTCTGAAAATGCTTCAGCAACGACGGCACGTAGTAGAAGATCCCATGCCCCTGCAAGCCATGCGCTTTGATCAGCTCTTCGTAATCCGTCAGGCAGCACACATCCATGCAAAGCTTCACTCGCGGATCGAGCGCTGCCAGCCACCACGCTTTCGTCGAGCCCATGGACATGCCTAGCGCGGCCAGCCGCTGGTTGTCCACCTCCGGGCGGCTCGCCAGGTAATCCATGGCGCGAAATTCGTCGAACATCATCATCCCGTACAGCACTTGCCCCTCCCACAGCATTAGCTTGAAGGCATTTTCTTCCCCCTCATGACCGTTCTTCTCGTGCTTGCGCTCGCCAAAGCACCAGCTATCGATTGCCAGCGTCACTAGCCCCTTCTGCGCGCACACGGGCGCATACGCCGGCGCGACCTCCACACCTTTGAGCAGCATCTCTTTGCCCAGGTCGTACATCCCGCCATGCCAATGGATGTACAGCAGCCCCGGCGCAGGCGTTTGCCTTTTACGCGGAATCAGCAGCAGGGCTGGCACCGGCTCCACGCCGTTCAAGTCGAGAACCAGCCGCTCCAGCGTGTAGTCCTCGTGCTCTTCCTTGCTGATGAGCTTCGCTGGCCCCGGCCTATGCTCCCACGGCAAATCCCCTAGGAGCGCCCATAACTCTTTTCGCCGTTCCTTCTGCCGGGCTAGAAACGTGTCGTCCCTAGGTTGCTGCGGAGCATTCTGAGCCAGGGCATTGGAGGCAGGAACGGCAGCAGAAGCCGCGGCCGCCACGGAAGCCTGTAGGAATTCGCGCCTAGTCGAAAGGGTATTGGTTGGCCTCATCGCAAGACTCCGTTCTGGATACTTAGGAGTGCATGCTGACCGCTCGCAACAGAGCGGGCCACACTCCCGTCTCCGATGTTTCGTTGCGGATTATCTCACTGTCTGATTTAGGAAGTCAGTGCCTTCTGAAATGTTACGCCGCTTTCGACTCAGGCGATGACCCGTTGGGCACGAGTACGATCTTACCGATCACGCCTCCGCTTCCTAGTAATTCGTGTGCGTGCCGCGCTTGGCAGAGAGGCAACCGTTGCGCGATCAGCGGCTTGATCTTCTTTTGCTGCAGCAGGTCGAACAGTGTGAGCAGGTCGTGGCGGAACCATGTCGGTCTCAGCCGCATCAACCACTGGATACTGTAAGGCACCATGCTCTTGCGGCCCCGCAGAAACCAGTTCTGCAGGATGTACCACCCCAAGATCGCAGATTCGCGGATTGGGTGCCGCCCGTTCGTCGCGTCCGAAGCCATCCTTCCTCCGTGCAGCTTGGCCTGGAATCCGTAGACCACGACGCGGCCGCCTTCGCGCAGTGCTTCACGCGAGCGCCCGAGATTGTCCCCACCGATGCCGTCGAAAACAGCATCCACACCGTCGCCGGTGAGGCGGTGGATTTCCTGGACGAAGTCAGAATTGCGGTAGTCGATGGGGGTAGCGCCAAGCTCTTTAACTACGTCCGCCGCCTGCGCCGAACACGTTCCGTACATTTCCACGCCGGCGAGCCGCCCGAGTTGCAGGAACGCAGTGCCGACGCCGCCTGACGCGCCGTGAATCAGCACGCGCTGCCCCGGCTTTACCTTCGCCGAACGATGCAGCATCTGGTGCGCCGTGATGTAGTTCAAGACGACCGCGACGGCTTCTGCATGGTCCAAACCTGCGGGCACTGGAATGAACTTGCGTTGCGGCAAGCAAACATATTGTGCGTAACAACCGCTGATCGGCATGGCCGCAACCGTCTGGCCCAGTTCGAAACCGGCGACGCTTTCGCCGATCTGGTCCACGATGCCGACCAGGTCCCAACCGGGCGTATAGGGCACGCGCGGTGTTTCCGGATGGACGCCCTCGCGCGCCAGTACGTCAGGCAAGCTCACGCCCGCGGCCAGCACCTTCACTCGCACTTCACCGCCCTTCGGCTCCGGGCACTCCTCTTCAGCCACCTGTATCGTATCGGGCCCGCCATAGTGGGTGACGATGATTCGCGTGTGTCGCACGAGAGTCCGGCTCCCAATTGATCTTCACGGGCGTGACTGTGTATTGCTCTACTCCGTCCAGTCACGATTGTCAGTGACGCAGGAACGCTTCTTGGTGAGCACGGTCACATAAAAAGCCTACGCCGCCCAATCCGCTGGCCCCAAGTCCTCCTAGTCGGCATTACCGCCGAGGTCGTAAGGTTCGCTGAGGCACGACAACCTCGCCGCCGCATAGGGCATCGAAGTTGTCCACAGATTCGGTTGGCCCACAAAGGCGAGGGGGGACCCTACGTTTGTTTACGTCGATTACCGTGAGCAGGCCATTCATGCCGGTCATACCACCCTGCACGCACCCGGATTTCGAAAGTACCGGATGGCGGATTCCTTTCGGCCCTAGGTTTTACGCGCCGCAGTGAAGCGCGCGCGTTAGCGTGATGAAGAAACAGAACTCCCAGTAGAGGTGCCCCGATGAATATGCGGATGCGTTCGAAGTCAGGCCTACTCGTTTTGCTCTTATTCCTTGTTGCTGCCCTCGCCAGTCATCTAGCCATTGCCCAAAACCAGTCGCAAGCAGAATCGGCTTCCTACAAGAATGTCGAAGAAACCGTATCAAGACTCTTGCTGGTGCCCGTATACACGTCGTCAGACGAAAAGCTACTCAACGAGGCGGGTGACGCAGCCGCCCGCGCAATCACGAGAGTCGTGAGCGAGCAAGAAATGAATTCACCTGAGACCGGAAGACGGATTGTTCTCATCCTGCACCTGGCGTTCGAAGCTCCCCAATCCATCGTCGGACGGAACAACAAAACGGCGACGGCAGCACTGCGTTTGCTCGACCAGTTGGAACATACGGATTACGGGCACCAGCCCAACGTGATCGGCAATGCACGATTCGAAATCAAGCACAGTTCATCCACTGGGCGGCCTCTGGAGCTTGTAACTCGCCCCGGAGAACCTGTCATTGATTGGGGGCACGCTCAGTGGGTAGACAGCGTGCTCGCTTGGATTGACACCATCAAGCCCGGGATGACGCGCAGCGACCTGCTGAACGTGTTTACCACAGAGGGCGGCCTGTCTACGCGGACGCATAGGACTTACGTGCTGAAACAATGTCGGATCATCAAAGTCGACGTGGAGTTCTCGATTTCAGCGAGCGAGTCGGAGGACAAAATCCGCCAAATCTCAAAGCCTTATCTAGAGTACGGGATTACCGATTAAGACTCTTTGCCGACAGGTCCCGGTTAACCGGGCAAACTGGACAAAAGATCCATCGGTAGGAATGTGGTCGGCAAAACTTTCTTAACCTGCAGGCGGCTCTCGGGTCCACTCCGAATCGTTTCACATTCGCGTCAACGAACCCGCTTTCTGCTATTATCCCTAAGTCCTCAGAAAAGGCACGACCCATGCCCAGCAATAAGCGCTTCCGCAGGTCGCTTCTTGGTTTGCTCGTAGCTTTTGGCCCAATGATTACCGCGCCCTCCGCCTCTGCGGACGAACCGCCGGCGGGGCGTCGAGTTATTGTTATTGGATTTGTCGGCGGTTTCGTCAAACACGACAATGCGGTCCACAGCGAAGTGCAGCTTGCGATGCGTCTCCGCCAGGACTATCCCTTCGGCGTTCACGTGGAAGTTTTTGAGAATCAGCGAAGGGAGAAAGCCCACCAGCAGATCCTGCGACTTCTCGATGTCGACAATGCCGGTTCGCTATCGGCCCAAGAAAAACAACAAGCGCGCATCATCATATACGGGCATAGCTGGGGAGCTTCCGAAACCGTTACTCTCGCGCGAGAGCTAGAGAAAGATGGCATCCCGGTACTGCTTACCATCCAGGTGGACAGCATCACGAAGCGCAAGCAAAATGACATGCTTATCCCCTCCAACGTCAAGGAGGCGGCCAACTTCTATCAGTCAAATGGGTTTCTACGCGGGCGGCCCGAAATTCTTGCGGCGGATGGCGCCCGCACACAAATCATCGGAAATTTTCATTTTGACTATAAAGCACATCCCATCAGCTGCCCGAACTATCCCTGGTTCGATCGCCTGTTCATGAAGTCGCATATCGAAATCGAATGCGACCCGAACGTCTGGAATCAAGTGGAATCCCTGATCCGTTCAAAACTCCCTGCACCGACCGGAACTGTATCGGCTAAATAAACAGCGTTGTTTTGGAGATTTTGCCGCTCAAAGTGGTCAAGCTGCAAAGAACACGAGCCTAAGCTCCGTCGAGTATTTCGCGTTCATTCCAGCCGAAGAAATTAATCCAACAATTCAAAAAAATCGGAGCTGAAAATCCACACCCCTCTCAGTCGCTGCCACCGGCGGAAGCCCCGCGCCAAGGATATCTTTGTCTGGCGTGCGATCTCCTGCGACGACCAAAGCGTTCTTCAAACGCGCCCGCCGCAGGAGCTCCCAATCGCTTTCGAATTCCGGCATCGTCTCCCGGCGGTGCTTCGGGCTTTTCAAGACGCCCTGGGTGCGCCAGAGGAGCAGGGAGTACGCCAGTTCCGTGTTCGAGCTCTGCTCAAGAATGTTGTTTGCACTCAATCCCACATTGAGTGCTTTACTCTTGCCGGGGATCTCCATCCACAACGCTCCATTGGCGTCCACTCGAGGCGTGCCAACCTTGTCCAGATGCTTGAAGAAACGACCGAAGTCTCGCTGCTTTCCGATGAATTCCGCTTCCCCTCTTTCCTGCAAGAGAGAGTCCAGCGCCTTCCTGTATCGTTTCCATTCTTCCCGAGTGCCGACGACCTGGGCTTGGTCCTCCTCCTGAGTCCTCAGGGGTTCCGTTGCGTCGCGAAGACTCTCCTCTTCGGCAGGGTGCTTTTCGAACTCGCGCTCGGGATTGAATCGGCCTGTTAGAAGGTAGGAGGCAGCCACGGCCGGTACTCCGTAATCCGCGAAAATCAGCATGGGAATGAGCAGTTTCTCGGAACGGTACAACTGTTCGGTTCCTGATCGAACCTCATTGCTTCTCTTAATGGTGCCCGGCACTTGAGCAAAGTGCAGCACCCTCAGGTTGGATTGCGGGTTCCGGACGGCATAGCGAACGAACGACCGCGCAATGGCCTTCGGGCTGGTCATCCCGAAGTCGTTGATGTAGTCGGTGGTGGCCGCGTGCGGGAAATAGGTATTGATCACACGCTTCGTGAAATCCGCGCAGTTCCGGGTGATTCCGTTAAAGCGATTTTTATTGGGCGAGGCATTCAACTGCGAGATCAGTTCCTTATCCTGCTCCACCGTCGTATCAATCACGAAAATGTACACGCTGCGAATGAGCGTCGCGGCAACCATCTCTCGCCATTCCGCTTTGTAACTTGTCGAGCATGGCGGACCGTCGCAATACCCGGACAGATATTTCGTCCTGTATCTCTCCTCCAATAGATTCTTGACCTTGTAAGACCCGAAAAGTGGGCGAAACCGGGGATCTTCGACTCCATAAATGTAGATATTGAGGGGCACGATGTTCCATTCGAACCGCTGATCCTCCCCGATGTTGATGTAGTTGCTCATCACCGAGCCATTTTCATTCGGGCGGCACAGCCTCAAGCGCACCGGCGACTCCGCACAAATTCGCGAAAAATACACAGCGCTGTGTCCCGTACCTGAGATTCTGTCGAAGCTCGTATCCAACGACTCGTTAAGTACGATTCCCACGTCGCCCCGGGCGTGCGGACACGTCAGGCAAGCAAGCACCAACGTAAGTGCATGTGGGAACAAGGCCTTAGCAGGTGCCCTTTTGATGACGAGCCGCTCCTTCCACCAATTCGCAAGGCACGACACTAGTCCCTTAAATTCCATATTCCTATAAACCCGTTCGAGGACTCTTTGTTGTTGTCAAAAGGCGAAATCATAGTTGCGCTTCATTGCACGCTGGTGCGAGGCATCTAGCTAACTCTGCGTAATATCAAAAGTGTGTAACAGTCCGCCCTTGGCGGAAACCTGTCAAATATGCTAGGAGAGGTGGCGACCATGCTCTGGCTGGTGATCAAGGGAGCCAGGCCACAGTCCGCGGTAGATGCCCCAGAGTCACCTTCGGCGGCTGATAAGACTGCATTTTGGGCTGGCGGTTCGGGGCCTGCCGCCAGTCCCGCCAGTCCGAATAGGGCGATTACGGTAACTTAAAGGATTAGGAGCGAGCTCGGGGGCCATTGTCCGAACGAGTGTTCTTCAGCTCGAAATCGTCGGCTAAGGCCGCGCCACATCGGAGTCGGCACCGGCTGGCTGGTCGTTTGCTTCCATGTAGTCCATCAACGCAAGCAGCGCGCCCCAGTGATAAAAGCGGTCGCTCGAGGAAACATCGTCGCCGGAACCGGTGATGGCATTGTAGTTTTCGTGCACGTGCCGCGTCGCGTTCCACTCGCCGAGAAAAAGCTCCATGGATTTCCTGGCAAGTTCCTGGCGCACGCGCGGCTGATCGTAATTGCGCAAGCCGAGGTAGACGAGGTAGTTCATTCCCCAGATACGCCCGCGCCAGTACTCATGGTCTTTGAACGCGGGATCGTTCCTTGGTGTTGCGGGGATCACCCAATCTCCCCAAAACTCCTGCGGGTTCAGCAGATGATCTCGGATCATGCGCTGAGCCTGCTGTGGCGTGGCAGCGCGCGCCAGCCGTGGATAGAAATTTGTTGGAGACATTCTGAGACTTGGTTCGCCGGTGCGCAGATCCTTATTTAGGAAAATTCCCGCTTTTTCATTCCACAAGGTAGCCAGGGATTCGCGGTAGAAGCTCGCGCGCTCCCGCAGTTCCCTTTGTTCCGCGGGCTTGTTGATCAGGCCGGCGATTTCCGCCAGGGCGTCGCAATCGGCCACGTACTCGCTCATCAGCCCAACGTCCGCGATCTGGAGCCGTTTCGTATTTTCGTCGAACACGGCGGTGTCGTACATGGGGCTGTTATCTAGCCCTGATTCAAAGATCGCTCCTTGGCGCGTGCCGCGCGAGCTGTCGTCGAGATTTTCCGGTTGGTTGCTTCCGTCGCTGCCCCACACCAGATAATTGCCGACGCGGCGATTCTGCTGCCACCAGCGGTTCCATGTGAGCAATGGCGGAAAGGTATCCTCCAGAAACCATCGGTCGCGGAATTTGCGGTAAAGACCGAGCACGCTGAGGGCCCCCACCGGAGGCTCGGAACGGTCGAAGCTTTTCCAGTCCCTGGCTCGTGCATAGTTCGCAACAAAACCGGCCGGCGTCAGTTCCCGCAGCGTTTCGATGGCATTCGCGTAGGCCAGGTCGCGATTGCCGATTCCCGCAAGAGTGGCGGCGAAGAAATTGTCCCAGTCAAACAGAACATACCCGCCCCAGTACACACTCCAAACCCGGCTGACCGGCGTAATCACCCGGTCATGCTCGGGTTCATAAATGGTGTCCCACCCGAGCGTCGTCTGGATGGCGTCGACAGCCGGGGAACGGCTTGCTCCCAAGGAGCGTTCATAAGCGCTTTGCTGTTCTTCCAGGATCTTGCGGATCTCCTCGAGAGTCCGCAACTTTCCTGTGCTCACGCCCGCGGCGCCGCTCAGTTCCGCGGACAGATACGGTCGAGCCACGGGAACGGCGCTGAAGGGAGCCTTGGCTCCCACACAATAGACGTCCACCGCTCCGGCGGCGCTGCGCGCCTCGATCCTGTCAGCCACTCTCGCAGCAGTGCCGGGCCGGTTCCAGAGGTAGGCGACCGAGAATACCGCGGTCGCAGGAAGGGCACCGTGCGTCTCGCCGGGAAGGGGCGTCACGAGGATCACCAGGTCCGCACCCGCATGCCCGCTCTGAATCCGCAGATTCGTTCCGCGCCAGCTCAACCGCAGGTCAGTGTAGCTCCCATCCCACGCATGCGGCCCCGGGAAGACTTGTTCCACATCGTGGCCTTGACGTCCAATCAAGGGATCTGCCAAGAAGGCCTCCCCGTTCAGAGTCGTTTTGCTCTGCAGTCCCACCCGAATCGCCAGTCCCGCCGGCAGCAGCACGTGCGCGGTCACGCTGTAAACA
>DATAIH010000348.1:0-3770 GCA_036262755.1 Candidatus Acidiferrum sp.
GTATCGCTGAAACGGGCACTAACGGCGCCATCGGGAGTAGAGGCGATGCCGAGGACGTTGATATCGGCATGGAATTTGCCCTTCACTTTTTCGAACTTGAGCGGTTCGGAAGCGATTTCGAGCGCCAGATTGACGCGAGCGATGCCAGGAGCGGAATAAAAGTACGGAAGCTCGGCGGTTGCGGGGATGGCTCCGGACTGGGTGGAGGCGATGCGGGTTTCGAGGTCCTTTTCAACAGGACTGCCGCTCAAGAGGTCATGAGACTTGGCGTTGCAGTAGCCGGTCCGCGAGCGAACGTTAACGCCGCTGCGATCAACTTTGACGCGTAGGACGTGGCAACTGCCCTCGGCGGATTCTGCAGGAGTGTAGCCTGTTGTCAGTCATCAGAAAACGTAGTTTTCTGAGTCTTTGGCCGGCTTAGAGGCGCCGGCGACATCATCCGCGCCGAGGCGCGATCCTCCGTCGATCGTCATCCCCCAAGACATTTCAATGGAAAAGTGTATTGTGGGCATTTGGGGCGGCAGAGAACCCCGCTGTTCGAAGCAGCGGGGTTCTGGCTTGGCAACCTTCATGAGAAGGCCACCCTCAAAGCTGGCTCAACCCTCGCATGAACCGTTGCTATTGTCAAAGGCCGCCTCTGCGGGCGGATGGCGGTTCATGGAGAAGTGGTTCTCCGGCTGCGAATTTGTCGCAGCCAGGGATGCCGAATGGTCTTCTGGATTTGCGCGCACTGCGACCGCGGACAGGGCTATTGCAGTCCGGCTTGCCGTGCGCAAGCTCGGTGCCGGCAACGCCGCGCTGCCAACCGCCGTCATCAGCGGAGTCTAGAGGGCCGGCTCGATCATCGCGACCGACAACGTGCCTACCGGCAGCGTCACGCGCCGGCTCGCGTGACGGATCCAGGTTCCCTTTCGGTCATTTCTCCGGCACCATTCGGCTGTGGGGAGACGATCACGATACCGGTTGCGGTTCGGCTTCCATCCTGGTTGCCCCTGGGACTGGAAAAGCGTCACGATCCTTGGCTGCGCTGTTCGATCTGTGGCCGGCCAGGCCGCTTCGTCGATCCCTTCCCACAAATTCCACGACGGAGGTGAGCTTGGATGATCAGTCCCGAAACCCGCGTACAGATTCGCCGCTATTTCTACGCCGAGCATTGGAAAATCGGCACCATTGCGCAAGCCTTAGATGTCCACCCCGACACCGTACGGCGCGCCATTGAAGTGGAACGGTTCCAACACGCCGAGCCCCTGCGGCCTTCCATTGTCGATCCGTATCTGCCCTTTGTGCGCCTAACGTTGGAGCAGCATCCGCGGTTGCGCGCTACGCGCATCCACCAAATGATCCGGGATCGCGGTTACGCCGGTAGCGTGGAGCAGTTGCGCCGCGTGGTCGCACGGTTGCGCCCGCAACCTCACGAAGCCTTCCTACGATTGCAGACCTTCCCTGCCGAGCAAGCACAGGTGGATTGGGCGTACTTTGGCTCCGTCAGGGTGGGCCGCGCCAAACGTCAGCTCTCCTGCTTTGTGATCACCTTATCCTGGTCGCGGGCGCTGTACTTGGAGTTCTTCTTCGACCAGACGACGGAGAACTTCCTGCGCGGTCATGTGCGCGCCTTTGACGCCTGGTCCGGAGCGCCCAGAGTCATTCTCTACGACAATCTTCGCAGTGCGGTGCTGGAGCGCCGTGGGGATCAGGTTCATTTCAACCCGCGCCTGTTAGAACTGGCGGCGCACTATCACTTCGTGCCACGTCCTTGCCAGGTGCGCGCGGGAAATCAAAAAGGCCGCGTGGAAAGGGCTATTCGCTATGTACGCGATTCGTTCTGGGCAGGACGCGTTTTCACTACCTTGGAGGAGTGCAATCGTCAGGCGCTAGTGTGGCGCGACGAAGTAGCGCACCGGCGCCCCTGGCCCGACGATAGCGCCCGGACCGTAGCCCAAGCTTTCACCGAAGAACAGCCGCGCTTGCTGCCGCGGCCGCTTCATCTCTTCAACACCGACCGGATCGAGACGGTGCGATCCCGTAAGACCATCTACGTGCATTTCGATCTCAATGACTATTCCATCCCACCCCAGGCCGTAGGTCGGCCTCTCACCCTGGTGGCCTCCGACATAGACATACGCATCCTGGACGGCACTGCCGAGATCGCTCGACATCATCGCTCCTATGACCGGCAGCAAGTCATCCTCGACCCCCCGCATGAACAAGCCTTGCTGCGCACCAAACGTAAAGCCCTCCACGCCACGCGTGCGGGTCGCCTGGCTCTGGCCGTTCCGGAAAGCGAAGCTCTGCTGGAGGGCGCCTTCACCCAGGGAGAATCGGCCGCCAGTCAAACCGCACAACTGCTCCGCTTGCTGGATCTGTACGGCGTGGCCGCTTTGCGCCGCGCTGTTCGGGAAGCTCTGGAACGGAATACCCCGCGGGCCTCCTCAGTCGCTTTTCTTTTGTGCCGGCACCATCGCTCCACCCCGCTGCCGGCGCTGGACCTCAGCCGGCATCCCGAGGCGCAAGCGCTGGATGTCCGTCCACACGATCTGGAGACTTACGATGAACTCGCCCACTCGCACGACGACGACTCCGAGCAATAGCCTGCCGGCGCAACTGGAGCAGATCGGCTTGCACGCCCTGGCCGGGGAAGTGGACGATTTTCTGGCGAGGGCCACCAAACAGCGCTGGTCTCCGCGCCAGATTCTGGAACATCTGGCGCAGACCGAGACCGCCGAACGTGCCCATCGCAGTCTGGAACGGCGGTTGCGCCTCTCCGAGATCAAGAAGTTTAAGCCCATGGCGGACTTCAACTGGTCCTGGCCCACCAAAATCGAACGCGATGTCATGGAACGCGCTCTGACGTTGGACTTCCTTGCTGAAGCTCGCAACCTCATCTTGATGGGCACCAATGGACTGGGCAAGACGATGATTGCCCAAAACATCTGCCATGCCGCGGTGCTGGCAGGCCACTCCGTGCTGTTCCGCTCCGCCCCGGCTTTGCTGGAAGAACTGCATCGCCAAACGCCAGAAGGCCGGCATCGGAAACTGCGCGCCTATGCCAACGTGGGTTTGCTTTGCATTGATGAGGTAGGTTACCTGTCCTTCGATGACAAGTCCGCTGACCTACTCTACGAAGTCATCAATCGACGTTATGAGCGAAAATCAGTGATCCTCACGACCAACCGACCGTTCAAAGAATGGAACGAAGTCTTTCCTAACGCGGCCTGCATCGTGACTCTGCTGGACCGTCTGCTGCACCATGCCGACGTGACGGTGATCGAAGGCGACAGCTACCGGGTTCGCGAAAGTGAGCAGGAGAGTGCGGCGCGGCGGAGGAAAAAATGACCCCCGCCGCCTCGCTGTTGCATCCGGACTCCAACCCGGCGTTGTATGTCTCTTCGGTGCTGACGATCTTTGTCGAGCTGCCCGAAACTCCTCTGCGTGCGACTGCTGCAGATCAATGGCTCGCCCGCCGCTTCCATGATGATGGCGTGCCGTTACGAGTCGTGGAGACTGCGTTGCTCCTGGGCTCCCTACGTCGCCTGATTCGACCAGCAGATGCACCTCGACTGTCCCCAATCCGCTCTCTGGCCTATTTCCGGCCGATCATCGACGAACTCCGCGCCCATCCTGCGCACGAAAGCTATCTCGACTATCTGCGCCTCAAGCTCCGTCAAGCCGCCGCGACCCTCCCGGCGAACCTCCAAAAATCTACGCTCTCTGATGACCGCTAACACGTTGATCGAGATGAATATTCAACTGACGAACGTGCTGAGCGATCT
>DATAIH010000349.1:0-3278 GCA_036262755.1 Candidatus Acidiferrum sp.
GACAGCCCCGCTGGTGCCGGCGCCCGATTCCGCGCCGGACGAATTATCGATGGAGTGCGACCACGTGTAATTGAAATCGAATGCCACACCGGACGATAAGGCATGGCGAAGTGTAACCGTCAGCGCATTGAAGTCGGCGTAAGCCGCGTTCGTCCACGTGGGCAGTCCAGCAGCCTGAAGAGGATAGAAGGTATTGCACCCGGTGATCGTGTAACACTTGTTCGTTCCGCTGATCCGCTGGCGATCCATCAGATTCAGGTTGTCTTCGTCGCTCAACCCGTTGATCACGGCCCAGCCGTAGTAATAGTTCTGGGTCGCGCTGCCTGGCACAAAGGCATTCGCCACTCCCGGGAACTCGTTCTCGATAAACGGTATCGGCGCTATCGGGCCGTAGTTTTGGCCGGCCGCCAGGTAGTCGTTGTGAAGTATCGTTACCGCCTGCGACCATGTCATGCCCGATTGCTTGTCGAGGTATTGAGTCAGAGGCTGATCGAAATCCTGCTGCACGAGGCCCCGACGATACAGGCGCCCGGCATATCCGAGTTCCAGCGTCAGTTTCCCCGGTAATGGCTTGGCGTAATTTACGTTGAACACCAGCGAGTAAGGCGCTTTGAGATTCGAGACGACGCCAACACCTTCGTCAAAACCGCCCGTGATCGTCGGCGGCGTAAACGGGAAGCCGCCTTGAGCGGCCGCGGGCAGTGCGGGGAGGGCGCCGCCATAACGGGCCGAGGTCGTGAAGTTGGTGTTGATCGGCTGAGTGACGCTGCTGGCCAGTCCCGGCGACCCGCTCTGGTCGATGTTAAACGCCATGTCCTGGCCGTATTGGTCGTACAGCACGGCAAAGCTGCCGCGCAGAACGCTGCCCTTCCCGAGCAGCTTGTTGAAAAAGTTGTCTGTGTTGTCCGGCGCGTATGCGAGCGACACGCGCGGACCGAAGTTCAGATTCGAGCGGCCAAACCATCCCGATTTGCTGTTCGCCGGCCCGCCCAGCGCGTAGGTCAGCGAAGCATCCTTGATCTGATTATTCGGAATGCCGGCGTTCATCGCCGCAAACCGCTCGGCGAAATAGGTCTGGAGGGGAACGGTCGTCACGACCTCGGTCCCGTTCACCTCCCAGGGTGTGCTGGAATTGCTGTACCGCAGTCCGGCGGTGATCGTAAGGCTGCGGCGCACGCGCCAGCTATCCATTATGTAGCCTTCGTAATCGTTCACAGCGTATTCGCGCAGGGCCGGCGTGCCAAAAGGAAGCACCGATCCCGTTTTGGTGTACTGATAAGTTGCGCCGTACTGATTGACCAAGCCGAGGAGATTGCCTAGCCTCGATTTCCAGTGCGCCGTGAAAGGCGCTGGTTCACAGCGGGGAAAGACCCGCCCGGGAACTGGTTCGCTCCACCCGGTAGCAATCGGAGCAGTAGTGGAGGTAACGAAGCTGCTGAAGCCTCTGGTGTAGAGGGTCGCTTTAGGCGACTTGGCGAGTTTGCAGGCCGTAATGAAAATAAACGCTGTGCAGGCCCCGAAACAGGCAATGCAGGAGCCGACCCGCCTGGAATCGAGGGAAGGCCGCAGTCGATGGGAGAGTACGAGCGAACGATCCCGTCGGTCCTGCCGGGGTAGTGGCGACGGCATGTAGACATAGGGGACCAGACGCAACACGGGAAACCCCAGCGGTGATCGCAGTCCGATCAACCGGCAACTCGTGAGAGTCAGGCCGGGCCGTCTGGGGTGGCGGAGAGGCCCGTAGTGTGCGCTAAGCAGCGCGTTGTTCAGGAGGGTCAAAGTCCCTCTGGCGCCCGAATGAGGGGTGCCATATCCAAACGCGGGGGTAACCCCTCGCGGGCCGGAGAAGGTGGAAGGTATGGAGAAGCCTAAACGGGCACGAAAGCGAAAGCCGGAAACCAGCCAAGGCGGACCTGGAGCCACCAGCCTGCAGCTCTCCGGAGGGCAGGGTGTCCATCGCGAGGTGGAATCCGAAGGGCATGAGGAGAAGTACCGGGCTGTAATCGATGGGGGCGACCCCGAAGATGAACCGGTCGGCCAAAGGCGGGGCAAGGTCGAGCCTGCACTACGGAGGCGAAGGCGTTCTCATTCACCCGCCGCACCAAGGTGTTTGCGGACGGCACGGTACGGAAGAACAATGCGTGACCTTAGGAGGACTGGCAGGGTCCCCGGTGGCGCCGGGGTAAGCAGACCTATAAGCGCAAGCGAAATGGCGAGTGAGGCCCTGTCAGTAGTCGGACGACTGCGAAGTACCGGAAGTGTGGTGAAAGCCACGTGACTGAGTCATCAGCGGTGGAAATGGGCCGGGGAAGGCAGTCGGCGAAGAGGGTCGGGAAGGGAAGAGGAAACCAGATGAGAAAGGGCGGGAAGGTGGATCAGTTCCATGAGTGAAATACCCGTACATTCTCGTCCGAGGAGACTGGTGGACTGGATCAACCCGACGGGTGCAAGGAAGGTCCATTCATTAATTGACAAGGTGTACAAGCGGAAGAATCTGGAGATGGCCTGGGAGACGGTAAAGGCCAACCGGGGTAGTGGGGGTGTGGATGGGCAGAGTCTGGAAGGATTCGCCGCGCAACTGGATCGGCAGTTGGATCGATTGCAGAGCGAACTGAAGGAGGATGTCTACCGGCCTCAACCGGTGAGGCAGGTGCAGATCCCGAAGGCCGGTAAGCCGGGCGAGTTTCGCACGTTGGGAATCCCTACGATTTACGATAGGGTGTGCCAGCAAGCGCTGCTCAACCGGTTGGAGCCGATCTTCGAGCCGGTGTTCGATGACGCCAACTTTGGATACCGGCGAGGGCGATCAACAAAGGACGCTCTGCGCAAAGTATGGAAAGAGATTAAGGGTGGAAGGGAGTGGATCGTAGATGCGGATCTCAAAGACTTTTTTGGGTCCGTGGAACATGATAAGCTTCTAACACTCGTTGCTCAGCGAGTAGCGGACGGACGGGTATTGCGCTTGATTCGGGCGATACTCAAAGCCGGTAGTTACGGCCAGGGGCGGCTCTTTCCGAGCGAGCGTGGGACTCCCCAGGGCGGGGTGGTTTCGCCTTTGCTCAGTAACATACTTCTGACGCCATTTGATCAGGAGATGCGACGCAAAGGATATCGGCTTACACGGTACGCCGACGACTGGGTGGTCACCTGCGAGTCGGCAGCAGAGGCGCAAGCGGCTATCGCCGTGGCGCTTCGGATTCTGGAACAGCTGGGAGTGCAGTTGCATCCGCAGAAAACGCGGGTGGTGCACATTCGGCGCGGATTCGAATTTCTCGGCT
>DATAIH010000350.1:0-75318 GCA_036262755.1 Candidatus Acidiferrum sp.
ATCGATTTCATCGTTTGCGCGTTCAACCAGATCACCAATTTCGTGGCCAAGGGGCATTATCTGTGGAATGCACCGGCGCCGATCGTGATCCGCGGGCCGTCCGGCGGAGGGGTGCACGGCGGACCGTTCCACTCGGCGAACCCGGAGATGTATTTTGTGCACACCCCGGGGCTGAAGGTGATTTACCCATCGACGCCGTACGATGCCAAAGGCCTGCTAAAGGCCGCCGTGCGCGATAATAATCCGGTGCTGTTTTTCGAGCATAAGTTTCTCTACCGACGCATCAAGGGAGAAGTTCCCGCGGAGGACTACACCGTTCCCATTGGCAAGTCCGTGGTTCGCCGCGAAGGCCGGCACCTGACGATTCTTTCCTACGCCGCGATGATGCACACGTCACTCGAAGCTGCCGACGCCCTGGCCAAGGAAGGGATCGAAGCGGAAGTGATCGATCTGCGCACCTTGCTGCCCCTCGATGAAGAGACGATTCTGAGTTCCGTGAAGAAAACCAACAAGTGTCTGGTCGTTCATGAAGATACCAAGACTGGCGGAATCGCGGGCGAAATTGCGGCGCTTCTTTGCGAGAAGGCGTTCGGCGAGCTGGATGGACCGCTCGTGCGCGTGACGGCATTGGACACGCCGGTGCCTTATGCGCCAACGCTAGAAGAGTATTTTCTGCCCAATGCGCGAAAGGTTTTTGCCGCTGCGCAGGAACTGGCGAGGTATTAGGATTATAGGAGAAGAGGAGAACGCTCATGGCAGTAGACATCGTGATGCCCCAGATGGGTGAAAGCATTTTCGAAGGAACCATCACCAAGTGGCTCAAGAAACCCGGCGACAAAGTCGAGCGCGATGAGCCGCTGTTTGAAATTTCAACCGACAAAGTGGACGCGGAAATTCCTTCGCCCTCGGCCGGCATACTCAAGGAAATCAAAGTCTCGGAAGGCCAAACCGTGCCTATTCAGACGGTGGTGGGCGTAATCGACGCGGCGGGTTCGGCGGCCGCCGCCCCCGCGCCCGCACCGACCCCCGTCCCTGCAAAGGCTCAGGCACCTGCTCCGGCAAAGGCTCCTGCGGCCGTTCCGGCGCCAGCTCCTCAGCCCAAGCCGATGCCCGCGCCCGTGGCGGCCTCCGCCCCGTCCGGGTCGCACGACGGAGGGCGTATTCATAGTTCGCCGCTAGTCCGCCGTATGGCCAAAGAACATGGCATTGATCTTTCGACGGTGCAAGGAACGGGGGCGGGAGGGCGCATCAGCAAACAAGACATCGAAGCGGTGATTGCAGCGTCGGGGGGTGCGCCTGCAGCCGTTCCTTCGCTCGTTGCGATCCCCGCGGCGCGGCCTGTTCTAGTGCCCCCGGCGTCCACTCCGGCCCCGGCGGCTGCTCCCGGAGCGCCCGGCGCGCAAGCTCATGTGGCGCTTGAAACCGCGGTGCCGCGGGAGAAGATTTACTTCGGGAATTACGAAGTCCAGGCGATGAGCACCATGAGACAAAGAATCGCCGAGCACATGGTGGCGTCGAAACGCGTTTCCGCGCACGTTTATTCCGTCGATGAAATCGACGTGACCGAAATAGCGGTGCTGCGCGCCAAGGCGAAGGATGAATTCGAAAGGCGCTACGAAACCAAGCTGACCTTTATGCCGTTTTTTGTGAAGGCGGCGGTGGCGGGTCTGCGTGCGTTTCCGACATTAAATGCTTCTCTCGACGGCACCAACATCGTCATACACAAGGACATCAACATCGGCATCGCGGTAGCCCTCGAATGGGGCCTGATCGTTCCCGTGGTGAAAAACGCCGACGAAAAGAACCTTCTCGGGATCCAGCGCACCATGAACGACCTCGCCGAGCGCGCGCGCTCGAAGAAGCTGAAGCCTGAGGAAGTCCAGGAGGGCACCTTCTCTATCACCAACCCGGGTGTTTTTGGCGGACTTTTCGGTCTGCCGGTGATCAGCCAGCCCAACGTGGGTATCTTGGGCCTCGGGGCCATCGAGAAGCGGCCCGTGGTGGTCGATGACGCGATTGCCATCCGCTCGATGTGCTACGTCACGCTAAGCTACGACCACCGCGTCGTCGATGGCGCCATCGCCCACCAGTTCCTGCACAAGGTCAAGGAGACGCTCGAGAACTGGTCGGAGCCCCTGCTCTAGGCGGACAGCATTGGCACGACTTCAGTGGTGACTGGCGCTAAACCCGAAGCGTGTGCGCCTAAATTCGTTGACCGAGGGGGCGCCGGGTCTGCGAATTCCTCCCGAGCTTGGTGCCACACGAGCCTTGTTGGTCCGCGGAGTCAGGCCGCTGCCCGGGATGGAGTACTGTCCGGAATTGGGACAAGCGTTCCCGCAAACGGCCAACGCACTCCCCTAAGAGAAACTAAATCTCGACGCAAACAATTAAATATAAACAGGATAGCGCGATCTATCGCCTGGCGCCCTGCCTGCGTCTAATGGGTAGCGCTCAAGCGAAGACAGCTCACGAGCGACTGTGGGGTAAGAGCAATGGTAGAAACCGAGACAGCCACCGATTGTGAGACGACCGAGCGCCGAATTCTTATTGCCGACGATCAGAAGGACGTGCTGGATGCCTTGCAGTTGCTTCTCAAGGCGCACGGATATGTCCTGGAAACCGTGACCACCCCTGCCGACTTGCTAGCGGCCTTGGCGGAACGCCAATTCGATCTTCTCCTCATGGACTTGAATTACGCGCGGGATACTACGTCCGGCCGGGAGGGTCTGGATGTGCTCGGTCACTTGAAGGAGATGCCGGATGCCCCGCCGGTGGTAGCCATGACCGGGTGGGCCACCGTAGGTCTGGCTGTCGCGACCATGCAGTACGGCGTAAGCGATTTCGTGGAGAAGCCCTGGAGCAACTCACGGCTTCTGGAAATCCTGGAAAAACAGATCGCATTGGGCCGGGAGCGCCGCGAATCGCGCCGGCGGGCGAACCAGGAGAACCAGGCCCGAGAAGAGGCCATCCATCATCTCGAGCAACAGGAACGCGAGATCGCCGAGGCCAAGGCTATTCAGGAGAACCTTCTTCCGCGCGAGATCCCGCAACTCGCGGGGTATGAAATTGCCAGTTCCTTGCAGTCGGCAGGCGCGGTCGGCGGGGATTACTTCGACGTCCTCCCTCTCGGCGAAGATACGCTAGGTCTGTGCATCGCCGACGTTGCGGGGAAAGGGATCCCCGCGGCGCTTCTGATGTCCAACTTGCAGGCGGCCGTTCGCGGGCTTTCTTCGCCGTTCTTGACGCCCGAGGTTCTTTGTGCCCGCCTCAATTCTCTGGTCTGGAAGAACACGCACACCGACCGGTTCGTCACGCTTTTCTACGCGCAACTGGATGGTCCGGCCCGGCTTCTGCGCTACGCCAACGCCGGCCACAATGCACCCTTTGTGGTGCGCCCGGACGGCACGCACGAGAGGTTGCGGGAAGGCGGCGGAGTTCTCGGCGTTTTCGGAGAGCAAAGCTACGACCTGGGGAGCGTGCGGCTTTCGCCCGGCGATCGTGTGGTCCTCTTTACGGACGGCGTGACCGAAGCCGCGAACGCCAATGGCGAGGAATTTGGAGAGACGCGGTTGTTGTCTTTGCTTGAACAGGGCCGAGCGCTGCCCGCAAGCGCGATACAAGAGAAGATAATCGATGCAGTTTCCGAGTTCAGCGGCGGCCACCGAACCGACGATGCGACCCTTCTGGTTCTCGCCGTCGGCGAATAGCTCTAGGCTGGGATTCTCACTTGCCCTTCTCCACTCCGTTCACCCCTCGTCGCTTCTTGCGTGTTCCAGACAAGAGCGCCAGCCAAGGTTCGCTTTTTCGCTTTCGCGTTAGAGTAGGCGTGGTCGCAACGCATCCGATGAAGCTGCCCACCCCCGCGCATCCGTGGTATCCGCTCTCGCGCCCGGATCATGCGGCGTCATGCTAGCGGTTCGTGGAGATTGGGCGGACCGCAGGCCGCTGGCATAAGGGGAATTCCCAACAAGAAACGGTTCAGGTCCAGAACGGGGAATGCGGGTGTGCGCGCAGCTCTCAACCTGAAAAAGATGGAACGCCACAAGGGTTCGAGAAAAGAGAAAGAGCCGGGAGGACTCCCGGCTCTCTCGAAAACGTTCTTCTGGCGTCCGGAAGCCTAGCGTTTCTTTTTCTTCTTCGGCGCCTTCTTAGCCGCCTTTTTCGGTTTCGCTTTTGCTTTCGCTTTTTTCTTGGGCGCGGCCTTCTTTTTTGCCGCCGCTTTCTTGGGCGCCGGCCGAGCCGCCGCCGCGGGTCTTGGCGCCGGGGCCTCTTCTTCCGGCTCCTCGCCTACGATCGCGAGTTCCTCCTCCTCAGTTTCGACGATCTCCTGCGATTCGCCGCCCAGCTCTTCTTCGTCTTCCAACCGTGACAGCTCGTTGTCGTCTTCGAAATTCTCTTTCTCGAAATCCATTCCGTCCTCCCCTGGGGGAATCTCATAGCCCTGCGGCTAGGCGGGCCAGCACTCTGCTGTTTTGGCCGGAGTTCTCGAAGAAACACCCCGTCCCTGCGCCGTTGTTTGTTATCGCACTCGTTGAAAGTTGTCAAGTAGTCTGCGAGGTTCGGACAAAAAGATCCATTGGCGAGCCGCGCTTGGCCCGTCCCGGCATCGGGTGGGAAACCGCGTCAATTTCTTACGCAGTTCTTAAATATTTGAAAATAATGGGCTTAAGGTGAATTGCCTGCTGGCGCTGTGCTGCCGGCCCTCGCCGGAGTGTGGGCCACGGTTTTCCTCTTCACGTGGGCACGCGTCGGTCTCCGGGCGGTTTCCGGAGCGCTGCCGATTGTGTAAATGCGCAACACCATTCCACGGCTCACCCGGTTGGACCTCAACCGGTTCCACCGGCGCACGTCTTCCGAATCTACGTTGAAACGGTCGGCAATCCCCAAGAGCGTGTCGCCTCGGCGCACGCGGTAGCTCACCAGGAGCCGCTTGGTCTCCGTTGCGGGCTGCGTCGCCGGAATCGTGAGCTTTGTGCCGGGCTCGAGCGCCGCCGTGCGCTCGATATTGTTGGCGTCGGCGATGGCTGCGGGCGCCACTCGGTATTTCTTCGCGACGGAGGCCAGCGTCTCGCCGGGCTCGACGCGATGGCGGTGCCAGCTGATCCACTTGTCGGGAGGAATCGCGGCGATCTCGGCCGTAAATTTTTCGCCGGTGCCTTGCGGTAGGTGCAACTCGAACGCTGGATCATCGGGCGTAGCCATGCGCAGCAACGAAGGATTCAGCGCACGGAGCGTCTCCAGGTCGACATCAACAGTCTCCGCCACCAGCCGCAGATCGATGGGGCGGCCCGGTTTCACGACGTCGGTTGGAACCGGCGATTCGGGATCGGCCTGGATGTTGTAGTGCGCGGCATCCTTGGCGATTAGCGTTAGCGCGATGATAATGGGCACGTAATTTTTCGTTTCGCGCGGCAGCGCCTTGCGCTTATACAACTCCCAAAAGTCCGCATACCCCGTGCGCTCGATGGCCTTTTGCACGTTGCCGGGGCCGCAGTTGTACGCCGCCATGGTCAGGTACCAGTCGCCGAAAAGTCCATAGAGATCGCGCAAGTGCTGTGCCGCCGCATGCGTGGCTTTTTCCGGATCCTGGCGCTCATCAATCCACCAGGTATGACGCAGCCCGTACTGCTGCCCGCGATAAGCCACGAATTGCCAGATGCCCCTCGCGCCGGCGCGCGAAAGCGCCAGCGGCTGAAACGCGCTTTCCGCTTGCGCCAGGTAAATCAAGTCCTGTGGCAGACCTTCTTCTTTCAGCACGCGCAGAATCATGTCGCGGTACCGGCCGCTGCGCCGCAAGCCGGTTTCCACAATGTCACGTCCTTTTTGCGTCTGAAAGAAATTGAGGAACGAGAGGACTTCGTCGTTTACCGTCAGCGGCAGATCGTGGGACACGCTCTTGGCCGCTTCCTCGGCTCGCTCTTTCAGACGGGGGTCGGCCGGGAGCGTCACCGCCGCCACTTCGTCAATCGGCGCGGGAACCGCAGCCGCCTGAGTGAAGCCTTCCCCGCCGCGAAACGCCTGGAGTTCGTAGGCGTATATCGAATCGACGAGGTGATGAAACAGCGCACTGAGCGCCGGATCGCCGTCGGGGTCGTAGCCGCTCTCGAGCATCCAGTCGACCGCGTCGTCAAAGTCCTTGCGTGCCGCTTCCAGGTGCCCGGCCTTGAAATTCTGCTCGCCGGAGGCGAACTTCTCCTGCACCTTTTCGATCAAGTAGGTTTTCCCGTCGGGGAGCGGTGCCAGCAGAGACTTCGGCGGCTGGCGCCTGGGATCGGTCACCGGCAAGGGCGCAAGTGCGGGAGCGGCTTGCTGCCCTCGTGCGGACGGAGAGGCGGGGGCAGCGGCAACCGGGATTCCCGGAACGGGGGCTGCGACCGGCTTTCTGGCGGCGTCCTCGCAGCCTAGGCCGACCACTGTCGCCAGGATGGTGCTTGCTGTCAGGAGCGTGCGCCGCTTCATCCTATTATGGTAAAGAGCGGGTCGCACCCCGGTCAACGATTCTTCGTGGGCCTGGTGCTGACGGCTTACTACCCGGAGCGTCCTTACACCATCGTTCTTTACCGCCCCATCCCTGCGATAAACTCACCTCCGAGGTGATTTCATGCAAAGTCGCTGTCCGCTTGGGAAAAGCCTCCCTTGGATCGTCATCTTCCTTTTCCTCGCGGTTTTTCTCTGCCTTCCTGTTTTTTCCGCGCCGCAAAAGGGCTTTTCTGTTGAGCAGCGTCAAGCCATCGAAAAAGCGGTGGCCGGCTTCATGTCTACGAACCACATTCCTGGGCTTTCCGCCGCGGTGGTGCTCAACGGCAAGCCCTACTGGTCGCAGGGCTTTGGAACGGCCGACTTGGAGAATTACTCTCCCGCCTCTTCCTCTACGCTTTTTCGTCTCGGGTCCCTTTCCAAACCTATCTCCGCGACGGCGGTGCTCGAGCTTTGGGAGCGCGGCGAGCTGGACCTCGACGCTCCCGTGCAAAAATATTGTTCGGCGTTCCCGCAGAAGCAGTGGCCCATCACGGCGCGCGAACTGCTCGGACACCTCGGTGGAATCCGCCACTACAACCCGGACGGGAAAGGCGACATCCCCGCAGATAGCGCCCGGCGTTTCGCCAGCATGCAAGAGTCGCTTGCGCTGTTTGCCAGTGATCCGCTCGTAGCTCAGCCTGGTACGAAGTTCCACTATTCGACCTACGGTTACACCCTGCTGGGCTGCGTTCTCGAAGGCGCGGCCTCGGAGAAATTCATCGACGTCCTTCGCAAGAATGTTTTTGAGCCTGCGGGGATGGAACAGACGCGCGACGATGATTTCTTCACCGTGGTTCCTCACCGCTCGCGCTGGTATCACAAGGATAAAGGGGGCGTCGTGCGCAACGCCGGCGTTCTCGACTCCAGCTACAAAATCCCCGGCGGCGGGATTATCTCTTCCGCCGATGACATGGCGCATTTTGAAGCGGCCATACTCTCAGACAAGCTCCTCAAACCCGCCACTCGGGACCTCATGTGGACTTCCCTCAAGACTGCGGATGGAAAAGAAACCGGCTATGGTCTCGGGTGGGGAATCGTGGACAAGTTCGGCCTGCACATCCTGGCACATACCGGTGGCCAGCAGGGAACCAGCACGGCCTTCGCGGTCCTTCCTGCCCGCAACGCCGGCGTCGTGGTGCTGTGCAATCTGGATAGCGTGGATGTGGACCAGCTGGCCATGCAAATCCTGCGCATCGCCTTGGAGCTGCCGGAGAGCGCGCCCTAGGGTTGCTCCCCTGCCACTACGGCCAGTTCGCATACATCGTGTCCATCGGGCCGCCGGACCAGTACTGGTAAAACGTTCCATCGCACGACTTCAGGCAGTCGCCGTATTTTCCTTGGAAGTAGCGGCCCCAGTGTGGGTGACTCCCATCTGCATCGCAAAAGGCGTACTCCTCGGAAAGCCCCCAAGAGCTGAAGACCCGGCCGGATTTCTTCATGATATTCGGATCGGCCGCAAGAGCGGCAATGGCCCGGCCGGCGAACAGCGGCGTCTCGGAAGTGATGTAGTCCGGATTCTTCTTTACGGCGTCCCGCCAGTTGGCTTCGCTGACTCCGAAGTGTTCCAGCATGATCTCAGAGCGCAGAAAGCCGGGCGTTAAGGCGACTGCTGCCACGTTTTTTCTCCGCAGTTCGCGCGCCATGGCAAACGCCTGCCGGATCACGGTCGTCTTGATCATGTCGAAGAACAGGTTTCCGCGGTAGACGAAGGAATCTCCATCTCCGACTTCAACGATCAGTCCGCTTTGCGCCTCCTTTTTGGCCGCGGTTTCGATGAGCAGAGGAGCTGCAAAATGATTGGTGATGATGTGCGTGTCGACGGCGTTGCGAAACATGGCGAAGCCGCGGCCGAGGTCCGCCTGCCAGAAGGTTTTGCCCAAGTCATGCTCCGCGCTTTCCGATATGTCATTGACGAGCACGTGCAATTCACCTTGCTCGCGGCGGATCCGGGCGATCAGTTTCTCGACCTTCTCCGGTTCCAGGTGGTCGACAACTACCGGGATTCCTTTTCCGCCGCGCGCACTTACCATTTCCGAGGTTTCTTCGATGGTCTCCGGGCGGTTCTTGTAGTAGTCGGCCGGCAAGGCTTTCCTCGCGTCCGCGGAACCGCGCCGCGGCGCTTCGACGCGGACGGTCTTCGTTGCGCGCGTGCTGCGGCCCGTGCAGTAGACGGTTGCGCCCGCTTCGCCGAGGGCCAGCGCCGTGCCGCGCCCTACGCCGCGTGTAGCGCCCGCAACGAGCGCAACGCGGCCGTGCAGATTTGGCGGCCGGTAGGAAGAGTCTTTCAGGGTCATGGGCCACCTCCCGGGCGAGAGGTTCAATAATAAATGCCCATTCATTAATGTCAAGTGGAAAATAAACGGTCATTCAGTTACTCTGGGTAGGCGGGATTTGTTGCGGCATCCGCTCCCCCGCGGCAAACACCTGTCCGGCTATGTCGCCCCGTCCTCGCGAAACCTCGGATGAAGAAATTGTGGCTGCGGCGGCACGCGCCATGCAACGGCACCCCCCTGGGCAACTCACGCTGGCGCACGTGGCCAAAGAAGCGGGGGTCGTGCCCGCCACGCTGATCCAGCGCTTCGGCACAAAGCGAGGCTTGTTGTTGGCGGTATGCCGGGCCGCTCCCGCAAGCGTCCCGCCGCAATTCGCCGCCGCGCGGGCAAAATACAAATCAGCTCTGAAGACGTTGGTCGAACTCTATGTGGCCTGCAGCGCCTTTGCTTCTACGCCCGAGTCCATGGCCAACGGTCTGGCCTACCTACAGAATGACCTGAGCGACCCCGAGTTTCGAGCCGTCACCCTAGCGCAGTTCAAGGTGCTTCAGGCGGAAACTCGCAAGCTTCTTGACGAAGCCGTCGCCGAGCGCGAATTGGTGGAGTGCGACACAGCCGAGCTTGCTCGGCTGATCCAGCAGGTCAACGGCGGCTCCATGCTTCATTGGGCTGTGTTCCGCGAAGGATCGCTCGCCGCGTGGCTCCGTCGCGACCTCGAAGCCCTCCTCGGGCCCTATCGGCGATCGCTCAAAGATTCCGCAGGCAACCGCAGACGAAGGAAGAAGCTCTGCTGAGGAGAGAATCTTGCGCGCTTCTAAGGGCGCGGCTCCGGTTGGAGCGGAGTAATTCTCACGACGCAAAAGAAACTCTTGGTGGTTCCCCGTCTCCGTGTTAATATGCCTCTGCGTTTGTTGCTCTTGTATCGCCTTTGGGTAAGAAAGCGGTCGCAAGGTCACACTTGCGGCCTTTTTTTGTGCGGAATATCGCTTTGCGGTCGACCGGACAAAGCTTGAAGACGGCCGCGGCTCTGAGAGGGGCGCGGGACTTGGGGCATCAGATAGCTTACAGAAGTGCTCAGCCGTAACCCGGCTGACAGAAACGAGTAGAAGCAGTGAATAAAGAACAGGGTACGGTGAAGTGGTTCAATGCCAGCAAGGGCTTTGGGTTCATCCAGCGCCAGAGCGGTGAGGACGTTTTCGTCCACTTCTCCGCCATTCTGGCTGATGGCTACAAGACACTGAACGATGGCCAGGCGGTTGAATTCGAAGTGACCAAGGGCCCCAAGGGTCTCCAGGCCACGAACGTACAGCCCCTCTAATTTCATCACCAGGAACAAAAAAAAGGGCGGCGCGCCTCGGTGCGCTGCCCTTTTTGTGTATCCGAAGAAGATTTTGAACGATCTCGGCCGAGACGTGGAAGATACGCTACCGGACTGCCGGCTCCCCGAGTTCCCGCGCAGTTTTTGACGAACGGTCCCTGATAAACCCGCGGACGGCGAGCAATTCCGCGTTCAACAAGGCCGCGCCTGCGGCTCCGCGGACCAGATTGTGCGAGAGCAGCGTGAGCTTGACGTCGTGAAGCGGGCACTCACGGATGCGCCCGACCACCGCTGCCATCCCTCCTCCCGCGTCCGCGTCGCGCCGGGGCTGCGGGCGGTTTTCTTCGTCCAGCAAAATCACCGGATGGCGCAAGGCCGTCGGCAAAGCAAGTAACTCATGGTCCACTTCGAAGGTCCGCAGCGCTTCGCGAACCTCCTCCAAAGAGACGATCTTCTTTAGTCCCAAGGACACGCATTCCAGGTGACCGTCCAACACCGGCACGCGATTGCAGTGCGCGCTGATGCGCAGTCCCGCCTCGATAAACCTCGTACCGTCCCACTTGCCCAGCAGCTTTTGCGGTTCCGATTCCATCTTTTCCTCTTCACCGCTGATGAAGGGCAACACATTGCCGTGAATATCCATCGATGCCACCCCGGGATATCCGGCGCCGGAAATGGCTTGCAAAGTGACTACGAAGATTCGCTCTAGGCCAAACGCATCCGCCAGCGGCTTGAGGACCAGCACCAGGCCTGCCGTTGAGCAATTCGGGTTCGTCACGATAAAGCCGGTGTCGTAACCGCGATTTTTCTGTTGCACGGGAATCGCGTGGAGATGCGCTGCGTTCACTTCGGGGATCAGCAAGGGCACATCCGGATCCGTTCGGTGGTTCCTCGAATTGCTAACGACCGGGTAGCCCGCGCGCGCAAAATCTTCTTCCACCGGCCCGGCGACCGAAGAATCCAACGCGGAAAAAACAAAATCGCAATCGAGTGTCGGCTCGACCCCCTTCACCGTCAGGCCGCGCGCCGCTTCGGGAATGGGGGTCTCGAGCTGCCAGCGAACCGCCTCGCAATACGTTTTTCCCGACGATCGTTCCGACGCGGCAACCTCCCGCAGTTCGAACCAGGGATGGTCGGCGAGCAGATGCACCAGCCGTTGCCCAACGATGCCGGTCGCGCCGAGAATCCCGGCGTGCCACCTTCTTGCCGCGTTCTTGACCCGCTGGTTTTCCTGCTGACCTCGCGTCGCCTGGCCATTGCCGCCGTGCTGCGCTTGGGGGCTCATGCCGCACCTCCCAGCCGAAGCGCGTCCGGGAAGGTGCCCGGCGGCCCAATCCGCGTGCCGCGCGCTTGCGGATTGAAGGTATTACGCACCCACACGACCATTTCGCTTTCTGCGGCCAGCGGCAGCACTTTGGGATGTAGCACTTTTGCGCCCCCTCGAGCCAGTGCGTGTGCGTCGTCATAGCTCAATTCATGCAGAAGCCGAGCTTCCGCCGATTCCTGGGGATTCGCAGTATAAATGCCGTCTACGTCGGTCCAGATCACCAGCTCGTCGGCGTCCACGACGTAGGCGACAATGGCGCCGGAAAAATCCGAACTGTTGCGGCCCAGCGTTGTAATACGCCCGTCGGGGGTGGCCCCGATGAACCCGGTTACGACCGGCACGGCCCCTTCCTTCAACAGCGGGAGGAGGATTCTGCGCCCGCGTTGCCTGCTCTGTTCCAGGTGCGGTTGCGCATCGCGAAAAGTGTCGCAGGTGAGCACAAATTCCGATGAAGTCACCGGCACGGAGGCGACCTTCAACCTTTCGAGCGCGGCAGCGAAGAGCCGGGCGCTCAATCGTTCGCCGAAGGAAGCCAAGCGGTCAGAGGACTCGGCGCTGGTCGCGCCGTCCTTCCAACTGAAAACTTCGTGCAGCAGATCGCGGCCGAGCAGTTGCAGTTCGTGGCGCATTCGGCGATCGCTCTCTTCGTCAAGCCGCAGATCTTGCAGCACGTCCAGATGCAGTTCCAGGACAACTTCCGCTTCTCGCCGCGCGTGGGTGAGCTTGCCTCGAGCCAGCGCCTTTTCGATCGAGAGCAGATGGTCGGTCACGCCTTTCATGGCGGATACCACTACCGCTACCTTCGATACCTGTGCCGCTTGCCCGACGAGCCTCGCAGCATGGAGCATGCGCTCTGCCCCCAGCAGCGAACTCCCGCCAAACTTAAACGCTACGACCTTCGAGCGCGCCTCGCCGACCCCGCCGCAGCAAAGCTCTTCGCTTTGGTGCGCGGCGGGGCTAGGTTCTGCTGCCTCTTCCAATACGTTGTCCTGGTTCATGATCTGCGCTCCTGGTTCCATTCTCAAGTCCGGCGGCTGGAGCGTCTCTGGAGGGGGGTTAAAAAGAAGAAACCCACCGCCAGGTTTGCTTCAGGCGGTGGGTTGGAAACTTTTCTTAGCTTGCTAGCTGTTTCTCCCGTCGCCCGAAGCGGAAATAGTCTTCTTGGTCTTAGTCGAGGTAGTCGACATAGGCGCCATGGACTTAATTCGCTTCGTGGCGATGGTTGCCATCACCGCACAATGCTATCACGTCTCTTGCGCGAAAAGAAGGTGCTTTTTGCCGTTGCTTAGCGATAGGCATTTCTAGTGTCAGGTGGAAGGCAAATTGTGAAATGTGCCATCTGCGGCGGGATCTATAACCAGGGCCACTTCTGTTGGCACAAACGTCCGTCCCACGGTAAGCGAGCAAAGCTGGGAACCTAGAGGCCATCGTCTGCATGTTTCAGCAGTTGCCGGCGGAGAAGGAAAGGGAAGTGCTCCAACGGTTGGCGGCTAGCGCTCAGAACGTTCTCGTGGAAACATGAGCAGTCGGTAGGGCAGGCGTGTTTGTCTGTACTTCTTTGCCTGACTCCCGCGGAGGGCCGGTGCTCTTCAACTGTACGCTGTCGAGGACTTCAGAAGGATATTCAAATCGTCGGGATGAATCGCGCAAAGCTGAGCGTCTTCGCGTTCGATGTCCCCGTTGCGGATGAGCGTCACCAAGGATTCCTCCAGGGTGAACGAGCCGCGTTTTTTCGACAGCGGGATCTCCTGGTGGAGGTACTGCAGATTGTTTTTGCGGATGTGATGCCGCGCGCCGTATCCCACCATCAGGAGTTCTGCCGCCGGCATGCGCCCGCCATTCTTGGTCGGCAGCAAAATTTGTGTCAGCACGGCGGCAACCGCCATTGCCAGTTCCTGCCGGATGGCGTTTTGCCGTTCCACCGGGAAGGAATCGGTAATCCGCGCCACGGTAGATGCCACATCGGTCGTGTGCAGCGTCGATAGAACCAGATGACCCGTTTCCGCCGCCACCACGGCGATGCGCATGGTTTCCGGATCGCGCATTTCCCCCACAACGATGACGTCCGGCGCCTGCCGTAGCGCGGCGCGCAGAGCCGTCGGGAAATCCGGAGCATCCGTGCCGATCTCCACCTGTTCAACCACGCTCCGCAGGTGCTTGTGCTCGTACTCGATGGGATCTTCGATGGTTACGATGTGCCGCGCCTCCCGCCTATTGATTTCATGGATTAGCGCAGAAAGAGTAGTGGATTTGCCTGAGCCTGCCGGGCCGCCGATCAGCACCAGTCCGCGCGGCAAATGGGTAAGGTTCGAGACCGTCGGCGGCAGGTGCAGCTGCTCAAGCGCCGGTACGTTTGTGGGCAGCGCGCGGATCGCCGCCGCTGCTCGCCCGCGTTCGCGATGAAGGTTGACTCGGAACCGGCCCAAGCCCTCGATGCGATAAGAGGAGTCCGCAATCAGCGCTTCCCGGTACAGCCGTAATGCGTGCTGCGAGAGTGCGGGCAGTACTGCCGCCTCGATCTCCGGGCCATCCAAGGGTGTCGGCCCGAGTTTGCGGATTTCGCCTTGCACTCGCACGCAGGGAGGTGTGCTTTCGACCAGTAAAAGGTCGCTTCCGCCTTGCTCCACGAGCATCTTCAGCCACTGGTCCACCCGCGCCGTCGCCGCCGAGTCCGCAGCGCCGTCGCGGCTAACCACGCTGAATTCCTTCGCCAGCTGATTCCGTTCTTCCGAATTCTCCATCTCCGTCCCGCGCGTTGCCTCGCGTTCGCAATTCGTAAAGGAATGGACGCGGGGTAACGGGCAAGTCTGGCCCACCGGCTTCGCAAAGTCCAGCCAGTTCCGCTGGCCGATAAACCATCGAACTCGGAGCGCTCCGCTTGACTGGCCCCAAAAGGGCCGGCGGCGATGCGGCCCTACCGTTTCGCGTTTGGTTCTTTCGAAAGGCGGACGGCCTGACCTCCCTCCGCGATCCCAGAGTCCCTCTAAGTCCCTTGGTTTCTCACCGTGAACCACATCCTAGATCACGCCCTTAGCGCGCCTCAGAAAAAGAATTGCAGAGGAGAGGCTCCTTGGTCTAACTTGCCAGCCTTCGAGAAGACCATCGCCACGTAAACGGAGGAGGAACAGCCATGTTGCATCAGACCTTAGTGAGACGGGCCACCGGCGGAATGTTTGTTGCGGGCCTGCTGGTCATCGCGCCCGCTGAGAGGCTTAACGCGCAAGCGCCGACCCCCTACGGCGCGCCAATCAGCCTTGAAAATGCCAAGAAGGCTGCCGCACCGGCACTTGCCGAGGCGCTGAAGAACCACTGGAACATGGCCGTGGCCGTTGTCGATCCCTCCGGCAATCTCGTTTATTACGAAAAGATGGACGATACGCAACTCGGCAGCGCCAATGTGGCGATTGATAAGGCGCGCTCCGCGGCTTTGTTCAAGCGGCCTACCAAGGTGTTGCAGGACGCGCTTGCGGCGGGCGGTGAGGGCCTGCGCTTGCTCAAAATTCAAGGCGCCGTGCCGGTTGAAGGCGGCATTCCGCTGGTCCTGGAAGGAAAGATCGTGGGTGCCATCGGCGTTTCGGGCGGCGCGAGCGCGCAGGACGGCCAGTGCGCCAAGGCCGGGGCCGACGCCATAAAGTAAGTCGCGTCGCGTGCCAGTTTACAATTCGCAATCCTCGGAGGTCGGCTCATGCAGAAAAAGTTTGCTGGCGTGTTGCTTGCCCTGGTTTCGGCCGCACCCTGCTTTGCTCAGGAAACCCCCACCGAACGCGAAACCGCCCGCGATGTGGTCAGGCAAATCAGTGGACTAAGCCAATCGCTCGGCGTCCCGGCGATGGTGGCGAAGCTCTCCGCGCCGGATAAAGGGCGGGACGAGGTCCTCGCGCGCGTGAAGCAGTTGCTGCAGTCCGAGCTTCTTCCTATGAGCGACTGGATCACCGAGCATCCCGAGATCGGATTTCAAGAGACCCAGGCGGTCGCAAAGCTCACGGCGTATCTCGAAGCGCATGATTTTGAAGTGACCATGCCCGTGGCCGGACTCGCCACCGCCTTCGTCGCTAAATACAAGCGCGGCACTCCTGGCCCGAACCTCGGCGTCATTCTGGAATACGATGCCCTGCGGGGGACCAAGGGCGCGTTTCACGGCGACCAGCACAGCGCGCAAGGTCCCGTGGGGATGGCTGCTGCCGTCGCCATCGCAGAGTTTCTCACGCGCTCGCATACTCCCGGAACGGTCACCGTGTACGGCTGTCCCGGCGAAGAGATGATGCCGCCCGAAGCCAAAACCGTCATGATGGAAGCAGGCGTGTTTAAGGGCGCGGACATTATTGTGCGCAGCCATTCTTCAGCGGTAACCTCCAGGTCCGCCGCAGGCTTCGGCACGTGCTGCATGAATATTGACGGGGTGAAGTACACCTTCTATGGAGCACCGGCACATCAATTAACGGCATGGAACGGCCGAAACGCCCTGGAGGCGGTGATCAAGCTGTTCAATAATATTGACAGCGTGCGCAGCAACCTTCGCCCGGAAGCGCGGATTCAAGGTGTGATCGTGGAGGGCGGCGCGGCGCCGAATGTCGTGCCAGACAAGACTTCAGCGGATTTCTATATTCGCTATCCCGACGGAGTGTATCTCGAGCAAGTCACACAGTGGGTGGACGAAGCGGCACGTGCGGCGGCTTTAGCCACCGGAACGAAGGTGAAAATCGATCATTACGGGAAAGATCGCGATGGCATTTCGCTTTCGAGCCTCGAGGAACTGTCCTTGGCCTATATGAAGCAATTTGGCGCGACCGGCGTCGAGGCGGAACCCGGCAAGCCCAAAGGCTTCGAGGAGACCGGCAGCGTATCGAGTCAGATCCCGGGCATCGGCGTGTCGGCGAAGTCCTCGAATTTCTCGAATCACACCTACGGCATGGAGGCGGATGCGCTCAAGGACGTCGGCCACGCAGGCTTTTTGATTGATGCGGAGACGATGACGGCAATCCTCTATGATTATGCCACCCATCCCGAACTGCGTGACACGGTGAAAACCGAGTTCACCCGCATCCAGGGGCTTTTTGGCGATTATCAACGGGCCCTGGAGAAAGCCTACCCGAAGCCGGAGATCGCCGAGCCGAAGTAGCGGCGAAGAAACGCTCCAAGCAAGCGCGGGGCGCAGTCGGAATTTCGAGGATCGGCACCGAGAAAGCTCATCATGGTGAGAAGTGGCGGAAACGACGGTTTATCTTTCGCTCGGATCGAACATCGGAGATCGCGAGAACAATCTGCGCAAGGCGATTCGAGCGTTAACCGAGGCGAACGTGCGAGTCACGCGCGTGTCGTCGCTTTATGAGACCGAGCCCGTAGATTTGCGCGAGCAGCCGTGGTTTTTGAATTGCGTCGTGCGAGGCGAGACAGAGACTCCGGCGCTGGATTTGTTGCGCGCGCTCCGGGGAATCGAAGCGCATATGGGCAGCGAGAAGCTCGTTCCCAAAGGCCCGCGGTTGATCGACATTGATATTTTGCTCTATGGCGATGCGACCGTCGACCGGCCGGAATTACAGGTGCCCCATCCGCGCATGCTTCAGCGCAAATTCGTGCTGGTCCCGCTGGCCGAAATTGCCCCGAACCTGAAGCATCCTTCCTGGGCCGGAACGGCCAAGCACATCGTGAGCAATCTCGCCGATGCAAGCGCCGTGCATAAATTTGAAGCTTCCATCTAGGGGATGTCACGCATCGTAGCCCTGGCGACGTCGCGAGGGGAGCATGCCGCCGCGGTCACCCCAGCGAAGAATCGTAACGGATCGCGCATGGCGAGTCGATGGCTTCGGGACGGGTGGAGGACGGACGCGTTTCATTTGGTTGCGCCTCGCCCTCCAGGGCCTTTGCGAGCTCTTTGGTCTCACGAAGTGCGGTGTAGAAGGAGGCGGTGAAGCTTCATTGGCTTTGGCTGCAAGGCTTCGAGCTCGATTTCGGCAAGATGGCCTTCCCTGATTTCGCTCCAGCGGTAGACGCCGGGCTCGGTCTCCGTGGTTTCCCGCCCATTCAAGCGGCGCAGAAATTCACTGGCATCTTCTCGCGAAGCCGCGGCAGGCACCGTGGAACGGGCAAGGGCTTCGACCGCGTAGCTGCGCAAAAGTTTGTGCCAGTAGCGGTCGAACAGGTCGCCCGAGGCAAAGATGTCGCTCCAGGCGACCTCGCCGCCGTAAGCGACGACCACGCCGACGACGCGCTCACCCTTGAGACCGGCAGTCGCGCGGCCGAAGCGGCGCTCGACTTCGGCAACGAAATCATCGATGGAGACGCCAATCGCGCTCGACTGATAGATCTTCTCGTAGGCTTCGGTGTGTGCATTACCGGCGATAGCGGATTGCAAACGACGCTCAGAGATCATTGGAGCAGGGGCGCCGTCGTATGCCTGCGCGGTGGTGCCGCTTCGAACTGCGCTCCAAACTTCAGTTTGCTCCTGGTCCACGACTGCCCTCTCGCGCACGCTCGGATGAACGATCGTTTGTGCCGCGGCAAATTGTGCACTGCCCGTCCATCGTCCGTGCTCGACGCAAAAGACATCCAACGGAAGCGGTGGCGCGCCTACGGGTACGATGCGGTCTTTGCCAATGATGCGGTCCTGTTTGCCACCGCTCACCAGTTCGCCGGCAAGCAGCAGAAGCGGGCGTTTGCTGCGGCTGACCAAAACAAGCTGGTTCACCGAAGCGCCCGTCGTTTGGGGAATGTAAACGGGGCGGCCATCACGGCCGCGGACCATTTCTTGGGAGCCACGTTCTCGGACGAGGACTTCCCCGTTGGCCAAACCCTCTTCCAAAGTCAAAAAGGCGGTGGTGTCCGGTCCGTAAGAAGCGACCACCGGAAACACGGAAATGTTTTGGTAAGCAACGGGATCGAGGATTCGCCAGTCCCCTTCCGGTTTGGGCTGGGGAGAGGGCGGGGACGGGGGACTGGCGAAGGGTTGCGGATTCGAATCGAATTCTGGCCCATGAGTAACGAAAGCCAGACCACCGAGAGCAAGGATTCCCAGGAATCCGCCAAGGATGGCGGCAAAAAGCGAGCGCTCCATAAATCACTCCTATGCCTGAACTTTGGACTAACGTCTCCGGTGAGCCGCCGGAAGGGCGGTTCAGGGTTAGAACGGGGAGCGCGGAATTTCTTGCAACCACGCCTCGAGAAGCGGATGGATGAATTCTGCAACTAGAGGTCGGCCGGAATTTGGGCTGGAATGCCAAATGGGGCGCGGTAGGAGTGCTCGCCCCTTCTCCTGCACCTCAGCCGGCGAATAATACCGTGCTTTGCTATTTGGAATTCTGCCGTCGCAATACTAGCTGTAGGGATCGCCGAGATTGATGCGCGTCTTCCGCTTGTTCCTGGCGGCTTGCTCTTCCCCGCGCTCATACTCGGCGATCTCCTCCTCGGTGTACGAAAAAGCTTCGCGCGAGGCAAACATGGAATTCAAACGGGAGGCTTGCTTCTTTTTCTTGCGAAGGGCGCCAAATTCGCGGCGAACCAAGCGGATGGGCGCCTCGATGACCTTGATTTCGACCAACAGATCGCTGACTTTCTCGAGGAAGTCATGAAGGTGGTAGGGCCGGACCACATACGGCAGGCGTGCCGCCTCGATTTGCTGGGTGAACTGCCGCTCGCCAGTTTCGGGAACGATAAAAAGCGCCCGAATGCGACCGCCCGCCTCCTCGGGCACCGTCGCGATCTCGCGCAGGGTGAAAAACGCGGGACTCTCGAGATCAATCGCAGCGGCGTTGGCCACAACCAGAGACCAATCCGCGCTCTTTAGCTCGGAAAGCAGCATCTTTGCGTCGGGAACGACGCGCACGCGCCAACCCTCGGAGTCCAAGACCTGCTTCACCGCGCTCGCGCCGTGCGGATCGTTGTCGAGCACAAGAATGCCCACCTGACGGGAGGCGACCGTAGGACTGGTACCCATACGCTTCAGTATAGGGGACTAGCCGCATCCGGCGCCGAGCGGTCAAGTTCCTTGAAGCTTATAAAATACTGACCGGCAGGACAGGGACTCCTGGAGAACTTGTCCTCACATAGAGGGTCTACAACCCAACAAAGAGGGACGTGCCCACGACGTACCTCTGCAAGCCGATGCCATCCCAAAAAATGCGGTAAGTCGCCCTGCGTCTTGCGGAATCCGTACCCGTGAAAAAGATTTGGAACCCATCGCGGGACCATTCCGCGTCGCTTGCCGACAAGTTCGGTACGGGGATAAGCGTTCGGCGCTTCGAGCGAAATTCATAGAGGAAGAGCGCGCCTGCCTGTCCATTCTCTACCGGCGGAATCCCGGTCGGCGGATGGACAAATGAGGCCGAAACGAGCACCAGGTCAGGATTGCTGGGATGCAGTCGAACGGCGAACTTGGCGCCAGGAACAAAATCGGGCCCGCATAAATCTCGGATGGACAGAGTTTGCGCAGGCTTGCCGTCTTCCCGTATCCAGGCTAAGTCAGCTTGATTGGCCATGACCGTAAGAAGAGTGTGCGGATCGCTCCAACCCTGAATGCTTTCGAAGGCATCCGCGCTAAGAACCGCTGCCTTTGTTGGATCGTTGGACGGGAAAGTCCAGAGCTGCCATTTGCCGCCTTGGTGATTGAGATAGGTCACGTGGGAATCTTCCGGAGACCAGAGCGGATTGCGAACCTCGCCGCGTACCAATTCCTTTACGCTATTCAAATCGTAATTGTATTCGTTGATGGTGCGGACGGCACCCGCTTCGCGGGTGAACAGCAGCTTTTTGCCGTCGTGGGAGAGCCACAAATCAGACCCGGTTCCTCCCGGAATATCGCGAACAATCGAGCCTCGCTTGAAAACGAGCTGCTGGCTGGCGTTGAAGTAGGACACGGCAACGGGAGATTGGAACTTGGTGACGCTCGAGACGGGGACCGCCGGCTTCTTCTTGGAGTCGTCGTCCTGGTCGGGCTGATTGTTGATTCTGGGGAAGAGCTCGGTGGCGATACGCGCGCAACCCTTTAGGGACCCGAGCTGGGCATGATCGATCGAAATCTTGAACGAGTATCTTCCGCCAAGCGGAGGGGCAGCGGTCAAGGTGTCGTTGGCCGCGTCCGTGCAGGCTTCCCGGGACAGATGGACAGCGACGGGAGCGCCGGTGGCGGAGTCCTTGGCGTGGTAGGTCCAGGATTCCGGAGTGGCGTCCTGCGTAACCTCGCCCGGTTCCAACGGGATAGGCGGGTAGCCATCACGGTCGAAGCGTTCCGGGCCCTTCAGCCCAATCCGGACGCTCCAATTGGGCTGGTTCCCAAAACCAAGCAGCAGAATGGGGCGGTGCGTGGAGTGCGGGCTCGGTGTCCCCACGGGCAAGCCTTTCTGTGTCGGGGCCTGGGCAGGGGGTTGGGCGGAGGCTGGCTTAGCCTGTCCCCAGGCGTTGGGGGTAGCGAAGGCGCTCGACAGCGCCAAGGCACAAAGAAGGGTCTGAAACCTTTGGGCAATGCGCAAGATGTTCCTCCGAGGGTTAAGAGGATACCGCCCCGGGCAGGGCTAGGCAATCGGTCTAAACGTAATAGGACCAGCTGCCCGGCATGGCAGGAACGCGATATTCCTGGCGTCGCCGAAGAAAAAGCGAAACATAGTTGTTGACAAAGCGAATAAAAGGCGAAATACTCGGGACCTGCTTCGAGGCGGGCCATGTCCCCAGTTCACTCCACAACGGCGCCGGATCTTTCGAGCCGGCACCACCCCGTTTCACCCACTCCAGAAACACTCTTTCCCGAATGCCCTGACGACCTGAGCCCAAAGCAAGTGGCCGGCAACCTTGCCTCGGTTGCGGGCCAACACGGCAGTATTTCGGATTGTGCGACGCCGGATTGCCCCCCGGCGCCGGTGGCTAACGAGCGGACGCAAGGCCGCTTGACTGGCCCGGTCCGAGATTTTGCCGCGGACCCGAGCAACCGCGCCCACGCGCGGCTGGTTGGCATTGCCCGCCTTGCCGCAGCCTCGCCTCCCGCGGAAACAAAAAGGAAGTCCGCGGAGCGGCCGGAGTACTTTGTTTTGCCGGTGAAATCGATTCTAAACCGGTGCGATTCGAGGCGTGTACCGTTTGAATGGACCGTCAATCCCTACCGCGGATGCGAGTTTGCCTGCAGGTATTGCTACGCGCGGTACACGCACGAATACATGGAACTGGACGGAAGCGAGTTTGAGAAAAAGATCTACGTGAAAAAGGATGCAGGCCCGCTGTTGGCCTGGGACGTGGCGCACAAGTATTCGTATCAGTCGGAGGCTTCTGGCGGCACACAAGCGGAGCACATCGCCATCGGGACCGCGACGGACCCCTACCAGCCGGCGGAACGTGAATACGGCGTTACGCGCGCGTGCCTGGAAGAATTGGCGAAGAAGGAAGGGTTGCGCATTTCGATTGTCACGAAGTCGGATCAGATCGTGCGCGATGTCGATGTGCTGCAGCGCATCGCAGGGCGGTCGGATTTGGCGATCGACATCACCATTACGACGCTACGCACGCGGCTGGCCCAAATGCTCGAGCCTCGCGCACCTCGGCCCGATTTGCGGCTGACGGCGGTGAAGCAACTGACCCAGGCGGGGTTGGCGGTGGGGATTTCCGCATCTCCGCTGCTGCCCGGTATTACCGATCGCGAGGGGGATCTGGAGGCGGTGGCGGCAGCGGGGAAACAGGCTGGCGCCCAATGGTTTTTTTCCGGTGTGCTGTTTCTGATGCCGTCGTCGGCAAAACAGTTCTTCCCGTTCTTGCGGGCGAAATTTCCAAGGCTCGAGCAGCAGTATGAGAAGTGGTTCAGTAAGAGCGGGTACGCCCCCGAGGAGTACCGGCGCAAAATTGCGGAACGCGTGGAGCGAATACGGCAAAGGTATGGCCTGCACTCGCGGCCATGGGCCGCGAAGCAACACACCATGCGATGCAGGCAAATGTCGCTCGAGTGGGATGCTGCGGCGGTGGCAAAGGACGCGGGAAGAACACCATCGGACCGCTGATTAGGGAGACGGTGGCTTCGATGCGCCGGTTGGGGTGCCCACATCGCATTTCCGCACTTTGGCAATTTCCTTCCGCAAAGCTGCTTCCGACTGTTTGGCTGTCGGCCTCGGGCCGGAAGTCCGTCTTCACGGGATGATGATGCGGGATTCTTCGCGTTTGAGTTCCGGGGATTGCGGGAACTGGCCGCGGAGAAACTCGATGAACAGGCGCGAGCGTGGACGGCCATTGGTGCGCAGCAAACCCATGCGATAGAGAAAGACCAACAAATAGAAGAGGTCGATGTCTTTGAAAGAAGGCGAGGCCGCGCGCTCCGCCTGCTGTTTCTTGATCTCGTCGAGAAAAGCGGTCAGCGCGGCGTAAAGCGACCGCTGCAGGGGAGCTTGCGGCGGCAGTTCGTAGATGAGACCGGAACTCAGCGTTTTGTGGGTCTGGGCGAGAGCCTCAAGAGCAGAAAGAATGTCGTTATCCACCGCAGCGGGCTGCGCGGCACAGAATTTTGCGATGGAAAATGCCAACCCCGCCATCAATTGTTGATGTGTATAGAGGAGGTCCTTTGGGATGGTTTCCTCGAGGAGAGGAGTACCGGCAGGCAGGTCGCGCGGATGATCGCTCTCATAGCGGTGAGCGGAAATAAGGTAGGCGCAGTCGGCCGGGCAGTCGATGGTAACTTCGCGCTCGGTACCGCAGCAGACCGCACATATCTTTTCGGCTTTGGCCGGGCAGAATCGCTCCGCCTTGCGCTTTTCACAAATTGGGCAGGAGGAAGACACGAGCGCTCCTCAAAGGGAAAAGACCGTTCCGCAGAATACGCTGGCGAAGGACAAAACACAAAAAGCCGGGCGAGCGGCTATTCCGGGGCGAAGCGCTCTTGGGGAACCCTTTCGATGCGCTGGCGCGTACCTGCACTCGTCATGCAAAGCGAAAATACGCACTTCACGGCTCCGGAATGGCTTCATTCTGGTGGGTGCTTTGGCATCTCGTGCAGGCCTGTCGGCGTTATCCGGGTTTTTGGGGACTTGGACACGGCTTTATTTCAGCCTAGCGATCTCGGACTCTTTCGACGAATGCTGCAGCCGCGCTTCGACTGACCCGCGGATAACGGGAGAGCTTACCTCGCTCGCTGTTGGTTCACGCCATGATGACTTTGTTGTGGAAGCGGCGCGCCGCGAGGATCAATAGCAGGGTGCCCAGGACGAAAAGAGCGAGGCCATCAGTCCAAAGATGAACCAGGCCGGCGCCACGGAGAATGATCCCGCGCGTGATGTTGATGAAGTACGTCGCTGGGATGAGATAGCTGATGGGATACAAGGCCGCGGGTATGGTTTCGCGCGGAAAAATGTAGCCGGAAAAGAAAACGCTGGGAAGAATGGTAAGGAACGCCAGCTGCATGGCCTCGGCCTGAGTATTGGCCTTGCTGGAAATGAGAATACCGAGAGAAAGGGACACAAAGAGATACGGCAGTGAGAGAAAAGCCAGCAGCAGGACGTTGCCATGAATAGGCACGAGGAAAACGAAGCGCATGAAGGCCAGAATCATGCAGAGCTCAAAAAATCCGATGCCGAGATAGGGCAGCAGCTTGCCGAGCAGCAGACCCATGGGGCGCACGGGGGTGACAAAGAGCTGTTCGAGAGTGCCGCGCTCTTTTTCCCGAACAATGGAGAAAGAGGTCAGAAAAGTGGTCACGTTGAGCAGCAAGATGGCCGTGAGTCCCGGCAGGAAAAAATTCGGCGAACGGGAATCGGGGTTGAACATGAGTTTGGGACGCATGTCCACGGCAAAACTAGCGCCGCTCGGAAGAACGCGCCGGAGCGATTCGTCCAAGCCGATGGCCGTGGAGACGTTGATGGCCGGACCGGCGACGGAGGAATCGGAGCCGTCGATGAGCACCAGGACCTGGGCGCTCATTTGGTGAAGAAGGCGGTCGGAATAGTCTACCGGGATCTTGATGCCCACGCGAGCGCGGCCGGAGATAATCATGTCGTTGAGGTCGTGGTCGTTTTCGACGTAGCGGATCACATGAAAGGTGTCCGAATTCTTCAGGCGGTCGATAAGTTCGCGGCTTTCGCGGCGTCCGTCGGCGTTAAACACCACGGTGTTGATCTGCCGGATGTTGGTGTCGATTCCGTAGCCGAGAAGGGTCATCTGCAGGATGGGAATAATCAAGGAAAAGAATAGTGTGGCAAAGTCCCGCCGCACGTGAAGAACTTCCTTATAAAAGACAGCGCCGCAACCGCGAAAGACATTAGTCACTGGCGGCCCCCAAAAGGGATTCGTGCTTGTAGGTGAGTTCCACGAAAACGTCTTCGAGACTGGGCGCAAGGGGCCGAATCTCATTCACGGTAATGCCGTTTTCCGCGAGCTCATTGCGCAGGCCGTCCAGCGTGAGATTTTCGTCGATGAGCGCATGGATGGACTGGCCAAAGATGGTGGCGCTCCGGATGCCGGGGATCCGCCGAGCCAGGCGCAGCGCGCGGGTGACTTCCGGGGCGGTGAATTCGACGCGCAGCGTGCCGTGGGGCTGCACCTCGGGAAGCTGGCGAAGCGAATCGGGAGTGCCGTCGGCGATCAGCTTGCCGTAATAGATATATGCGACATGGCTGCAGCGCTCGGCTTCGTCCATGTAGTGCGTGGTCACAAAAAAGGTGATGCCATGGCCGGAAAGCTCGAACAACAAGTCCCAAAGCTGGCGCCGCGCGACCGGATCGATGCCGGCGGTAGGCTCGTCGAGAAAGAGCAGCTTCGGCTCGTGCAGCATGGCGCATCCGAGCGCCAGGCGCTGCTTCCACCCGCCGGAAAGCTGGGCAGCGAGCCGCTTTAGATAAGGGCCCAGACTGTTCAGCTGAATGATTTCCTCCATGCGGCGCTTGAGACGCGCCGGCGCAAGGCTGTAAATCCGTCCATAGAAGGTCAGGTTTTCCTCGACGGTGAGGTCGTAGTAGAGGCTGAAGTTTTGCGACATGTAACCGATACGCTCGCGCACCGCTTCGGAATCGGTTCGCACGTCCAGGCCTTCCACGTGGGCGGAGCCGCCGCTCAGTGGCAGCAGCCCGGTAAGCATCTTGATGACCGTGGTTTTCCCGCTGCCGTTGGGTCCGAGAAAGCCGAAAATCTCGCCTTTCTCCACGCGAAAGCTAACATCGTTAACGGCGGTGAAATTGCCGAACCTCCGCACTAGATGCTCGGCGGAGATGGCCGCCTGGATGGGCGTTTGCGGTTCGGTGGCCATCGTCTCAGCTCGCCGATTTAAGTTTCACGTCCGCGGCCATCCCGGGGAGCACGCGGCCTGCCGGGTCGTTGATGCGGATTTTTACGCCGAACACTTGGTGGACGCGTTCGTCGCGGGTTTGTACGTTGCGAGGAAGGAATTCGGCCTGCTGATTGATTTGCTCCACTTCTCCCTCAAAGACGGTGTTGGGAAAGGAATCGACGCGGACTTCCGCCTTTTGCCCGAGCCTAATGCGTCCAAACTGCGTCTCGGGAATGTAAATACGTACGTAAATTTCGTCCTTCTCGAGAAGCGTGGCCACCGGAGTATTCGGAGGGATGAGATCTCCCGGGCGGACATCTAGGACTTCAACGATGGCTGCGGAGGGCGCCAGGACCTGGCGCTCGCGGAAACGGGCGAGGTCGTAAGCGTAGGCGGCTTTGGCCTGTTCGATATCTTCGCGGCGATTGCCGCGTTCCATTTTCTCGAGGTTGGCTTGCGCCTGAAGATAGTGCGCCTTGGCGGACGCAATTTCCTCCGGACGGTACCCGCTTTGCATTTGATCGTACTTGTGCTGAGCCATTTCCCTTTCAGCCAGAGCCATTTTCCAATTTGCTTCAGCGGTGTCCCGCTGCTGCCTGGAGACCAAATCCTTTTTCGCGAGTGCGTCGTAACGGTCAAAGTCGAGCCGCGTGCGGATTTCATCGGCTTTGGCGCGTTCCAGATCGTCCCGCGCCGCAGCCACGTCTTCTTTCCGGTAACCGCTCCTCCGCAACTCGTAATCCGCCTTGGCCTGTTCCGCCGCGGCGCGAGCCTCGGCAATTTCCTCCGGACGGAAGCCACGCTCGGCTTTTTGCGCGTTAGCGCGGGATTGCTCGAGCGCGGCTTGCAGCTCCTGGTCATCGAAGGTGAGAAGCATTTGGCCCGGCTTGACCGCGTCTCCTTCGCGAACCAGCACTTTGTCGATTCGTCCGCCGACGATCGAGCCGACGCGCACGTTCCGTGCCTCTACCGTGCCGGAGCCATATAACGCCGTGTCTCGACGAAACCAGCCCGCGTAGACCGCCGTGGCGGCCAGAACCGCCGCCACTCCAAGAATGATCAGGAGGACTTTCCGGTTCATTGCGCTAATCTCCTCGAACAGGGAACGCCGTTGCCGTTGACATGGTGACCTCGGAACGCGGCGCCATGCCGGTCCACAACAGGCTGAAGGCGGCTTCAATCCGGGTATGCAACGTGGCATCTCCGTAGAGTGACCAAATGAGAAGCGTGCCGAAGATGGTTTGCCGGAAAACGTAGGCCATCTCTTCGGCGGGCACGTCCTTGCGGATCTCCCCCTGTTCCTGGCCCAGCCGGATCAGCTCGGTGTGGAGAGCCAGCATCCGCGTCTGCAAGGACAGCATGGCCTCCCGCACGGGAGTGGTTGAAAGATAGGCTTGCAGAAGCGCACGGATGATTTCCGGGTTGCGCGTTGGCTCCTCGGTCATGTGGACACCGAGGGCCCGCAAGAACCGCGACATAGGTTCGTTGCTACGGCGTGCCTCGCCTACAGCAGCCTCAAGCTTCCCGAGCTGCATTTCGCCAAAGGCCAGGAGGATATGGTCTTTGCTCGGGAAGTAGTTGAAAAAGGTGCCTTTGCCGACGTCGGCAGCTTCGGTGATGTCCTCGATGGTGGTTTCGGCAAAACCCTTCTTGCCGAACAGCGTAAGCGCCGAGTGAAACAAGCGCTCGCGAATCTCCGCGCTACGGCGCTCGCGGCGGCTCGGAGGCGACGAGGGGTCGGGTTTGCCGCTTCGAGTGAATTTGGAAGAAAGAGCCATGCTAAATGACCCTCATTCATACATGACTATAAGTCATATTCGCACAAAAGTCAAGGCCAACCGCAGGCCAATGGCACGAGAAAAGCAAGCGGCGAAGCCGTCTTGCCGGAAAAGAAAAAGCGTACCCCGGTCGGCCGGGGTACTCGGGAGAGGGACGAGGGTCTCGCGGCTATTCTTTCAGAGAAGCGGGATCGGAAAGGTTCTTAGGAGACCGCTTGTTGAGTAGGGAAATAAGTTCCTGCGCGGAGGGAGGCACGGGAACCGCGCCTTTCCGCACGATGTCCACTGCCTCGACTTTCTTGCCGTAGAGTCTCTCGTTTGCGGTGTTATCCGGACGGACGGTCGAACCTTCCAGCGAGACCCCGGCGAACAGCCCCCGCGCTCTCGAGTAGCTCAGCACTTCGGCGCGCATCGTGACATCCGTGGCCGCCTCGGCATCACGCCCCTTGGGACCGGCGGCGGCGGAGGCATCAGCGCCGAGCTTAACCTTGCTGCTCAGGATGGCCTTGGCGCCGCGCGGGTTCATAACCAGGAGGACAAAATCCGTGGCTTGGCCGCCAAGCTGAAGCCCGAAGCTGCCCCCTTCGAGGGCCATCATCGAGGGCGCGCCCCAAGGACCGGTAAAGTGTTCGCCGGTGCGGCAGGTCATGGCCCCGCGGCCATAGCTCCCGCCAACGATGAAAGCAGCCTTAAGGACCGACGGGAAAATGATGACGCATTCGGCTTTGTCGAGCAGGTCTTGCGGAATATTGTCGGGGATGTCGAGAATTTCCTTAAGAACCGTTCCGCAGTTTTCCAGACGATCCGCTTCCTTTTTGGTGTCTTTTGCGGTGAGGGGCAATGCCACCAGGGAAAACGCCATCAGGAACGCGAGCATTCGCTTCAACACGATTCACCTCGTCGTAGTTTTCTCAGGCACGAGCATCATAGAGCGCAGCAGCGCTTTCATGCAAGCTTGGAGAAAGCGGGCTTGGGAGCGGGCTTAACTTTTAGGTCTGACGCTGCGCGCGCGGAACGGGTTGCTTCGACTATAATTTCGCAGGGCGGAATACGACCGAGACAACATGAACAAGAAACAAATGATCAAGCGGTGCGCGACAGCGGTTCTAACGCTAACCATGGGTGCGTGCTTGAGCATGGCGCAGAAAACGGAGACGCGCAAAGCGCCAAATCGCCAAGCATGTTGTGGTTTGCAGACGAAAAAGCAAGCCGCGACATTTGCGTCGCGGGCGGAGGCTCTGCTGGGAAGCGGCCCTGCCGGGAAGGGCGAGTGGGGATTGCTGATTGTCGACGCCAAGACCGGCGAGACGCTTTATCAGCAAAATGCGGACCGTTACTTCTTGCCGGCTTCGAACATGAAGCTCTTCACCACGGCGCTGGCACTGGCGAAGCTGGGCCCCGACTACCGCTTTCATACCACGCTCGAAACGCGTGGAAGCATATCGAACGGAATCTTGACGGGGAACCTGGTGCTCGTGGGACGCGGCGATCCAAACCTTTCGAACCGCAGATTTCCCTATCAGCAGAAAGAAGAGTTTGACGGACTGCCGGAGAAAGTGCTGGCCGAGTTGGCGGACGGGGTGGTTCGAAAAGGCGTGAAGGAAATTTCCGGCGACGTGATTGGCGATGACAGTTATTTCCCCCGGGAGCGCTATCCGAGCGGGTGGGAAATCGACGACATGGTTTGGGAATACGGCGCGGCGATTTCCTCCATCGTGGTCGACGATAACACGGTGACGCTGACACTCGCTCCCGGCGACCAGCCGGGCAGCGCGGTTCAGGCAACCGAAAGCCCGGCAACGCCGGACTTCTTTGTCAAAAACGAAGTCACCACTTCTGCCCCGGGCGTCAAATCCGATCTGACCCTCACACGCGAGCCGGGAGCGAGCCTGGTGGTGGTGAAAGGCTCGATGCCGGCCGGGGGCGCGCCAAGGAAGCTGGTGCTCGCAATTGAAGAGCCCGCGCAACATGCTGCGACGCTGTTGAAGCGCCTGCTTGAAGACCGTGGCGTACGGGTTGACGGAGTTGTGCGAGTGCGTCACGAAGCGCCAACGACGCAGGAGGATCCAACAGTTTTGGCGGAACATGTTTCCGTGCCTCTAAGCCAGGCCGTCAAGCTGATTAACAAGATCAGCCAAAACCTGCACACGGAAATGCTGCTCCGAACCGTTGCGCGACAGGCCGGAATGTGGGCCACCCCGGATGATTTGATGAAGGTGCCCCAGGACTTTTATGCGTCGGCGGGAATCGACCCGGATGATGTGGTTCAATCGGACGCCTCCGGTCTGTCTCGCCATGATCTGGTGACGCCGCGGGCCGTCGTAGCTCTGCTGACCTTTGCCCAGGGCCAGCCCTGGTTCGCGACCTATTACGATTCGCTTCCCGTCGCGGGCCTGGACGGTACGCTCGAAGAGCGCATGAAAAGCACTCCGGCAGCCGGGCACATTCACGCGAAAACCGGTTCGGTCGAGCACGTGCGCACGCTTTCCGGTTTCGCCGAGACGCTGAGCGGTCGGCGGCTCATTTTTTCTTTCCTGAGCAACAATGAGGGAGGGAAGAATCACGAGGCTGCGGACGCGCTGACCGGGTTGTGCGTGGCCATGCTCGAGGAGTTCAACGTGACGCCGCCAAAGCCTGTCCGCGAACACAAGCGTGCGCATTGAGGACGCCACACGCCAATGCCATCGGAAATTATTGTCACGGTCTTCGGCAGCTCGCGGTCGCGGGAAGACGGCGCGGATTATGAAGAAGCACGCGTGCTCGGGCGAGCTTTGGCGAAGCACGGTTTTGCCGTTTGCAGCGGGGGCTACGCCGGGGTGATGGAAGCCGTCTCCCGTGGAGCGAAAGAAGCGGGGGGGAAAACCTATGGCGTCACCGCAGAATTTTTCAAATCGGCAAAGTTGAATCGGTGGATCGACGTCGAAGTCCGGAAAGAAACCTGGGAAGAAAGACTGTTTGAATTGATCCGCATGGCGCACGGTTTTGTGGCTTGCAAAGGGGGCACGGGAACCCTCGTCGAGCTGGCCGTTGTTTGGGAAATGTTGAACAAGTCGGTGATGAGCAGGAAACCATTTGCCGTGCTTGGAGGTTTCTGGGCTCCGATTCTCGATCGCGTGAGACAAGTGGAACTGGGCCAACGCGCGCACTGGGGAGAAGCAAACGGGCGGCTTGTATACGTTGCGGACTCCCCCGGAGAAGCCGCGCAGCATCTCCACAATCATCTCAAATAGAAAATGGCACGCTCAGCGCAAGAAGTACTCGAGTTTGACAAGCTGCGGGAATTGCTGCGGCTGCGCACGACCTGTGCGCCCGGACGGCGAGCGGTGGACGCGCTTGAGCCAGGAACGAATCGTGTTGCGCTGGAATCCGCGTTTGCGCTGATTCGCGAAGCCGGGGAATGGCTGCGCGTCGGGAACGAACTGGGCTTCGGTGCGTTGGCCGACCCGCAAGGTTGGCTCGACCGTTTGGAAGGCCCCGGCGCGGTGCTCGAGCCGGGTGCATTGCTCGACGCGGCGTCCTTGCTGGAAACGGCGACTTGGCTGCGCCAGCAATTTCGAGAGGAAGCGGTAAAATTTCCCCTGCTTGCCCGGCGGGCGGCTTCGATTGGCGATTTCCGCGATACACCGGCGTCCATTCGCCGGTGTCTGTTGCCGAACGGCGAGCTTAGCGATGATGCATCGATGGCCCTGGGTCGAATTCGCGCGAGCATCGCCAAGACGCGGGAAGCCATCCAGAAAACCCTGAAACAAATCTTGCGTGCGCGGAATGCCGCGGCTGAGGAAGACTACGTCACGTTGCGCAATGAACGATTCGTGATCCCAGTGCGCGCGGAGAATCGGCGCAGCGTGCACGGCGTGGTACACGGAGCGAGTGCGACGGGACAAACGGTCTTCCTGGAGCCGTTCGAAACCGTCGAAGCGAACAACCAACTCGTCCAGTTGGCGGAAGACGAAGCCGCGGAGATCGCGAGCATTTTGCGCCAGCTTACGGAGAGGCTGCAGGCGAATCGCGGGCCGTTGCAAAGCGCCGCGGCGACGATTGCCGAATTGGACAGCGTTTTTGCACGGGCGCGCTTTGCGCGCGATTTTGACGCGGCGGTTCCGGAATTCTCGAGCGCCGATGAATTGCATCTCGAGGATGCCCGCCACCCCGTGCTGGAAGACAAGCTCAAGAGAGAAGACCGCATGATCGTTCCAATGTCGCTCTCTCTCAGCGGAGAGGAGCGCGTCCTAGTGATCAGCGGACCGAACACCGGCGGCAAAACGGTTGCGCTGAAAACCGTTGGCATGGCCGGGCTGGCTGCGCAAGCGGGAATTCCGGTTGCGGCCGAACGCGCCGTCTTGCCGATTTTCGACCGCGTGCTGGTGGATATCGGCGACGAACAATCGATTGCCGCGGACCTTTCCACCTTTTCCGCGCACATGCTGAACTTGAAGAGCATGCTCGATGCCGCAACTCGGCAATCGCTCGTGCTGGTGGACGAAATGGGCACGGGAACTGCACCCGAGGAAGGCGCGGCGCTGGCGGTGGCTTTGCTCGATGAATTTCGCGCCAAAGGCTGCTTTGTCCTGGCGACCACCCACCACGACCGCCTGAAGACCTACGCCGCGACCGCGCCTGGCGTGGTGAACGCCGCCGTGGAATTCGACGACGTCAATCTGCGGCCCACCTACCGTCTGAGGGTCGGCGTGCCCGGCGGCTCGAGTGGGATTGCCATCGCCGAGCGCTTGGGAATTGCCAAAGACGTTATCGAGCGAGCGCGCACATTGCTGACGCCGGAGTCGCGCGAAGCCGCGGACCTCATCGCCTATTTGCATCGCAGCCGGGACGAACTCGACCGCATGCAACAGCAAATGACCGCCGAGCGGCAAGGGCTCGAAAAAGAGAGGAAGGTTTTGCGCACGGAGTGGGTCGAGCGCCAGCAGAAACGTATCCAGGAACTGGAAGCGCAATTTCGCGAAATGCAGAAGCGCTTCGATGAAAACGTCGCCCGCGTAGTTGAGGCGGTGAAAGAACGTGAGCTTCGCGCACAGCTTGAGAAGAGTACGCGGCGAAGAATGCAGGACGTTCGCAGCACAGCACGCGAAGAACTAAATGCGGCACTCCTCGAGACGATCTCCGAATCGCAGGCGGACCTTGGCACGCGTGTGGCCTCCTTGGAGGCGGTAAGCGCGGACCGTCTCGAGGCCGGTGCGAAAATACGCGTGCGGGGATTCAGCAAGCCGGTCGTTTTTCGACGGTTGGACGGTTCGTCCGCGGAAATCGAAGCCGGGCCGCTGCGCATGAAAGTGGCGGTGGAAGAAATTACCGGCATAGAAAGTCGGGGCGATAAAGCCGACTCGAGAACCGCCGCGGGGGCGGTGCCGCCCACTTCAGGCGTCACGGTGCACTCGCAATCCCGCGAGTCTCTTGCCGCCGACGAAATCAATGTGATCGGAATGACCGTGGCAGAGGCAACCGATCGCCTCGACAAGTTTTTGGATGAAGCGGTCTTGGGTCACAAGCCGCGTGTGCGCATCATTCACGGCCACGGTACCGGAGCGCTTCGCAAAGGCATTGGCGCGTTTTTGGATGGACATCCCCTCGTCGAGAAACACAGCTTCGAATCGGAAGAGCATGGAGGAAAAGCGATCACGATTGTTGATCTCCAGAAGTAAGGAAAAACGTGAATTGAAAAATGGAAGTTAGAGAATCGGAAAACCGTAAGTTTGCTTGCCGGAAGAGATGAAAACCGCTCGCTTTGCTATACTCCACGCATTCGTTCCGTCCATTCGCAACGAGGTGGCCCGATGAAAATCCCCAAACCGGCAGCGGCCCCCGGCAGAAACAGGCGGGGAACCAGCACGTGGGGAGCGTTGTTCGCTTTGTTGTGTGTGGCGCTGCTGGCGGTAAGCGACCCAACCCACGCCCAGGCTCCGGCTGCAAAGCGGACCATCCTTCGTCCCGGCCGGGTACTGGATGTGCGCACCGGAGAATTACGCTCCCATCAGGCCATCGTTACCGAAGGTGAAAGGATTCTCGAGATTGCGCCTGCCGGAGAAGTGAAGGCGGCTGCGGGCGATACCACCGTCGATTTACCGGACGCCACGCTGCTCCCCGGCTTGATTGACATGCACACGCACTTGACCATGGATCTAAACTCCGCGGGATATTCAGGGCTTGGGATTTCGACCGCGCGCGAAGCGTTGCATGGCGCGAGGAACGCGCGGCGCACCCTCGAAGCGGGCTTTACCACGGTGCGTAACGTCGGCGCGAACGACTACGCGGACATCGCGCTGCGCGACGCGATTAATGACGGCGATGTGATCGGGCCGCGCATCGTTGCGTCGGGTCCGGCGCTGGGCATTACCGGCGGCCACTGCGACGAGAATCTGCTGCCTCCGGCGTTTCATTTTCAAGGCGGCGGAGTCGCCGATGGTGTCGAGGCCGTCCAACACAAAGTGCGCGAAGTGATCAAATATGGCGCGGACGTCATCAAAATTTGCGCGACCGGCGGCGTGCTCTCCAAGGGCGACGATCCGAACGCCTCACAATTCACGCTCGAAGAAATGAAAGCGATCGTTGCCGATGCCCACCGCCTCGGTCGCCGCGTAGCCGCGCACGCCCACGGTGCCGAAGGTGTACGTTGGGCGTCCGAAGCGGGCGTGGACTCCGTCGAACACGGTCACTTGATGGACGATGCGGCCATCGCCACGCTCAAGAAGAATGGAACTTACCTTGTGCCAACGCTTTTTCTCACCGAATATCTGCAACAGCACATGGAACGCAACGATGTTCCGGAGTTTGCCAAGCAAAAAATGCGCTGGATCGCCGGCGCCGCGCAGCAAAACGTAAAAAAGGCCTTCGATGCGGGGGTGAAAGTGGCCTTTGGCACGGATGCCGCGGTTTACCCGCACGGTTTGAACGCCGGTGAATTTCACGTCTACGTGAAGCTGGGAATGACGCCTCTGGCGGCGATTCAGACCGCCACGCTCAACGCCGCGGATCTGCTTGGTTGGACCAAGCAGGCCGGAACGCTGGAGCCCGGCAAATTTGCCGACTTGATCGCCGTCGACGGCGATCCCACAAAAGACGTCACGACCCTCGAACACGTGAGGTTCGTGATGAAAGGCGGCGTAGTCTATAAAAACGACTACGTGAAGCGGTGAGTCTCGAAACATGGCAGAAGCAGGATCGGTTGCCGAGCGAGTAAAGCAACAAGCCGACATTGTTCGGGTCGTCGGCGAATATGTACGACTGAAGAAGACGGGCAAAGACTTCAGCGGCCTCTGCCCGTTTCATCAGGAAAAAACCCCCTCGTTCACGGTTTCTCCGATCAAACAGATCTTCTACTGTTTCGGCTGCGGCAAAGGCGGCGACGTCTACAACTTCGTGATGGACATGGAGAAATGCGAGTTTCCGGAGGCCGTGAAACTCGTCGCGGAGAAATGCGGGATTTCCATTCCGCGCCCCAGAGAGCGCTCGGCGGAAGGGCGCAAAGAAAGTCTCGAGCGCGCCGCGCTGCTGGAAGCGCACCGCGAGGCCGAGGCCTTCTTCGTCAAACAGTTGGAAGGCACGCTCGAGGGCAAGGCGGCGCGCGCCTATCTCGAAGACCGCGGCTTGGATAAAGATGCCATCTCGCGCTTTGGCATCGGTTATTCGCCCAGCGGCGGCGACGCGCTTCTTCGGCACCTGAAAGGGAAATATCCCGAAAAGCTGCTGGTGGAATCGGGCCTCATTTCGCGCGACCAGGGCGGAAAACTCTTCGACCGTTTCCGCCGCCGCATCACCTTTCCCATTGCGAATGAGTCGGGCAAGATCGTGGCCTTCGGGTGCCGCGGCCTCGGTGACGACCAGCCCAAGTACTTGAATTCTCCGGAATCGCCGATCTATTCAAAAAGCCATGTCCTCTATCACCTGGACCGCGCAAAAGAGGGTATTCGCCGGCAGGACTTCGCGATTCTGGTCGAAGGCTACATGGACGCAATTGCCGTGGCGCGCGCCGGCATCAGCAACGTGGTGGCAACTTGCGGAACGAGCCTCGCCGAGCAACAAATCAAGCTGCTCGGCCGCTTCACCAAGCGCGTCGTGGTGAACTACGACCCCGACGCTGCTGGTCAGTCAGCCACCGAGCGCTCGCTGTCGCTCCTGCTAGAGCAGGATTTCGAAGTTCGCGTTCTCGCCCTTCCGAGTGTGGGCGATAAGAAAGCCGACCCCGATCTCTACATTCGGGAAAAAGGTGCGGAAGAATACCAGAAACGACTGAAGGAAGCGCCTTCCTACGTGGACTATCTTATCTCGAGGGCGCGCCAAATGGACTTGAGCACCGGCGAAGCCAAGAGCCGCGCCGTAAATTTCCTCCTGCCCTACGTCCAGAAAATCCCTAATCGTATTTTGCGTTCCGAATGGGCCACGCGCATCGCGCAGCAGCTTCGCCTTGAGGAGCCGGTCTTGCGTGCCGCCTTGAGCAAAGCTGCTTCGGAGCGCCGCAGCGAGTTGAAACTCCAGCCGGAGCTCGTGGGCCGAACGGCCAAGCCGGTCGAGCGACGCCTAATTCGCATGCTCGTCGAAGCGGAAGGATTCCGCCGGGAACTTGCCGAGCGCCTCGAAAGCGCCCGGCTTTACCAAGGGCTAGAGACGGAAAAGATCTTCGCCGCCCTCCTGATCGTCAGTCTCTCCGGGCAACCCGTGGAAGCCACCGAGGTGGCGGCAGCGCTCGAAGAGCGCGACCGTCGGCTGCTTTTTGAAATTCTGTTCGAACAGGCCAGCGAACCGACGTGGGAAGAGGCGCTGAGCTGTGTCGAAACCTTACAGCATCGCCAGGCGGAAAAGGAACTGGCCGAAGTGCAGCGCAGCATCGAGGCCAATCCGGCCGGCCCGGGGTTGCGTGACCTGCTTACGCGCAAGCAGGAGCTGATGCGCCGCCTGGCCGCCGCTAGGTAGGCTTTTGTCCGGTAATCCGGAGGCCTAAGCAGGCACTGCCGGCCCGGTATTCTTCCACAAATTTCCACGAATTATGACATTGACTCGAGGGCAGTTGACCCTGTAACGTAATAAGGTTTGCCGAGTAACGGTTCGGCCGTTAAATGCATCTATATCTATGTACTTAGCGGCAGCGGCCGCGCCCCCGAAAGTGCGGAATGCGGGCAACGCACGGGGCTGGCGGCGAATGGGCGTCACGACACAGAAGGATTCAAGCAAAAAAGCGAGCGATCTTGCGGGGATTTCCCCGTGGTTTGCGCCATTGCGCCAGCCCGTCTGTCCCTCTGCTACGAGGCGTCGGCGTCGGCGCGCTGCGGCTAGGGCTCGCGCTCGCGGTTTGATTGCGGGAGGAATTTGTGGCAGCAGTAGGCCTTGAAGAAAAATACGATGCGGTACGCCAGCTCATTGCCATCGGCAAAGAACGCGGCTACCTGCTGTACGACGAAGTGAACGATTCGCTCCCAGCGGAAGTGCACTCCTCGGAAGAAATCGACGATCTGCTCACTACGTTCGAGCGCAATGGCATTGAGATTTATGAGGATCAGGCCTCCGCCAAGGCCGCGCGTGCTGTGGAAGTGTCTGTCGAGGGCGGCGACCGCGAAGCCAAGGAAGACGGGCACGAAGGGGAAACGGATCTGGACCTTACCCCCGGTTCGCTCGAGAAAACCAACGATCCCGTGCGCATGTATCTGCGCGAGATGGGCACCGTTCCGCTGTTGACGCGCGAAGGCGAAGTCACCATCGCGAAGCGCATTGAGCGCGGCCAGCTCGTGGTCATGCGCTCTATCACGCGCTCCCCGATCGTCATCAAGGAATTGATTGCCGTGGGCGACGATCTGCGCAAAGGGGTGCGTTCGATCAAAGAAATCGTTCAGTTCGACGATGAAGAGCTCACCGAAGAAAAAATCGCCAACAAAACCAAGCAGACGCTGAAATCGATTGACAAGATTGCCAAGCTCTATGAAACGGCCCTGAAGCACGCCACGAAGCTCGAAAAGACTCCGAAATCCAAGAAGCGCCCGTACATCCGAGCAAAGTGGGCCGTGGCGCGCACGCGTGTCGAAATTTCGCTGGCCATCCGCGACATCGACTTCAATCCCTTTGAGAAGAAGCGCCTGGTCGACAAGATGCGCGGCACCGTCGAGCGCCTCCAGTCGCTCGAGCGCGAGGCCGGCCGCTTGGAGCGCCGCGCGGATGTGGCCAAAGGTGAAGTCGCCGCGGAAGCCCGTAAGGAGCTACGCACACGCCGCACCGAACTGAAAGACATTGAGGAAGCCAGCGAAGTCGGTCTCACGGAATTGAAGCGTACGCTCACGCTGATTCACCGCGGGGAAGCGGAAGCCGAACAGGCCAAAAAGGAATTGATCGAAGCCAACCTCCGCTTGGTCGTTTCCATCGCCAAGAAATACACGAACCGCGGCCTGCAGTTCCTCGACCTGATTCAAGAAGGCAACATCGGCTTGATGAAGGCCGTGGATAAGTTCGAGTGGCGCCGCGGCTACAAGTTCTCGACCTATGCAACCTGGTGGATTCGCCAGGCGATCACCCGCGCCATCGCTGATCAGGCCCGCACCATCCGCATCCCGGTGCACATGATCGAGACCATCAACAAGCTTGTACGCACCAGCCGCCAGCTCGTGCAGGAACTCGGACGCGAGCCGACCAGCGAAGAAATCGCCAAGCGCATGGACATTCCCGTATCCAAGGTGCGCAAGATCCTGAAGATCGCGCAGGAGCCTATCTCCCTCGAAACGCCCATCGGCGAAGAGGAAGATTCGCATCTCGGGGACTTTATCGAAGATAAGGCAGTGGTTTCGCCTTCCGATGCCGTCATCAATTTGAATCTGAAGGAGCAAACTTCCTCGGTGCTCAAGACGCTGACACCACGCGAAGAAAAAGTCATCAAGATGCGTTTCGGCCTGGATGACGGCAGCGAACACACGCTCGAAGAAGTCGGTCAGTCGTTCGCGGTCACCCGTGAACGTATCCGCCAGATCGAGGCCAAGGCGCTGCGCAAGCTGCGCCATCCTTCTCGCTCACGCAAGCTGCGCGCCTTCCTGGAAGGCCCTTCGCGCGACTACCTCTAGAAGCTTGCGAAGATCGAAAAGTCGAAGTTGGGAAGTCGGAACGTTCGGGAAAAATCGCGGGCGCTGTGATTCGCGATTAGCGCTCCTCGGGCGGACGGATGAATTTTGCGAGCATGCGAATCGTCCCCAACAGCGTGAGAGCGACGAAACCCGCGAGAACATACCACATGCGAGCCGGATCCGGCGGGTTTTCCGGATGCAGGTTGCTCTGAATAGCGTAATCGAACGCCAAAACCAGGATCAGGTAGATTGCGCAAGCAAGCCACGCGAAATAGTTGTTCAAGAACTCCGTAGTTTCCGCGCGACGCTCGGGCGCAAGCCAATAGCGCTTGTTGGGCAGGTTTACCAGTTGCGCCGGCATGGCGGCAATAATCATTGGCATGCCGAATCCAATCAGCGCGGCAAGGACGCTTACGGCGACAAAAACTCCAAAGAAAGCCTGCTTGGTCTGCCAACCAGTTGGCGCCCCGCGGCCGTTGAAATGCGAAGCAAGCACACCGGGCAGCTGGGAATAAACCGACGAAAAATGGACTACCGCGTACAACGCCAGAAACACGAATAGCAACTTGGGCAGTCGGGAATCCAAGAAAACCCCCAATCCCAAGCCTACTGCATTACCGTCGCCGCGGAACCAGGAAACCGCGAACCGCTTGACGAAACGATGAATCTCCTCGCGCTTCGTTGTACATAGCCACTTACCTCATTAGAATGGGAAGCGAGGCTCTAATCGTGAGACCGATGCAGAAAATCTTGGCGATCGCGCTCGTGTTGCTTTTGGCGGTGACCGTCTACCTACTGATCCAAACCGGCCAGACCACCCGCAACCCCTCGGGAACGGCCGCTACCCCCACTGTCGACCAAACCCCCATTCTCACGGCGCTAACATTGACGAAGATGCCGCTCAGCGAGGATGAAACGCCGTTCGCACAGGCGGCCCTAGTGACCGCAGATCACTACATGGATGTGGCGTACGCCGCCGCCAAGCGCGAGCTCGAGGAGCACCCCGTCCCCCTAAGCGCCGAGGCCAAACAGATCCAGGCACGCCTGAAACAAGCCGAGGATGTCTTGGCGGCGGACGACGAACTGGTGGAGCGGCTAACCGCCGAGAAGGCTAAGGCCAGCGGGGCCAGAAAGGACGATCTGCAGAATCAACTGGTCCTCGCGCAAGCCACACAGCAGGACCACCAGGATGAAGTTGACGATGCCAAGGAAGATTTGGCGCGCGCCGGAGGCGACGCAAGCAGCCGCGTCGCCGCACTGACTCGGGAGCACGAGGAGTCTTCCAACAAAATAGATGCTCTGAAGGATAGCTTGAAAGCCACTGCAAGTGCGGCCGCCGAGCAAAGCGGCCTCGTTCACCGCTTCTCCGAGTGGTGGGCTCTGCATCAAAAGCAACTGCTGCTGTGGCAGGCAAAACAACAAGCGGAATCCGCGGCGGCGGCTCTTTCGGCAAGCCACAACGCCTTGGAAGCGCAGTCCGCAGCCGAGCCGGGGAACGTGGCGGCCTCCTCCGTGGCGCCTCCGGAGGCCGGCCCTCAAACGACGAACACCACCGCGCCGGCAAACCCGGGACAACCCAAATCGGCGGACCTGGTGAAGGCCGCCAGGCAACGGGCCTCGCTCAAGAAGACCCTTTCTACCCTGGACCAGAGAATCGACTATCAGAAGCAACTCGCCGACAACTATGCGAAATGGATCGCCGTGGTTGCCGCCAGCCAACGCGCGGTCCTTCATGGCATATTGATTGGCGTCACGATCATCCTCGCGATCGCGCTGTTTGGCGTCTACTTTGCCACGTTAATGGATCAGGTCGTCAGCCGGCTCAACATGGACCGCCGCCAGACGCAGAGCCTGCACACCGTAGCTCATGTAACCGTGCGTTTGGTGGCATTCCTCTTGATTTTGCTGGTAATCATCGGTCCGCCGGGGCAGCTCGGAACGTTCCTCGGCCTGGCTGGCGCCGGACTGACGGTCGCACTCAAGGATTTCATCGTTGGCTTCATGGGTTGGTTTGTGTTGATGGGCAAGAACGGCATTCGCCTGGGCGACTGGGTGGAAATCAATGGCGTCACGGGCGAGGTTGTCGAGATCGGACCGTTCCACACCGTTTTGCTCGAAACCGGCAACTGGACCGATTCCGGGCATCCCACGGGCAGGCGCGTCACGTTCACCAACAGTTTTGCCATCGAAGGTCACTACTTCAATTTCTCCACGTCCGGCCAGTGGCTTTGGGATGAATTGCAGTTGGTTCTCCCTGCCGGGCGAGATCCCTATCCGGTGGTCGAGGAGATTCAAAAGAAAGTTTCCGAGGCCACCAAAGAGGGGGCCAAACAAGCCGAACAGGAATGGCGCCGCGCCACACGCTCGCGCGAGATGAGCTCCTTCTCGGTGGATCCCGCGATCAGCATCAAGCCGGTTGTCGGCGGTGTGGAAGTGGCCGTGCGCTACATCACCAGGGCCAACGAGCGCTATCAGTTGCGCGCCCAGCTCTATCAAGCCGCCGTTGAAATGCTCGGCCACAAGAATGTGCCCGTTTCCTAGTCCGGAATAGCGTCGGCGGAAGTTTAGGACACGCCGGTGGTTATCGCAGCAGTTGCCGCGCGCGAAGCGCCGAAACCGTCGAGCCGGCGTAGAGCAGGGCCAGCAACGCGTACCCCGCAACGAGCCCCGCTCCCTGCGCCACCCACCCGAGCGCGAAACTCATCGCCAGCTGCACTCCGGTAGTCAGGATGGCCATCGCCGATTGCGTTCGGCCCATGAAGTGCTTCGGGACAATGGACATCAGCGAGGACTGCGCGACCACCCCGCCCAGTGCGCGGCAGAATCCGAAAACCATCTGCATCATCACGGCACCCACAAGAAAGGCTACGAACGGAGTCGCCATATGCCCCGCTGCCAAGACGGCGCAGGCCGCAACGTATAGCGGCATGCGCTTGGCACTGGGAAGCTGGCTCGCGATCAAACCCCCACAAATCGCGCCGGTGGCCCAGCCGGCTTCCAAAAAGCCCAATCCGCGCGCCCCTGCGTGCAAAACGTCGTTCGCCAGGGCCACCAGCACGACGTTGGCGCTCACCACGCCCGCCATCATAATGGAGTGCGTGATACCCAGCGCTCGCACCAGCGGCTGCCGCCGCAAATACCCGAACCCTTCGCGCATGTCGGCATACACCGCCAGCGAAAGGCCGGCCTCGGCGATCTCAGGAATCTCGCCGCTCTCCAGCGCTTCGGCCGTCGCCTCGGTCGCCTCATTGAACTCCCGCGGATATTTTTGGCGGTCGCGCGGCGACACGTATCCGCCCCGCAGGCTATACAGGCAATAAGCCGAAACAAAATAGGTCGCCCCATCGATGGCCAGGATGCCCGCAATCCCTGCGGTATTGTAGAGGAATCCCACGAATGCACCGGCAATAAGCATCCCGCTCTGCACACCAACGAGCACGGCCGCATTTGCGCCGGTGAACTGGCTGGGAGGAATCACTTCCTGCACCAGCGCATTCACGGTGGCCCAATACATTGCCGAACCCGTCCCGGTAATCAGCGTCATGCCGTAGAGGTGCCACAGTTGCAGTTGGCCGCGCCACGCGATGTAAGCGGTTAGCAGCACGAAAAACCCGCGCACCAGGTCCAGCATGACGCCGAGATAGCGCCGGTCGATGCGGTCAATAAGCACGCCGCCCAGGAAAGGCACGAACAGGCCCGGCAGGGTCATCACCATGACCTGCCAGCTGACTTTTACCGTCGAGTGCGTGGCCGAGAGGATATACCAGCTCACGCCGGCAAAATTCATGCCGCTGCCAAAGAGCGACACAAACATGGCCACAAAAAAATAACGGAACCCGCGCTGCGCCCAGATCAGGTTCCAGTCGACTCGAGGTGCGGTTGACGTGGCCATCGCCCAAACGTAAAAACACCATTTTAGCGGCTTTGCGAACAAAGCCGCGAAGCGCATCCGGCCGGTTTCCAGAGCAACGGGCGGAGGGGTCCCACCGGTCACTTTGGTCAAGACTTCGCTTGTGACAATAATTTGATTTGACAAATCAAAGTATTTACCCTAGCTTGTTTGCCTGAGCATGACGCGTGATGCCGCCAGACAGGTGATGGAGCTCTATCCCCGCATTTACTTTGCCTGTCACACGCGGCATGTTCGTGATCCCCGGACACAGCGGCTCCTGAGCGCCCACCAGGCCAGCATTCTCGATCATTTGGACGAGCGCGAGCCGCTCACTCTGCTGGATCTCGCAAGGCATATGGGCGTAACCCCGTCAACGATGTCTTTGCACGTCGAGCGATTGGTCCGCCGCGGGTACGTGTCGCGACTGCGGGCCAGCGAAGACGCCCGGCGGCTCCGATTGCTCCTCACGGCGGCTGGCGTTCGCGTGAGGGAAGCGAAATCCGTTCTTGATCCTGACCGTGTGCGGGCTCTGCTTCGACGCCTCACACCCGAGGAGCAGGAAGCCGGGATCCGCGGCCTGGCGCTTCTGGCGCGCGCGGGACGGGAACAGATGGAAGCCCACAGCAAGCAAAAAACGGAAGGTCGCGGGCGGCTTCCGGTGCAGCCGGACTGAGGCGTGTGCGTTTTGCGAGGTCGGTCATGAAATGGATTCTGTGGGTTTTCGTCGCTCTTGCGGGAGCCTTGATGCTCATCACGCTGATCGGATGGCTGCTGCCCAAAGCCCATAGTGTCAGCCGCGAAGCCCAGTTCGCCGAGCCGCCCGAAGTAATCTGGAAGACCATCACCGACATCCAGGCCATGCCGGCGTGGCGCCAAGGCTTGAAAACCGTCAAACATCTTCCCGACAAAAATGGCTTGCCTTCCTGGGTTGAGACTTCCGCCTCAGGAACGATTCCGTTTGAAACCGTGGTTTCACAGCCTCCCTTCAAATTGATTGTCCGCATTGCCGACCCCAGGCTGCCGTTCGGGGGTACCTGGACCTATGAAATCACCCCGGTCGCCGCCGGCAGCAGACTGCGAATCCGCGAAGACGGCGAAGTTTACAATCCTGTTTTTCGCTTCTTGTCGCGATACGTGTTTGGCCATTCCGGCGCCATAGACGCTTACCTGAAATCGCTCGAAAGAAAGTTTGCTGAACAACCGCAGGCAGGGAACTGAGCCATGGGCAGCGAAGCCTCATGCAAACTGCGCTTCGGCGAGCGGGAGTCCGAGGGAAAAGCCCTGCTCGAAACCAGCGAAATTGTGTTCCGCGGCGACTTTCGCCTCAAAGTTCCTTTTTCCACCGTCAAGTCGGCGAAGGCTGTGGATGGCGAACTCTGCCTCGAGACTGCCCAAGGCCCGGCCATTTTTCAATTGGGAGCGACCGCTGAAAAATGGCTCGAAAAAATTCTGCACCCGAAGTCCCGCATCGAAAAACTCGGCGTCAAATCCGGCGCCAAGGTTGCCGTGATCGGCAAATTTGATGCGAAATTTCTCCATGAAATTTTGGCTCTCACCAAATCGGTCACCAAAGGCCAGGCCGCCAGAGACGCGGACCACGTTTTCTTCGCTGCCAATCGAAAAAACGACTTCTCCAATCTGTCCAAAATCACAAAAGCCCTTTCGGATGCTGCCGCCCTCTGGATCGTCTATCCCAAGGGCCAAAAGCACATCACGGAAAACGATGTCCTTTCCGCGGGCCGCAAGTCCGGGCTCAAGGACGTAAAAGTCGTCGGCTTCTCCCCCACCCACACGGCACTCAAGTTTGTTATTCCACTTTCCCATCGCTAGCGCGGGCATTGCCGTCACCGGCGCCCGCCAATTCATCGAAGTCGGGCCCGCTGAAGAAATCGTTCGCCAAAGGGAAAGACCCCTACGCCCGCGAACTCCTCTCTGCCGTCCTCGAGCCTCCCGGCGCCGGACCTCTCCCGCGGCTTTCTCCCCTTCATCGCACCGACCCGAGTTTTGCCGCGCTCTGTCTTGCCGCTCTCTGGTCTCTGATCGCGATCTGGGCTACAATCCCGGCGCTGAAATCTTCTCCTGTTCAGGTGCGTATTTTTATCCAGAAGCCGATTCCGAAATCTAGTGGTGGAAGGAGTCCGCGATGGCAACAACCCCCGCGCCTATGGCCGAAGCTCCGGCAGCGACGATCAGCCCATTTGGTCGGGTCGTAGGCGTCTTTTTTTCGCCGAAGGCCAGCTTTGAAGACATCGTCCGGAAGCCCAGTTGGCTACTGCCCATAGGCATTTCGATAATCCTCGGTGTGCTGGTCAGTATCTCGATCAATCAGCGCATCAACTGGCGCGATTTTATGAGCCAGCAGATCGACAAGAGCCCCCAAGCCGCTCAGCTTTCTCCCGAACAAAAGCAGCAACGAGTCGACGCCGGGGCCAAGTTCGCTCCTGTTTCGACCTATGTGTTCGGCACCTTGGGCCCGGTGATCGCGGTGTTGCTTGTGGCTCTGATCATGTGGGGCGCCTACAGTTTGCTCGGTGGGATCACTACGAATTTCAGCACCGCTTTCGGCATCACCGCACATGCTTTTCTCACCGGACTCGTGAGCAGCCCTCTGTTTGTCCTTATCCTTTACCTGAAGCCGTACGGTACGGCGGATCTCGATAATCCCGTCGCCGCCAACGTAGCCGCGCTCCTTCCTGAGGATTCGGCAAAATGGCTCGTCGCGCTGTGCAAATCGATGGATATTTTCGTTTTCTGGACGCTCATTCTCCTGGCCATCGGTTTTGCCGCCGTGAATCCCAAAAAGCTGAGGGGCGCGAAGCCTTTCGCCGTGGCCTTCTCGGTCTGGGGCGTGTACGTCCTTTGTCGCGTGGGTTGGGCCCTGATCTTCTCCTGATACACTGGGCGGGTGAGTTTTTCCTTTGAGGTCCTGAAAACCGACCCCACTGGCGCGCGCCGCGGGCGTCTCAGCACGCCCCACGGCGAGGTGCAAACTCCGTTTTTTCTGCCCGTCGGCACGCAAGCCTCGGTCAAAGCGCTCACGCAGGAAGCCCTCGAAGGGCTCGGCGCGGAAATCGTTCTTGCCAACACCTATCATCTTTATCTGCGTCCCGGCCATGAACTGATTCGCCGCCTCCGCGGACTGCATCAATTCATGTCCTGGCCCCGTGCCATTCTCACCGATTCCGGCGGCTATCAGGTTTTCAGCCTTTCGGAACTTCGCAAAGTCACCGACGAAGGCGTACGCTTCCGCTCGCATCTTGACGGCTCCGAGCATCTGCTCACGCCCGAGAAAGCCTCGGAAATCCAGCTCGCGCTGGGCTCTGACATCGCCATGGTTCTCGACGAATGCATCGAAACGCCCGCGCCCCGCGAAGTCGCCGAAGCCGCCCTCGCGCGCACCACCGCCTGGGCTCGCCGCGCGCGCGAATATTTTCAAGAATCGGCCCGTCGCGAGGGCGCACCTCCGGCACAATGGCAGTTTGGCATCGTGCAAGGTGCTACGTTCCCGGACTTGCGCCGCAAAAGCGCCCGCCAGCTTCTCGATCTCGATTTTCCGGGTTATGCGGTGGGGGGACTCGCCGTCGGCGAGCCGCACGAAGTCACATGCGCCATTACCGCCGAAGTTACCGCGCTGCTTCCGAACGGCCTCCCGCGCTACCTCATGGGTGTCGGCCGACCGGAACAAATCGGGGACTACGTGGGCCTCGGCATCGACATGATGGATTGCGTTCTTCCCACGCGTGCTGCGCGTCATGGCTGCCTGTACACGAGCGAAGGCCGCGTGCTCATCAAGAACCTGCGCTACGCCGAAGACCAGCGCCCCATCGATTCGAATTGCCCCTGCGGCGTCTGCCGCCGCTATTCGCGCGCGTATCTCCGCCATCTTTTCGCGGCCCGGGAAATGACCGCCGCCATCCTGGCCACCCACCACAATGTCCACTTTTACCTTGACATCATGCGCCGAATCCGAGAGGCTATTAAGTTTGGGAACCTAGCGAAATTCTCATCTGAGATGCACGCGCGTTATGCGGTGGACCCAGCTTGAGAACCAGCTCTCAGGCTGGAGGTTTTGGCAAGGGCGGGCCATCACGTCAATCTAGGCTCGCTCGGGTTGCCCGCAACGGTGCTCACAAAGAGGGAAGTGGATAAGCGGTCGAGTAGGGAAGCGGGCCATTTGCCTGCGGGGTTCGATTGTTATCTGGCCCGGAAGATCGCCGGAATGGCGCCACGGCTTATAACCGGGGTAGGGTTTTAACTCCGACCCCAAAACTGATAGCTTAGAAGAAATGCAAATCATGACAGCAGCGGTTCTTCAGGCAGCGAGCGGCGGCTTCACTACGTTCCTAGTTCCCCTGGCGCTCATGTTTGGCATTATGTATTTGATGGTGATCTTGCCACAGCAGCGCCAGCGCAAGAAGACCCAGGCGATGCTCTCCGCCTTGAAGACCGGAGACAAAGTAATCACGGGAAGCGGCATCTACGGCACCATCAGCGGCATCGATGGGGAGTCGGTCATTATGAAAATCTCTTCGGAGCCACAAGTGAAAATTCGCATCGCACGCGCGGCGATTGCCCAGGTGGAGACATCGCAAGATGCAAAATAGGCCAGCTCCTAACTCAAAAACGCGTCCTATCTTCAAGCCATGAATCCTAATCTCAGATGGAAAGGGTTGTTCATTTTAGCAGTCATCGTTTTCTGTCTGTATTTCCTGTTCGGTTACCCGACCTTCCCCACGTCTTTTGCGCAGGTGAAGGACAACTTCAAGAATCAAATCAAGCTCGGCCTCGACCTCCAGGGCGGTAGCCAGTTGATCCTTGAGGTGCAGGTCCAGGAAGCAGTCGCGCAGGAGACCGACACCACCGTCGATCGCCTCAGCACCACCCTTCGCGAGAAGAATGTTCATTACGACGAAATCCGCCGCGTTGACGATACCCATATTCTCGTCCGCAATATTGATCCCTCGCAGTATTCGGTCTTGAGCGATATTGTGAGCACGCAATACAACAATGTTTGGGACATTGCTCCGGCTGCGGGAGAGACCAACAGCTACACCTTGACCCTCCGCCCCGGCGCGGTCGCGGCCATCCAGGAACAGACCGACACCCAAGCCACAGAAACCATTGAGCAGCGCATCAATGCCCTGGGACTTACGGAACCCACGGTTCGTCCGCGCGGTGGGAGCACCACCAACCAAATCCTCGTGCAACTGCCGGGTGTAAGTGATTTGGCGGAAGCCAGAGCTGTTATCCAGGCCGGCGGCCAGTTGGAATTCCGGCTGGTCAACGACCCGCAGACCTACCCCTCCGTCGCCGCTTACATGGCGCAGCACACGGTGCTTCCAGCGGGTGACGAACTCGTGCTGGCTTGCGCCGACAATCGCGTCGCTGGTGCAAACGCGGGAGAGACCTATTACGTGCTGAATCGTGCGCCCATTATTACCGGCCGCGACCTGCGCAGCGCCACGGAGAGTCGGAACACCGCGAATCCCGGAACATGGCAAGTGAACTTTACGCTCTCTCCGGAAGCGGCGCGGCGTTTCGGGCCTTTTACTCAGGCAAACATCGGTCGCAACATGGCCGTTGTCCTGGACCACTGCGTTAAGTCGGATCCCGTCATCAACGGACGCATCGACGACTCCGGGATGATTGAAGGGAATTTCAGCCAGCAGAGCGCCCACGACCTGGCGCTGGTTCTTCGTGCTGGCGCCCTTCCCGCGTCGATTAAGTATCTCCAAGAGAGCACCGTTGGACCCTCTCTTGGCGCCGATTCGATCCGTCACGGCGTGCAGGCCTCTGTGCTCAGCCTCCTCGTGGTGATGTTTTGCATGCTGGTCTACTACCGCTTGTCCGGCGGCAACGCGGTGCTTGCCTTGATCCTCAACCTCGTTATTCTGCTTGCTTTCCTCGCCATGTCCGGTGCGGTGCTGACCCTTCCCGGCATTGCCGGGGTCATCCTTACTATCGGCATGGGCGTGGACTCTAACGTTCTGGTCTTCGAGCGCATCCGCGAAGAAATTCGCAACGGCAAATCCTCTGCCGCGGCGGTCGACGCGGGCTTCGACAATGCTTTTCGGACCATCATCGACACGCACGTGACCACGGTGGTTTCCGCCGCCTTTTTGGGTTTCTTCGGCACAGGACCGATCCGTGGTTTCGCCATCACTTTGGTTGTCGGTCTGGTTGCCAATATCTTTACCGCGGTGTACGTGTCCAAGGCGATCTTCCAGTACCACCTGACCAAGATGGACCGTCAGGCGGAACTGAGCATTTAGATGAGTACTAGAACTTCCAATGCGCGCGGCCTACGGTCTGCAAAGCAGCGGGCGGTAGGTTCCCCTTCCGCGGCCTTCTATCCTGGGCGGTCTTTAAGGTAGAAACCAGGCCGGGAACATTGTGCGGTTGGCGGTGTCTAAGAGAGGGTAGTAGAGAAGGCATGATCGAGCTCTTCAAGCAGCCCAATCTCGATTGGATGGGCAAGGCCAAGTATTTCTACGCCTTGAGCGGTATTCTTCTTCTCGCCGGATGGATTTCGATTTTCTTCGGACGCGGCATTAAGTACGGAATCGATTTTAGTGGTGGTACTAACGTGGACGTTCGTTTCGCGCAACCCCCGAGCATCGACAAGATCCGCAGCAGTCTGGCTGCCCAGGGGCTTGGTAACACGGAAATCCAAAGCATCCGGGACATCGCGAACCCTACCAACAACGAAATCCTTATCTTCGTCGAAGGCAAGGGCCAGGATGCAGAAATGATGCAATCCAGCAGGAGCAAAGTTCTCGACGCTTTGAATGCCACTTATGGCGTAGCCTCCAGCAAGCCCGATTTCAACCTTGCTACGCCCGCTTCGCTCGCCGCTGTGCTCACCGAAACGGACCCTTTGTTCTTGAGGGTCAATGCGGGCGACCGCTATCAGCAGCTTGCCAAGAGCATTCTCGACTACCGTGACTCGGACGCAAAAGGTGTCCTCACCAACTTCGATGACCTCTCGAAAGTGCCCGGCGTCACCACTGCTGTTCTTACTGTCGTCAAGGCGCGCTTTGTACTGGGTCCGTTCACCATTCGAGGTGACCAAATCGTCGGCCCCAAGGTGGGCGCTGAACTTCGCAGGCAGGCCGTCTACGTTACCCTCTATGCGCTGGGCGGCATGCTGGTATATATTGCCTTCCGATTCGAATGGGTTTACGGGGCTGCCGCTGTTCTGGCGGTGTTTCACGATGTGCTGATCACTCTGGGGTTCTTTTCGTTGACGGGTTATGAGATTTCCCTCACGGTGATCGCGGCGCTCCTCACCCTGGTCGGCTATTCCATGAATGACACCATCGTCATCTTCGATCGCATTCGAGAGAACAACCGTTTGCTTCGCAGAGAGCCGTTCGCGAGCGTGGTGAACAAATCGATCAATCAAACTCTTTCGCGAACGATCTTGACTAGTGGTCTGACTTTCCTTACCGTGCTCGTCTTATTCCTGATGGGCGGCCAGGTGCTTCGTGCTTTCTCCTTTGCCCTGGTGGTAGGGATTGTGGTAGGAACATACTCCAGCTTTGGTATTGCTGCGCCCATTGTCGTCGCCTGGAATCACTGGCGCGGCCATGGCGCGCCGGCAGGCACCGGACCCGCAGCCGGCAACAAAAACCGTGGAAGTGAAAACGTCACCGAGCGTCTCGCTCCCGCCGGTAGGAGGTAAGCACCTTATGTTTGACGAGATGGTCGTATCGAGTCCGCATCCCACAAAGACCAACAAGTGGTGGACCGTGTTGGTTTCGTCGGCGTTTCAGATTGCATTTTTGGGGGTTTTGATTTTGATTCCCCTGATTTACACCGAAGCGCTGCCGAAGACTATGATGGCTACCATGCTGACTGCGCCCCCGCCTCCGCCTCCGCCTCCGCCGCCCCCCGCGGCTGTTCAGGTGGTTCACGTGAAGCCGCAAGTCCACTTGATGGACGCCGGCAAACTGATGGCGCCGAAAGTCATTCCGAAGGAAGTCAAAATCATTAAGGAAGATCCGGAACCGGACATGGGTTCCGTGGGCGCCGTTGGTGGAGTTCCGGGCGGCGTCGCCGGCGGTTCGATGGGCGGCGTGCTTGGCGGCGTAATCGGTGGCATCGGCACGGCGCCGCCGCCTCCCAAGCCCAAGCCAACCGGCCCTATCCGCGTCGGGGGCAACGTGCAGGCGGCGCGCATCGTCAATCGCGTTCAGCCTATTTATCCGCCGCTGGCCCGCCAGACTCGCATTTCGGGCACGGTTCGTTTGCACGCCATCATCAGCAAGGATGGCACGATTCAGCAATTGGAAGTGATTTCCGGTCACCCGCTTTTGCAGCAGGCGGCCCTGGACGCCGTTCGGCAGTGGCGCTATCAGCCGACTCTCCTCAATGGCGAGCCGGTCGAGGTTGACACCACGATCGACGTGATCTTTTCTCTTAACCAGTAGTACGGTCTGGCGCGCTGGTCGTGGGGCACGCGCGCGAGCCCGCGCAGTAAATTGGTCCAAACACTCTCGCGGACTCTCGAGCCACGGCTCGACGGTCGCCTGAAACTTAAGGAGCGAACAAAATGGTAGCCACTTTGAATCTCTTCTCCGCCCTGCTGCTGCAGGGCGGCGCACAATGGGACATCCGCGGTCTGTTCCACAATATGGGGACGCTGGCACTGATCGTGGTCGTTATCCTGTTTCTTCTTTCTGTGTATTCTTTCGGGGTCATGATCGACCGCGCTCTGATGTACAGTGCAGCTCGCAAGCAGTCGCGTATCTTTGTGCAGCAAGTCGCAGGCGCGCTGAAGGACGGCAAGCTCGACGAAGCTATCGCCATTGCCGAACGCAACAAGAAGAGCCACATCGCCAAGGTGGTGGCCACCGGCCTCTCGGAATTCCAGTCGGCCTCGCAGCAGGTCTCGGACTCCGACGTGATTGATGCCGCCAAGCGCGGTCTGGAGCGTTCCGTCGCCATCGTCCATGCCGAAATGAAGCGCGGTCTTTCCGCTCTCGCGACCATCGGCTCCACCGCGCCGTTCGTGGGCTTGTTTGGCACCGTGGTCGGCATCTTGAACGCGTTTAAGGGCATTGAGAGCCAAAAGGCTACCGGTCTTTCGGCGGTCGCCGGCGGCATTGCCGAAGCCCTGGTCACCACGGCTTTCGGTCTTCTTGTCGCCGTTCCCGCCGTGTGGGCTTACAATTACTTCACCAATAAAGTGGAGGCCTTCGACGTTGAGATGGACAACTCTTCGATGGAGCTGATCAACTACTTCATCCTGCGGCGCGGCGCGAGAAAGTAAGCGGTCATGCCGTACAAACCACAAGCCGGCCCGCAAATGGCGTCCCCCAACGTCATCCCTATGGCGGACATCATGCTCGTCCTGCTCATCATTTTCATGGTGGTCACACCGCTACTGACCAAGGACATCCCCGTCGACATGGCCTCTGCCGCGAATTCCCGGGACATGCAGGATGCCGACAAGGATGACGCGATTGTCGTCGCCGTTACCCGCGATGGCAGGATTTACCTTGGCAGTACCAACGTGACCAAGGAAGATCTCAGCGGCCAGGTCAAGGATCGCATCGCCACTCGGCTTGACAAAACCGTTTACGTGCGCAGCGATGCTCGCGCCAAGTACGGCGATGTCGTGGCCGTTGTGGACGAAATCCGTTCTGCCGGTGTCGATCAACTGGGGCTGCTGACGCAGAGGTTGTTGGAGAAATCCGCGCAAGCGCCTCGCCCGCCCGCGGATTGAGAGCGGTCGCAATCGGCGCCCGTTCTTTTTGCGGCGGGAGTTGTTTGCTGCTGCCATTTGTTTGCTGATGTTTGGAAGCCGCGCCCGATCCCACCCGGCGCGGTCTGGTAGCCCGCGGAGATGCTCTACCTCGGGCCCACAGGAGACTCGCTATGGGAATGGAAGTAGGAGAAAGTCACGGCGCGTTGTCGACGCCGAACGTGGTGCCGCTCATCGATATTTTGCTCGTGCTGATCATCATCTTCATGGTCATCACGCCGCGCACGCCGAACGGCTTGGATGCAATTGTTCCTCAGCCCTCGCCGAATAAGCAGCAAGATGTCGAGCTCGAAAACAAGACGGTGGTGGTCCAGGTCGAAATGAACGGCAAGCTCAAGATCAACCAGGAAGACACCACCTGGGACGGACTCGGCCCTCGCATGGAAACGATTTTCAAGGAACGCGCCGAGAAGATTGCGTTCGTCAAGGGCGATAACGACGTGCTGTTTATGGACGTCGCCCGCGCCATTGACATCATGCGCGGCGCGGGAATCGAGAAGATCGGCTTGATTACGGCCAAGCTCGAAGCCGGTCAGTAGTTTTTCGCGGGTTGTGAGAGTCCTCCTCGCAGTGCTCTTCGACGAGGTGGCTCATGGGAATTGCGGGCGGTAAGCGTGGTGTTGTCTCCGACCCCAACATCGTTCCATTAATCGACATCCTGCTGGTGCTTCTGGTGATTTTTATGCTTATTCCCCATTCCCAGGGGCTGCCGGCGGGAATTCCGCAGGCTTGCGAGGTCCAGGGATCCGAGAATTGTGGACGAGACAAACCCCACATAGTTGTGGTACAAGTTTTCGCGGATGGTTCCCTGCAGGTCAACCAGGAACCTGTGAAGTGGGAGAACCTGGAAACTCGGCTGCGGGAAGTCTTCAAGGCGCGCGCCGACCGCACGGCTTTTGTCTGGGGCGATGGATCGGTCGAATTCGCGGTGGTGGCCCGGGTCATTGATGTCATGCGTGCCGCGGGAATTGCTCCGATTGGTTTATTGACGCAACAGCTGGGAAATGACTTCTGAGCAGTTTGCTTTTGCCCTTCGCAGGGCGGATGTGAATCTTCCGGCGCCAGGCCGGCCCTTCGGGCCTCGCGCTCAGCAGGGATGGATGCCTCGATGACTCAAGCTTCATCGGTGACGTTTCATAGATCATTTGACGCCCAACCGACCCGCGCCCCACTCCGGGCGTTGGCATGCGCAACAGCGCTGCTTGTGGTCGTCGGAGCTTCGGGGTGCAACAAATTGAAGGCTCGCGATCTCCTCAACAAGGGTGTCAATGCCTTTAAGAACGGGCAGTACGACGAGGCCATCGAGGATTTCAAGCAGTCCAAGGAGCTCGACCCAACGCTCATGAACGCTCGCCTCTACCTGGCCACTGCCTATGCCAGCCAGTACATTCCGGGCGCTCCTTCCGATGCCAATACACGTCTGGGCAATCAGGCCATCGCAGAATTCAAGGACGTGCTCAGCGTCGACCCCAACAACCTGAGCGCCATTGAGGGCATCGGCTCCATTCTTTTTCAGATGGCCGGTACGCCCTACGACCCAAAGAAATTCGAGGAGTCTAAGAGCTACCACCAGAAGCACATCGACCTAAAGCCGGACGACCCCGAGCCTTATTATTGGGTCGGCGTCATTGATTGGACGATGTGTTTCCGATTGAACAGCGAACTGCGGGCCGCCTACAACAAAAGCAACATCAAGAAGCAGATTCATGATGATGATCCGCTGCCGCCAGCCGTGCGCGCGGAATATATTGCCAAGTGCGGTGCGCTCGTCGATGAAGGCATCGCCCAACTGCAGAAAGCCATTCAGCTCAAGCCCGATTACGATGACGCCATGGCTTATCTCAACCTGCTGTTTCGCCGCAAAGCGGACATGGTGGAGTCCGCCGAGGAGCGCGCCAGTTATCAGAAACAAGCCGACGGCCTCCTTGACAAGGTCAAGGAAATCAAGCAAAGGCGCGCCGAGCAGCCTCAGCCCGCCAACTAACATTTAAACGTTCCCTGAGAATCCGCTCGAGTCGACGCAATCATCGTGAGGTCGTCTTCCGTGCCGCGGTGTCGCACCTACCGGACCAGCGCTAATTTCCGCGAGCGACGCGTTCGTCGCCGAAGCGGCCGCGAGATGGCGACGGGGGCCGTCTCGGCACGTCCGATATTTCTGCGCCCACACGCGCTCGCCCTCCGGCCCGTAAGCTCGGGGACAAGCCCCTTCGTTTTCCACAGATTTCCTCTTACGCGGCTATTGCGCTGGCGCGGGAACTCACGCATATTTCGCTCCGCTCGTTCGTATCCGCCGAGGGGGGGATGCTATGTTCTTTGCTGTCGTCCGCCGGGGTAAGCGGTCCGGAATCCACTTGTACCCGCATCGCTACAAAGAGGATGACCGCTATCACGTCAGCCTCGTGAGGAAGGGTCCGCATATCCCTCTGGCAGATGACCGAGACATCCCGGACTATCTGGCAAACGGGTATTTGCTCGGCATGAGCAACCCCGAAGCAAATTACAAGCCAACGTTGATCAGACCTACTTCTATTCGTGGCTGGGAATAGCCTTCCGCGAAACGGCTGCCGCGACCGTCATCCTGATGACCGAGGGATTTGCAGGTTTATCGTCGGGGCCGGTCCTTCTGTGACGCCGGAAGGAGAGGAGTCATCCAACCTTTCGATACCCTTTGTTTTCTCTGGATTTCACCTCACCCCGTCTCTAGGAGTAAACTGATCCATGGCTCCTCCGAGCAATTTGCCGCTGAGTTTCAACCGCGACCGCGCGGTTCGGCAGCTCGACGCGCGCCTCGAAGAGCTCCTCGAAAAACTGAAGAAGTACCGCCCTTCGGAGGATCCCTGGATCGTCCGGAGAGCGTATGAGATTGCCTCGGAGCGGCATCACGACCAGTTTCGCAGTTCGGGCGAGCCCTATCTGTCGCACCTGCTCGAAGTCGCGCACACCCTCGCCGATATGCGCATGGATGCCATCACGCTGACGGCGGCCATCCTCCACGACGCCATTGAAGATACGCAGTATCCCGTCTCGCGTATTGAAGAGCGCTTCGGGCCGGAAGTGGCTCATTTGGTCGAGGGCGTCACGAAAATCGGGCGGCTGAATATTACGGCGCCGGAAGCGCGCCAGGCGGAGAACGTCCGCAAGATGCTGCTGGCCATGGTGACGGACGTGCGCGTGGTGTTGGTCAAGCTTGCCGACCGTCTGCACAACATGCGCACGCTCCAGTACCTGGAGCCGGACAAGCAGCAGCGCATCTCCCGCGAAACTCTGGACATTTACGCGCCGATCGCGCACCGCCTGGGAATGAGCGTGGTGCGCGGGGAGCTGGAGGATTTGTCGTTCCGCTATCTCGAGCCGGAAGCATTCTTCGCGCTGCAAAAGGAAATCAGCGACAAAGCGGCGTTTCACAGAGAATTTCTGGACGAAGTGCAGGCAACCATCCGCTCGAAGATCGTGGAGGCAGGCATTCCTGCGGAGTTGGAAGCCCGCGTGAAGACGTGGTATTCGCTGCACCGCAAGATGCTGCGTCAGGAATCGGGCCTGGAACAGGTTTACGATTTGCTAGCGGTGCGCGTGATCACGGACTTGGAACGCAACTGCTACGCCGCCTTGGGCGTGGTGCATCACATTTGGCGGCCAGTGCCGGGCCGGTTCAAGGATTACATCGCCATTCCACGGCCCAATCTGTATCAGTCGCTGCACACCACCGTTTTGCACAGCGGGCAGCCTTTTGAAGTGCAAATCCGCACGCAGGACATGCATCGCGTCGCGGAAGAGGGTGTGGCGGCGCACTGGAAATACAAGGCCGGTAAGCCTGGCGCACAGGATGACGATCAACGCATTTCCTGGATGCGCCAGCTGATCGAGTGGTCGCAGGAGATGCAGGAGCCGAGCGAGTTTCTTTCCACGCTGAAAGTGGATCTCGCGCCGGTAGAGGTGTACGCGTTTACTCCGAAAGGCCGCGTGCTGGAATTGCCGCGTGGGGCCACGCCGCTCGATTTTGCGTACATGGTGCACACCGAAGTGGGGCACCAGTGCGTAGGCGCCAAAGTGAACGGCCAAATGGTTTCGCTGCGACATGAAATCCAGAGCGGCGACGTGGTCGAGATTTTGACCCAAAAGGGCCACCACCCCAGCCGCGACTGGCTCAGCTTTGTAAAGTCGTCCTCGGCAAAAAGCAAGATCCGCCACTGGATCAACGAGCAGGAGCGGGCAGAAGCCAAAGAAATGGGCAAGCGGCTGCTCGAAAACGAAGCGCGGCACTTTGGCAAGAGCCTGAAGAAGATTCCCGACGCTGAAATGACCAAGTTGTTGGCCGATTACGGTCTGGCGAAATTCGAAGATGTCTACGCGGCGGTCGGGTTCGGGAAATATTCCGCGAGACAGATCTTGACGCGCTTGTTGGGCGAGGCGGCGAAGACCGAGGAGGCTCCTGCGCCAGACTCGGCGCCGACGCTGGTCAAGACCGTCAAGCGCATGCTGGGATTTGGCGAGGCGCCGCTGATCGTCAAGGGCCACGGCGACTTGTTGGTATACCGGGCGAAGTGCTGCAACCCCATTCCTGGCGACGAGATTGTAGGCTACATCACGCGAGGGCGCGGGGTGGCGGTTCACACGCGAGCTTGCCCCAACGTGCAGAATCTGTTGTACCAGACCGAACGCCGCATCGCCGTGGAATGGGGCGGCGCCAGCGGCGCGACGTTCCCCGTGCAACTCACCATTCGCGCGCGCGACCGCGCGGGACTGCTTGCGGAAATTACGGCGGTGATTAGCGGCGCGGGCTCCAACATTCACAATCTGCAGAGCCGTCCGGACCGTAGCAACGCGCGCATAGACGCCAACCTGGAAATCGCGGACCGGCGGCAGCTCGAAACGATTCTGGTGAACATCAAGAAAATTCCGGGGGTTTACGGAGTGGAACGGATCTACCAAGCGAGCCACTGACGTAGCCTTCGGCCCGTCTCCCTTTTCCAACCGATATAGGCATTTTCTTCGCAATCGACACAAGAGTCTCCCCTGTACTTTCGGCGGGTGCCTCGCACAGCACACTTCGGCGCTAGTTCCCTTACCGCCGATAAAATGGAATCATGAAGTCCCAGTTCATTGTTGTGGCCGCTCTATTTTCGCAATTCTTTGGGTGCGACCAGCACCCGTTCACCAACTACCGTCCGCTGGATCAGTCGGGCATGTGGTCCAGCAGCGTAGAAGAGCTAAAAAAGCTCAACACGTCCGATACGGAGGTGTCTCAGCTCACGAAAATGAAGCAAGCGGGGATCAGCGACGATACCTGCGTCACTGCCATTGGCGATGCGCACCGGCATCAGCATCCGTTTTCGAGCGCGGATGCCGCCGTGAATCTGATGAACGCAGGGTATAGCGAATCGATCATCGTGGAAATGACGAAAGTGGATCAGCTCGATACCCTAAGCGGTGACGCGGTCATGCTTCGACTGGTTGGACTGTCGGATTCTGCGGTGGATGTGATTTTGCACAAGAGGATGAAGGGCCAACGCACGCTCGCCAGCGCGGAAATCGGGCGGCTGAAGAATACCGGGCTCACCGAAACTCAGATTATGGAGCGCATCAACCGGGGCATAACGGACGCGGAAGCCGACAAAGAAGCAGCCTACCGGGAAGCCGCGCGGAATCATGCGAACACCGGATTTACGCGCGTCCGCGGGCGCCGGCGCTGAAGCTTTGGCCGGGAGGTTCTCAAGCACCGCTTTTTCTTCGGAGTTTTCCTCGTTACAATCGTTGGGTTGTGAAATGGCCAACCTTTTCACGCCTTCGATCGGGCGTGCTTGCCGCGGCAGTCTCTTTTTGGGCGGCCTCGTGTGCGGTGGCGTTGGGCCCCGCTTACACCATTCAAAAGCAGGAAATCCGCGTGCGGTTCGTGGCCAAGCCTGAACCACATATTCAAGTTGCGGCGGACTACCATCTGAAGAACACCGGCACGCGTCCCCTCGAGGAACTGGAATTGCGTTTGCCAGGAAGGCGCTTTCGTTTGGACGAACTGCGCGCAACCTGGGATGCAAAATCGATTACCCTTCGACCGGCGCCCGACGCTCCCCGGGACACGGTCGTGAAGCTAGCGGAACCGTGGAAAGTATCTTCGCGGCACACATTGCGCTTGACGGCCGAGTTTTTGCCAGCCCGGGAAGGAGAAAGTTCTCTGAGCTTTTCGAGCGATGCGTTTTTTCTGCCGGCGTCTGGCTGGAGCTTCGAGTTGCTCCCGCCTAACGGGCTTTTCCCCACGGGAGGGGCGCCGCCCAACAAATGGGATCTGGTCGTCGCGGTGCCGGACGGATTTCAGCTACATGCCAGCGGCACGCAAAAGAAAAGTGGGCGAAAAGGCCAAGAGACGGTTGTGCGGGCAGAACAGGGGGCAAAGGACGTGTATCCGTTTGTGATTGCCGGACGCTACGGCGTGGCGGAAATCGGCCAGGGCCACGAAAAGGTGCATCTGTGGACCAGCAAGCAACAGGATGCCGCCAAATTGCCGGACATCAGCGACGCCCTGACGCGCGTCATCACGGAGTATGAGACTGCCTTTGGGGAACGCGGCAAGGCGCCTTCGCCAACCTGGATCGTAGAATGTCCCGTCGTCGCGGGGTGCTTCAGCAACCTCAATCCGCTGAGGGCCAAACTTCTTGCCAGGGAGGAAAATGAAGAAACCACGACGGAATTGATTTCGCAAGACACCGTGGTGGTGGACCCCAGCGAAGGCACACCCACGCTGGCGACGCGGGCTGCTCCATCCCTGGCGGCTAGCTGGCTGGGGTACGGACAAAGCCCGGCCTTTTTTGAGCAAAGCCTGCCGCTGCTGATGCTGCCAGCGTTCGCCGCGGCCATTGGGCGTGATGCCGCAGAAGGAGGAGACGCGCGCGCAGAAACCATCAGACGCGCGCTGCGCCTGATTCCTTCCGACGAGAAGCCCTCAAGGAAAGAGGATGCGCCGGCAATGCAAGTGAAAAGTTTTCTGTTTTTTTATGCCTTGCAGGACCAGTACGGGAGGGACTCCTTTCGGAGAGCGATGCAGCACATGCTGTATGCGCGCCGGGAGAGAGGCTTCGACCTGAACGATTTGATTGCCGCGTTCGAAGAGGAAACGCACCAAAACGTTGCGGAATTTGTGAGGGTGTGGATGAAGCGGCCGGGAGTGCCGGAAGAGTTTCGCGCGCGGTATGAAGGAGCGGCCGCAGCGAATGCCGCAAAGGACAAGGAGAAGACACCATGAGAGACGTGGTACTGACGGACAAGGGCCCAAAGCCCATCGGACCCTACTCGCAAGCCATCCGCTCGAACGGATTCCTTTACGTGTCAGGACAGGTAGCGCTCGATCCAACGACGGGAGAGTTCGTTGGCACGGATATCCGGCAGCAAACGCAGCGCACCCTGGAAAACGTCAAAGGGATCCTGGAGGCAGCGGGCTCGAACATGCACCACGTCGTGAAGACCACGGTCTTCCTGAAGGACATCAGTGACTTCGCGGCGATGAACGAAGTGTATGCCAGGTTCTTTACCCAAGCCCCGCCTGCCCGCTCCACGGTCGAGGTCGCGCGGTTGCCCAAGGACGCATTGGTGGAAATCGAAGTGATCGCGTCTTCCTAGGCGGCAAGCGAAAGGGCCCGCAGAGGCGGATTCTCGCCCAGGAACTCGGGGAGCTCGCTTATGTTGCGTGTCGCCCTGCTCGTGGATGAAGAGAAGTTCAGCTGTTTCCGGATTGCGAGCGCGGGGTGATGGCTCTGTTCGGTGAACTGTAGGGCGTGCCCAAGGTCTGCAAATGAGTTTGAGCAGACACACATTCCGGTTGCCTAGGCACGGGGGAAGGTGGATTTCCTGCACTTGGCGGAACCGCACGTTTGCGCATTTGCCGAGAAGCCCTCGCTCGTCACTGCTCCGTTTGTACCTAGCCGACCATCGCCCGGGAGATCTTCTGGCCGCTCCTTTCGCGCTGGATAAAGACTTTCTTCCGATCGCGCTCGTGAGGGAGCTTCGCGCAGGTAAGCTAAACCAATCAAACCGGGGAGCTGTCTTGGACGTCGAAACCCACCGATTCGCGCTCTTCCTGAAATTCGGGATGACTTTGCAAGAGCCGCACACAACGGTTCCAGCGAAGGATGGCGTCGTCGTTTCCCGAGGGGCGAATCTTCTCAGCTTCTGCGAAGCAGTTTAGGGCTTCCTCGAAAAGCGGGGTCAGCGTGTGCGGCAGGCGGCCGGCGCGCAACTGTGCTTTGGCTCGCCGTTCGTGCAGGAGTCCGGTGTAGTAGGTGCGTTCGTAGGGATCGCTGAGCTGGCTGAAGCTTTCCTGGGCTTCCCCCCAGCGGTCTGAAACTTCTCCAGCGAATTGGTCGGTGATCGCCAAACCAAGGAGCCGGAGCGCCAATTGGTGTTTTGCGTCGACCGCCAGAATGTCGCGGCAGATGGATTCCGCCTCTTCCGGCTCGTTTAGCGAGCGGTAGAGATCGACCTTGGCGATGGCTTCGGCAATGCCAGCCTTGGAGATGGGTTTCAAATGGAGCGGCATAGAACCTCCTTGCGCCTTAACCCTGCCTCCTACCTCGCACCACGGATCTTGCGGACCAAGATGAGGAGCGGGTCGTAGAATTCATCTACAACGCGCTCTTTGAGCGGGATAATGGCATTGTCCGTGATGTGGATCTCTTCCGGGCAGACCTCGGTGCAGCATTTCGTGATGTTGCACAGTCCGATGCCCAATTCCTGGCGGAGCAGTCCAGCGCGCGAGGCGCTGTCCATGGGGTGCATCTCCAGACCCGCCACGCGCACGAAAAAGCGCGGCCCTGCGAACTGTTCTTTCTTGTCGTGCTCGCGCAGAACGTGGCAAACGTCCTGGCAGAGAAAACACTCGATGCACTTGCGAAACTCTTGCACGCGGTCCACGTCTCTCTGGTCGATTTTCCATTCGGCGCCCGGCCGCGGCTGGAAGGGAGGAATCTTCTTGTTGACACGGAAATTCCAGGAGACGTCGGTGACCAGATCTTTGATGACCGGAAACGACTTCATCGGCAAAATGGTGACGGGTTTATCCACAGGCAGAGAGTCCATGCGCGTCTTGCACGTAAGCCGCGGACGTCCGTTTACTTCCGCCGAGCACGAACCGCACCTTCCTGCTTTACAGTTCCAGCGAACGGCCAGGTCGGGAGCGAGATGGCCTTGGATGTAGTGCAGCGCATCGAGAACGACCATTCCTGGAGCAAGGGGCACTCGGTAATCGACGGTCTTTCCGCCGGTGGTTTCACCGCGAAAAACACGCAGGGTGGCTTCCTTCATGGTTGCGCCTCCCGCCTCGCGCGCTCGATCGCGACGTCCCAACCTAACGGGACGTCCGATCCGGCAACCCTCCATCTGATGAATTTCGTCGGACCCATATCGTGGGCGAGCGCTTTCATGACCTGAGAATGCGGGAGGCGAACAGCGAAGTCCATCAAGGACTTCTCGTCCAGCCACGCCGACATGGTCCAAAAGTTTTTCTGCAGGAGCTTCGCACGAAGGGCGTAACCCAGGATGCCCGCGGAGCCGGCGAGTTGTTTTAGAATCGCAAACGTGGACCAGAAAAAACGCGGAATCGCGCGATGCTTCTTGAGCGGTAAATACGTGAGAAGCACGAGGTATTCCCCCTTAGGGTCGACCGGAGCCATTTTCTTCCAAGGCATATCCATGAAGAATCCTTCACCCGCGGCGCGCTGTCTCACCCTTTTCCTCAGCGAGGAGGGCGCGCAACTCGTCGGGCATTTCCGGAACATTTTCCTGACGAAGCCTCATGGCTTGGCCATCGCGCCGGATCGCGTTGTTCTTTGCTCCCCACGCCTGGTCGAGCTTCTGAAAATCGATCCGGCTGTGGGCGCCGCGGCTCTCTTCGCGAGCCAGCGCGCTCAAGGCCACCGCCTCGGAAACCGTCAGCATCGATTTCAAATCCAGTGCCAGGTGCCATCCCGGATTATATAGCCGCGAACCTTCAACGCTCACGTGTGCGAGCCGTTCTTTGGCCTTGTCGATCTCGCCCAATGAGCGTTCCAGGTCTTCCTTGTTGCGGAAGATGCCCACGAGCTTCTGCATCGAACTTTGCAGGTCGCGGTGAATCGCGTAGGGGCTCTCGCCTTCTTTTCGTTGGAAAGGCGCGAGAGCGTCGCGTTCAGCGTGATCAATTTGCGCCGAATCGATTACTGATACTGGTGTGGTGCTGGCGTGCTTTGCTGCAGCAAGGCCGGCACGGCGCCCGAAGACCAGGAGGTCGGAAAGGGAATTGCCGCCGAGCCGGTTAGCGCCGTGCAAGCCTGCAGCGGCTTCTCCGACGGAAAACAGACCCGGAAGCGAGCTTTGAGCGGTCTCCGCGTCGACGCGGATGCCACCCATCATGTAGTGGCAGGTGGGACCAACTTCCATTGGCCCCTTGGTAATGTCCACGTCCGCGAGTTCGAGGAATTGATGGTACATGCTGGGGAGTTTGCGCTTCACGTATTCGGCAGGCTTGTGCGAGATGTCCAGGTAAGCGCCGCCATGCTCGGTGCCGCGACCTTCGCGCACTTCCGTGTAAATCGCGCGGGCGACCACATCGCGCGTGGAAAGTTCCATCCGTTGCTTGTCGTAACGCTCCATGAAGCGCTCGCCCACTTTGTTGCGGAGGATGCCGCCCTCGCCGCGAACCGCTTCCGTGACAAGGATGCCCTGCACGCCGGGAGGCCACACCATTCCGGTGGGATGAAATTGCACGAACTCCATGTCCATCAACTCGGCTCCCGCCTCATATGCAAGGGCCATGCCGTCGCCGGTGTATTCCCAGGAATTCGAGGTAATCGGCCAGGCTTTGCCGATGCCGCCGGTGGCCACGACTACGGACTTGGCCTTGAAAACAACAAAGCGGCCGTGTTCGCGCCAATAACCGAACGCACCGGCGACGCGATCGCCATCTTTGAGCAGCCGGGTGATTGTGCATTCCATGTACACGTCGAAGCCCATTTGCACGCCGCGGTCTTGCAGCGTGCGAATCATTTCGAGCCCCGTGCGGTCGCCTACGTGGCACAGCCGCTTGTACGTATGGCCGCCGAAAGCGCGTTGCAGAATCTGACCCTTCTCGGTGCGATCGAACAGCGCGCCCCACTGCTCGAGTTCGTGCACGCGGTCTGGGGCTTCTTGCGCGTGAATCTGCGCCATGCGCCAGTTGTTGAGCATTTTCCCGCCACGCATCGTGTCGCGGAAATGTGTGCGCCAGTCGTCGGCGGCGTCGACGTTGCCCATGGCCGCGGCAATGCCGCCCTCCGCCATCACCGTGTGCGCTTTGCCGAGTAGCGATTTGCACACGACGCCGACCGAAGCGCCCTGGCCTAACGCTTCGATCGCCGCGCGCAGGCCTGCGCCCCCCGCGCCGACGATCAACACGTCGTGCTCGTGAGTTTCGAAACGGTCGCTCAAAATAGCCTCACATCGCGAATGGCGCCGCAGGATACCAGCCGCACATACAAATCAGCGAACCCGACGGAAAGAAGACTGGCCCAGGCGAACAGCATGTGGCGCTGGTTCAGGGCGCTCAGCCATTGCCAGGTCTTGTGCCGCGGCGGGCCGAAAGCGGCGCAGGAGAAGCAGTCGAGCTTCCCGCCGGCCAGGTGGCGCAGAGAGTGACAGGAAAGCGTGTAAATGCTGAGCAGAATCACGTTAACGAGCAAAACCAGCGTGCCCACGCCGACGCCCAGGGCGCCATCGAAGAAGAAGGCACGAATGGCGTCACGCCAGAGAAACGCGAGGAAAATCACCGCAAGATAGAAAAAGTAGCGATGCACATTTTGCAGGATGAAGGGAAATGCCGTCTCACCGCGATATGTTTTGCGGCTTTCGCTGACCGTACACGCTGGGGGGTCGAGAAAGAAAGCGCGGTAGTAGGCCTTCCGGTAGTAATAGCAAGTCACGCGGAATCCCAGCGGGCCGGCTAGAATTAACAAGGCGGGAGAAAACGGCCACCAACGGTGATGGGGGTCAATCAGCGGAGAATAAAAAGGGGAGAGGTACGGCCCCCATTCGTAGAATCGGCCCTCAAAAGCCCGCAACGTGGCGTACAGGCCGAAGCCCCCTAGCAGCACAACCACCGGAATAATCTCGACCCACCAGGTATCGTGCCGCTCGGTTTCACCGAAGCTGCGCACGGCGGCCGGTGGATTCACAAGTTCGGCCATGTGTCCCCCTCGCGACTGCCTAGACTAGACAGAAAATCCCGTTTTGAAAACTAATTTTCTCAGGGCGAGCCCGTGATCTGGGTTCAGTTCCGGCGGCTCATTCGAGGAAAGATACGTACCGCATGAGGAATGCCCGCGACGGTGGCCTGGGCCATTTAAGTCGAGAATCTACTGCTAATTGGGTGTATACTCCCGCTACCCAGACGAGCAACCGGAGATTCCCATGCATTGTCTTTTCCACGGGAATCCGACTCTTCCTTCGAGCCAAGCTCGAAGTCTGCAGAAGACTGTTGCGGCGAGCTTCCAACTCAACTCCCAGACAAAGAGGGTACCATGAAGCAAACCTTTGCGATCGCCATTGGAGGGGCGGCAGGCCAAGGTGTGGCCACGCCGGGGGACATCTTCGCCAAGATTTTTAGCCGGCGGGGCCTCAGCCTGAATGCCTACAACGCTTATCAATCCATTATTCGCGGCGGACACACGCTGCTGACGATTCGCACCGGCCCCGAACCGGTTACCAACATGGGTGACCGGATTGATCTGCTGATTCCCCTCAACCAGGACACTATGGATCGGCACCTGAAGCTGCTCGGAAGCGGCGCGTCGTGTATCTATAACGCGGACGCAATTAAGCCCGGTGTCGCGGCCGACGGCGTACAGCTCTGCCCCCTTCCCGTTTCCGAGCTTGCCGACATCACCCGAAATAAAGTCGCGCAGAACACCCTGGCTATCGGCGCGGGGCTGCACATGATGGGCATTGGCTTCCCGGCACTGGAGCAAGTCCTGCACGAGCAGTTCAAGAAAAAAGGCGAGTCCGTGGTGGCCGAAAATGTCGGCGTAGCGCGCGCGGGCTACGATTATGCCGCCGCGCACTTCAGGGCCTTCGCGAATCCGCTTCCCAAGACGGAGAAACGTTACGCGGTGCTAAGCGGCAACACCGCTATGGCCATGGGAGGCGCGGCGGCGGGCGTGAAGTTTTATTGTGCGTATCCCATGAGCCCTTCGACCGGTGTGCTGCACTGGATGGCGGCGCACGCGCGCAAGGCCGGGATCATGGTCCGGCAGGTGGAAGACGAGATCGGCGTGATCAACATGGCGATTGGCGCGGCTCATGCCGGCGTGCGTGCGATGTGCGCCACGTCCGGGGGCGGGTTCGCGTTGATGAGCGAGGGCCTGGGGATGTCCGCGATGATCGAAACTCCCGTCGTGGTGATTAACTGTCAACGCGCGGGGCCATCGACGGGCGTTCCTACGAAAACCGAGCAGGGCGACTTGTGGCAAATGCTGGGGGCCGCATTCGGAGATTATCCGCGCGTGATTGCCGCGCCTTTGGACATCGCCGACTGCTTTACGTTGATTCCCGAAATGTTCAACCTGGTCGACCGCTTCCAGTGCCCGGGGCTGGTGCTTTGTGACCTACTGCTGTCCGAAGGCCGGCTCGGCGTTGGCCCGGAAGATCTGGACTTCCGCCCGGTCATCAATCGCGGCGAACTTATCACCGGCTTGAATGGAAACGGGGAAGGCGATGGGGTTGCCGCCAATGGGGGGTACAAGCGCTACCAGATCACGGAAAGCGGGATCTCCCCACGCGCCGTTCCCGGCGTGCCGGGCCACATCCATACCGTCGCTACGGACGAGCACATGGAAGACGGGGTGTTGCTTAGCGACGAGTTTACCAACCCCATCAAGCGCCGCGCCATGATGGAAAAGCGCATGCGCAAGGTAGCGGGAATTGAGGCCGCAGTTGCGCCACCCAAGCTCCGGGGGCCGCGCGACGCCGAAGTTACCTTGATTGGCTGGGGTTCTACGCAAGGAGTGATTGAGGAAGCTTGCGAGATCCTCAATGAGCAGGGCGTCTCCGCCAACCAATTGCAGGTCCGCTGGCTCGTGCCGCTGCATGGGGAAGCGATTCTCGAACTCCTCCGGAAGGCTCGGCATACCATCATCGTTGAGAACAATTACAGCGGGCAGTTTGCGCGCTACCTGCGGAGCGAAACCAGCTTTGTGCCGAACGGCAACATTCGCAAATACGACGGCGAACCTTTCATGCCGCACCACATCGTCGAGGCCGTCAAGGAACAGCTCGGCGGAAAGACCAAGCTTTCCGTTCCCGTGCACGAGATTATGGTCTGAGCGCTACCGTAGAGGGAGGAGACGCACATGGCTACAGGCGTACAGCGAACAAGTCAACTGACGATGGCCGATATGAAAGGCAGGGTTGATCCCGACTGGTGCCCGGGGTGCGGCGACTTCGGAGTGCTGGCGGCGATTCAGAAGGGGCTGGTCGAACTGCAGATTCCCAATCATAACGTCGTGGCCATTAGCGGCATCGGCTGCTCTTCCAATCTTCCCGGGTACATCAACACCTACGGCATGCACACATTGCATGGCAGGGCGCTTGCGGTGGCTACCGGCCTGAAGTTGGCGAATCACGACTTAACCGTGCTGGTGACCGGTGGAGACGGCGACGGTTTCGGCATCGGCGGCAACCATTTCATTCACACGATGCGACGCAACGTGGACCTGCTGTACGTCGTTATGGACAATCAGATTTACGGGCTTACCACCGGCCAGACGTCGCCGACGAGCCGCATTGGGATGAAGACGAAAAGCATGCCGTTCGGCAATATCGAAGCGCCCGTCAACCCCATTTCGCTGGCGCTAGCCGCGGGCGCTACTTTCGTGGCGCGCGGTTTCAGCGGCGACCAAAAACATCTCACCGACCTGATCAAGCGGGGCATCGAACACAAAGGCTTCTCGTTGCTCGACGTATTCAGTCCTTGCGTAACCTACAATCACGACAATACCTACCAGTGGTACCGCCCGCGGGTGAAAAAGCTCGAGGATGACCCGACCTACGATGCCACAGACTGGACGGCGGCGATGGGGAAGTCCCTGCTTTGGGGAGAAGAAATTCCCATCGGGCTATTCTTTGAGCGTACGGACGTGCCGGCTTTGCATGCGGCCGAACCGGTCTTGAACGAGGGCCCGCTCGTGCATTGCGATCCGCGCGTGCCTCCCGACGTGGCACGCGGCTTTATTGAAGAACTGATGTAAGAGCGCGGCGGAACCTGGTTGTCTCGAAGGCCCCTGCGCGGTTCTTGGCCGTTCCTTCGAACCGTCTCACCTCAGAATCAGTGTGTTCCCACACCGCGGCAATTTCCTGGCAAGCGTGAAGAGCGCGGATATTGCCAGGAGCAGATCAACAACGAAGGCGTGGCGCACTTGGGCGGCAAGAGCGTGACCGTGAGCAGCGGGATCTACCGGGACAAAGGCATTGCAAAGGCAAACCTTCCGCGCGGCGGGGGCGCTTTACCAACGTTTGGCTGAATCAAAACGGCAGGTGGGAATGCATCGCCAGCCAGTCGACTTTGCTTGCGTGCTAGTCTTCGGGGACTAACGGCGCAAACGAACGGCCACCAGGTGCAGTCTCGCCGCAGCCGCTCGAACAGTGTGTATCGCTTGGGGGAGTGCGTTCCGGAAGATGCGCTAAGGCCTAGCGGGGCTTTCCAAGACCTCGTGAAGTACATAGGCCGTTACCCCGCCGGTGATGGCGATCGCAAACCAGATGAAATTGCTCCTGGCACCCTTGATGGGAGCCCCGCCGCCCCTGCGTTTCTTTTCCGTGCTTTGCGGTTCCTGCGGTGGCGGAGCATTCTGGTCCAGAACGACGCGATAAGCAGCGCCCTCGGGAATTTCACGAACATCCTCCTCCACCGCAATCTGCAGGGAGCCCCGGACGCTCTTCACGATAAGCTCTTTGGGACCCAATACCGTTACTTTTCCGATGGTAGGTTGATCGGTGTTCGGTCGGAGGACCGCGGTGGCCACGTGAAGGGCGAAGGCTCTCGAATTCGCAGTCGAGAACGTGGCGGTGCCTGCGGTAAGCGTAGCCGAAGCGCTGGTTTCCTCCTGGGCCAGCGTGGCAATACTGGAACTCGACAGAAGCAAGCGCGCCGCATTGACGCGGACTTGAACGGTACCCGCGTTATCCGTGCTCAGGCGATCGCCGCTAAAGACGGTTGCGCCCACAGAGGTGCCGGCGTTGCCCACGCGAGCGCGATTGGCAAAAACTACGGTTCCCAGCGCTGCGGACGGATCGGCCCACACGGGAGCAGTCAAAAGCGTCAGTGAGAGCAAAATGGCAAGAAAAGCCTGAGGGATTGCAAAGCCTTCGAGCACGCGCGAGCGCGTCATCAAAGTCTCCAAGGGGGGCCCCAATAGAATATACTGGAGGGACCGTTGCCAGGTCAATAAGAAAACCTAAGTGCAGGTTGAACAAACACCAAAAGAAGAATGCTAACTCCCGGATAGTCGCTTGAGTTGAGCCGACATCCGCCGCGCGTGTAGAATAACGGCTCACTTCCCTGGAAAAGGCGGCGCGCTCATGGCCCCAGACTACCTGCTCAAGACCGAACCTTCCGAATATTCTTTTGCCGATCTCGAACGCGACAAGGTGACCGAGTGGGATGGCGTTTCAAATCCCGTGGCGCTCAGAAACCTTCGCGAGATGTCGCCGGGCACGCGACTGGTCATCTACGAAACCGGCGATCAAAAAACCGCTGTCGGCACCGCCACGGTGGTTTCCGTGGACGCTTCCAATCCCAAAAATCCCGTGGTCACCATCAAGGCCGGAAAACCCCTGGCGAAACCTACGACCCTGGCGCAGATCAAGTCCAATAAGCTCTTTGCCGCTTCGCCGCTGGTCCGGCAGGGTCGCCTTTCCGTGGTTCCTCTAACCGCAGCTCAATACAAGGCGTTGACCGGAGACTGACGGCGTAAACCCGCGTATGATGCGGGGCGCCGAGGAGGTCGGATCCGATGAAACAGTTTTTCGTTGCATGCGCGCTGGTGTTCGCGGCGCCTGCTCTTGCGCAGCAGCCGCCGGAAATTCGCTTCCACTCCGCTCCCGATTTTCTGCAACTCCCGCCCGACCTGTATCTTGGCGAAGTCACGGGCGTTGCGGTCAATTCGAAGGGCCACATCTTCGTGTTTTCCCGGGGCAACACCACGGGGCCTGCCTATGCCGCAGCGGCTGCGCAACTGCTGGAATTCGCTCCCGACGGAAAATTCCTGCGCGAGATCGGGCACAACCTTTATGCCTGGTCCTTTGCGCACACCGTGAAAGTCGACAAAGAGGACAATGTCTGGGTGACGGACAAGGGCTCGGACATGGTGATCAAGTTCAGTCCTGCCGGCCGGGTCTCGCTGGTGTTCGGCCGCAAGCAAGAGGCTTCCGACGAGGGCACCGAGCCGCTGAAGCATGTCAAGCCACCGCTGCCACCGGTGGACGGCATGTTTCGCCAGGTGACCGACGTGGCCTGGGACTCCGCCGGAAACGCCTACATCAGCGATGGCTACATCAATTCACGAGTCGCTAAAGTGGATAAGGAGGGCAACTGGCTGATGTCCTGGGGCGAGCCCGGAGCGGGGCCTGGCCAATTCAGCACACCGCACAGCATCGCCATCGATGGGAACGATAATATCTACGTCGCCGATCGGGGCAACCGCCGCATCCAGGTTTTCGATGCCGCCGGAAAATTTCTCCGCCAGTTCACCATTGACGTGCCCGCTCCCGCCAACGCCCGCCCCGCCATTGGCAATAAGCCCACATCCACGACCGGCACAATGTCGCCCGGCGCGCCTTGGGCTATCTGCATCACGCCCGGACCGCATCAGGTTCTCTACGCATCAGACGCTTTTCCGGGCCGCATCTACAAGCTAACACTGGACGGCAAAGTTCTCGGCGTTCTGGGCAAGTCCGGCAAGCAGCTTGGCCAGTTTGGCTGGATCCACGAAATTGCTTGTCCCAGCGAGAACGAGCTGTTTGTCGCGGAACTTCTCAACTGGCGTGTTCAAAAGCTGGATCTTGAGCCGGCGCACTAGCGCCGGATCATCGATTGGTTCCGTCACATCTTTCGCGACTGGCGTGGAACGGGCGTTCTTCAGACCAAATGCAGGAAGAAAAGGAATGCCCCGGGCCGCAGTTTTGAGGCGTGTATCAAAGCTGTGTTAATCTTTTTCTCCGCGCTTAGAACTCTTTAGCGCCCATAGCCCCACAACTTTCTATGTCAAATACTCTTATCCCGATTCAAGCGGTAGCGCGCAAACTCGAGCTTCCCAATAAGTATTTCGAGCAGATCGGCGCGGATGGCGGCAAAGTCCGACTCGAGCTTCTCTGTGATCCCGCCTTCCCGCGCCGCGGCAAACTTATCGTCGTCACGGCTACGACGCCTACGGCCGCCGGTGAGGGCAAGACCGTCACTTCCATCAGCCTGACACAAGGACTTGCGCACATCGGCAAAAGGGTCGTTATTACCTCGCGTGAGCCATCGCTTGGCCCAGTGTTCGGAATGAAAGGCGGCGCGGCAGGCGGCGGGCTTTCTCAAATCGAGCCGAGTTCGAAAATCAATCTTCATTTCAACGGCGATTTCCACGCCATCGGCTCAGCCCACAATTTGCTCGCCGCGCTGGTGGACGCCCATCTTTTCCACGGCAATGATCTGCACCTGGATGCGAACCGGATATCCTGGCCACGCGCCTTGGACATGAACGACCGTGCGCTGCGCCACATCACGCTTTCCCTGGACTCAAAAAGGGAGGGCGCGGGACGACAGGGCGGATTCATCATTACTGCCGCTTCGGAAATTATGGCCATTGTCGCGCTTGCGAAGGACCGCAAGGACCTCCGCAAGCGACTGGATGCCATCGTCGTCGGCGTCACGCGAGACGGGGAACCGGTTCGCGCCAGGGATTTGGCCGCCACCGGCGGCATGATGGCGCTTCTGAATGAGGCGATTCTTCCCAATCTGGTGCAGACTACCGACGGCACGCCTGCTTTTGTTCATGCCGGGCCCTTCGGAAACATCGCGCACGGCACGAGTAGCGTCATCTGCCAGGAGATGGGACTGCGCCTGGCCGACTACGTGGTCAACGAATGCGGATTTGCCGCCGATCTGGGTGCGGAGAAATATTTCGATATCGTCATGCCGCAGTCGGGCATCGTGCCTTCGGCGGCGGTGCTGGTCACGACGGTGCGGAGCATGAAGAACCAGGGAGAAGGAGATCTCGAGCGCGGGTTGCCCAATCTGGGAAGGCATATTGAAATCCTGAGGAGTTTTGGCGTGCCGATCGTGGCGGCTATCAATCGCTTTCCGGATGATTCGGAATCCGAATTAAGGCGATTGGCGGCTTATTGCGAGGAGCGCGGCCTTACCGCAACGCTCTCGGAGGGTTACGCGAAAGGAGGACCGGGAGCGAAAGAACTGGCGGAAAGAGTGGTCGAGACCATCGAGAAAAACCCTTCGCCGGGATTGCATGCGTTGTATTCGCTCGATGAGCCGCTCATCGATAAAATCAACAAAGTGGCGCAAAACATTTACGGAGCGGACACGGTGAAATTCTCCGAGGTGGCCGATGCGAACTTGAAACAGTTTTCGGACTGGGGCTATGGAAAACTGCCCGTTTGCGTGGCCAAGACCCAGTATTCCCTGTCCGACAATCCCAAGCTGCTCGGGGCGCCCAGGGGTTGGACCCTAAACGTAACCAACGCGTCGCTCTCCGCCGGCGCCGGGTTTGTCGTGGTGATTTCGGGCAACATGATGCTGATGCCGGGCCTTCCCAAGGTTTCTCGAGCCGCATCGATTGACGTGGACGACTCCGGAAGAATCACAGGCATCTGAAACTAGGAAGATGGTTCGCCCTTCGACGCCTGGGAGAAACAACCGAGTGAACGCGGCATCAACAAAGCTGAGCAACGCCGGAGTGCGTTTCACGGAGCCCGTTATGGTTCCTATCCCGGAGCAGTGGTTCTGGATGGGATGCGAGACCGGGCGCGATGACGAGAAGCCGCTCCATCGCGTGTGGGTCGATTCCTTCGAATTGGCCGCGTATCAAGTGACGAACGCCGAGTATCAGTGCTTTCTTGCCGCGACGCGTGCTTCCGCGCCCCCCTGTTGGAGCGATCCGAATTTCAATCACCCGAAAATGCCGGTGGCTGCCGTGTCCTGGCATGAAGCCGCAGCCTATTGCGATTGGCTGAGCGGAATTGCCGGCAAGCGCTATCGTTTGCCGACGGAAGCCGAGTGGGAAAGCGCAGCACGCGGAGGCATCGAGGGATCGGCGTATCCTTGGGGAAATGCGCCGCCGGACTCGCTTCCCGACTATGCAAACCGCTGGAAAAGCGGGCCGGAGACCGTCGGTCTCTATGCGAAGAACGCATACGGACTCTACAACATGGGAGACAACGTGCACGAATGGTGCGCCGATTGGTACGACGCGAACTACTACCGCTACTCTCCCGATCGAAATCCGCAAGGACCAATCGACGGTACGCGAAAGGCTTCCCGGGGAGGTTCCTGGAGGCATCACATCAAGGTGAGCCGAAACGCGGCGCGCTCGAGCATTCCGCCGCAGTTCCAATACGCCGACTACGGCTTTCGAATCGCACGTTCTTTGGCGGTTTGAAGGGAATAGAGTTGGACGGGGCGAACCAAATTCCAATGCCGCTCGCTGCCCGGCCCAAATTTCAAAGATTTTCCGGTATGTTGTTTGCGCACGCCAGTACGTTGGTACTATAGAGACTGGGCTAGGCCGAGTGAAAGGATAGTATCATCGCCGAGCTGCCCTTGTTTGAGGCAGCTGTCCGCGGTCAGATTCCATCCGCGGGGTGGCGCTCGCTCGCCCCAGCGCACAAAGGACAACGGATTTGTCTTCCGCAGAGGACAGAACCTCTTCAACAGTGTTGCCTTTACAGGCGGCTTCAAACTCTTCGCTGGAGGAGTTTCCCGTCGATTCACATCAAGAAGACATCAACGAACGAGGTTCCTCGTCGGAAGTAACGACTAAAACCGCGAAGAGGACAAACAGCCCGACTGGCCTGGCCTCCGATGAGGAAGCGGCCTTACCACTGAAAACGAAGCCCCTTCCCAAGGTCAACGCCCTGGCTCGCGAAATACGCGTTAAGGTCACCGGCGCGCGGGCGGGAAATACCTCGGACGAGCGCGATTTATTTGCCGAAAACACCAGCACCGTGCTGGTTTTTGAAAAGGGCGGAGTGATCCGGCTGGCGGCGGCGGTGACCCCCGGACAGCTCCTTTTCTTGACCAACGAAGAATCAAAGCGCGAAGTGGTCACGCAAGTGATAAGAAAGCGCACCTACCGCCCGACCGAGTGCTATGTGGAGCTGGAATTCACTGAAGCAGTGCCAGGATTCTGGGGGGCGGAATTCTCGGCGGCGACCGCATTGCTGCCCAAGGATGCGAAAGAGGCGGCGGCCGCCGAATTGATTGCATCCGCCGAAACGACGGAAGACGAACTTGATGAGGCTACCCGGCCTCCGAGCGCGGCGGAAGTGGACGCGCTGAAGAAAGAAGTCGAAGCGCTGCGAAGCCAGTTAAACCTGCTTCAAACCCAGGCGGAACCAGCGCTGTCTTCCACAGCGACCTCAACTCCAAATGCTCCTGGCGCACCTTCTTCGGCCGCTTCGCCGGAAGGACAAGTGGGGGAGCCCAGTGCGCCCGTTGCATATGCTCAAACGACCGGCCTGATCTCGCAAGCGTTGCCGCTTGAGGCCGAGATAGAGCCCGCTTGGGTGCCTCCGGCGGAGCAAAAGCCGGCGCCCAAACCGACTCTGGTTTTTCGCAAGTCGCTGCCACCGCGCAAGCGGTCCTTCCGGGCACGCGGGGAATTCACTCCAGGATTTCGCGCGGGAATGCTTCGGCTGGCAATTCTGAGCAGCATTCTCGGGGCATTAATCGGCACAGCATGGTACAAGGGTTGGCTCCCTGGGATTAGCCAACCGAAAAAGATCCCGGTTTCCTCGTGGGCCGGTGGCGTCACGACTCCCGTATCGGGGCGGATTCCGGTATCAGCGACGCAAACTCCTTCGACGAATGCCCCCACTTTGATCAATGGGACGTCGATCAGTGGAGCATTGCCCGGGATGGGATTGCCGAGTGATCCTGCCGTGAAAGCCGCGAGTGGCGGTGAGAAGGGCGTCAACTCCTCGACGCCGGCCGTAGCCGTGGAGAAGCCGCTCGAGACAGAGAGAAACACACCCGCCGCTGCGTTGGCTAAGACAACATCTACCCATTCTCCACCGACGAAGACAGCGAATTCCGTCCAAGCCTTGGGCGCGAATTCCATCGATGTTCCGCCGAAGCTGATTAAATCGGAGCGTGCCACTGCTTCGCTCGATGATTTGCGGGACTTCGAGACGGGCAGTGTGGTGATCGACGCGATCATCGACACGGGTGGAAGCGTCACTTCTATGAAAGTGTTGTCGGGACCTCCCTCTTTGCGGTGGCCGGCGTTGCAAGCGCTGAAGAACTACAAATACCAGCCCGCAATGCAGAATGGCAGGCCGGTAGCCGCGCACGTCACCGTCAAAATCCAGTTTCACTTTGAGGAATGATCGTCTTTCTGGATTCGCTCTCGGAAAAGCGTTGCGCCCGCCTGCTTGTGAGGAAGTTTCGAAGGGCTGTACAATGGCTTGTTGCTGATTGAGGAGGAACCCCGCCGTGGCCACCGCCGAACAGAAACCGCATATATCTGAGTTCGCCAACGAGCCGTTTATCGATTTCTCGAAGCCGGAAAACCGCAAGCGCATGGAAGACGCTCTGAAAAAAGTGAAATCCGAATTTGGCCGGGAGTATCCGATGTGGCTGGGCGGGCAGAAAGTGACCACGACCAGCAAGCGCAACTCGAGCAATCCCTCGCGGCCGTCGGAAGTCATTGGGGTCTTCCCGAATGCGACGGCCGAGATGGCCAAGCAGGCCGTGGAAGCCGCTAACAAATATTTTGACGCCTGGAAAAAGGTGCCGGCCGAGGAACGCGTGAAGTGCCTCTTCCGCACGGCGCAGATTGTGCGCGAGCGCAAGTTTGAGCTTGCCGCGCTAGTCTGCTACGAGGTGGGAAAGACCTGGGTGGAAGCGGACGCGGACATCGCGGAAACCATTGATTTCTGCGAGTTCTATGGGCGGGAGATGCTGCGG
>DATAIH010000351.1:0-1767 GCA_036262755.1 Candidatus Acidiferrum sp.
TCAGGGCATATCTTTCATTGGATGACATGGCAGCTCCTCAGAGTCAATTCCGTTTCCGCCCAGGGGTATCACGAGACCAAGTTGACGCGAAGACGCGTTACTCGCGGATGGAGCGATTTTGTTTGGGTAATTGATAAGCGGGAAACGCTGGACATTTTGGCGATCTTAGGTTAACGTAATGTGGAATGGCAGGTATAGACTCCGACGCGCCCTTCCGACGAATCGAGGAACTGGAACGAGAGAACGAAATTCTGCGCGATCGTATAGAGGAAGCCGAAGAAGATAACGAGCGCCTGCGCCGAGAGAATGAGGAACTGCGCAAGGAGTTAAAGGCAGCGGGGCGAGGAACGAGGCGTGGGAAGCGCCAGCCGAAATCCAATCCCCGACGGCCGGGCCGCAAGGCGGGACAAGGCCGGTTTACCTTTCGGCAAGCCCCAGCCGGGGCAGCGGTGCGTAGAGAGCCGCCCATTGCAGTACCGGTGACGGTAACCCAATGCCCGAGCTGTGGGGGTGAGTTGCAGTATGAGCGGACCGACGAGGCGAGTGTCACGGACATGCCGGAGGCCGCGCAACCGGAAGTAAAGTGCTACGCGGTGGAGGTACGGAGCTGCCGGCGATGCGGCCAACGGGTACGCGGGAAACACCCGGATGTGGCGCCGGATCAGCAGGGGGCGACAGCGCATCGGCTCGGTGTGCGGGTCAAGGCAGCGGCGCACGTGGTGCATTATGGGATGGGCGTGCCGGTGCGCAAACTGCCGGCGATTCTGCGAGAGTTCACGGGAATCGCCGTGACGCAGAGCGCCCTGACCCAGGACGCGCTGAAGAAGTCGGCGGGGGTGGTCGGAAATGCCTACCAGGAGCTACGGACCGGTGTGGCCACCGCGGCGGCGGTCTACACCGATGACACGGGTTGGCGCATTCACGGGCAAACGGCCCATTTGATGACTTTCGATACCGACCGAGCCACGGTGTATCAGATTCGTCGCCGGCATCGCAACGATGAGGTGCGCGAACTGGTTCCCGCCGACTATGCGGGAGTGATGATCACCGACCGTGGCAAAAGTTACGATGCCGAGAGGTTGCTGGGCGTCCGGCAGCAGAAATGCTTGGATCATCTCAAGGAGAATATCCATGAGGTATTGGAGCGCAAGACGGGACGCGCCCGCAGCTTTGGGCTGAAACTCCAGAACATTCTGCGCGAAGCCCGCCAACTCTGGCGCGACCAACGGGCAGGCAAAGCCCAGAAGTTCCAGACCAAGGTAAAACTGATCGAGAAAGAACTCACCTGGCACCTGCGTCCCCGTATGCTGAAGGACGCGGACAATCAACGGCTATTGGACGGAATTGGTCTGCAGCATGATCGTGGGAGGGTGCTGCGGTTCTTGCACGATCCGGCGATCGAACCAACCAACAACCGTGGGGAGCGGGCTCTGCGATCGGCGGTCATTGTGCGCAAGCTTTCTCATGGTTCCAAAAATGAGCGGGGCGCGGAGGCCTTTGCGGGTTTCAACACCGTTATCCAAACCGCCACCAAAACCCGAGGCGGCTCCATCATCACTGCTTTACAGAATCTGTTCCAGTCCAACAGCCACAAAACTCCTTCCGAAGCTCACCCGCCGCCGGGCTAGAATCTGAACAGGCCGATGCCGCTAATCAACTACCTACGCAACCAACGGATCAAAGCTAGCGAAGCGGTGATCGCCAAATCGCTAGTGGGGGACTATCGGCCGGAGCACCTGTTTACCCTACGACAATCCCTGGACTCCT
>DATAIH010000352.1:0-19054 GCA_036262755.1 Candidatus Acidiferrum sp.
CGCCGCTCGAAGAACGGATGCTGTTTGACTTCCAGTACGACGTACAGGTCGCCTTTGGGGCCGCCGTTCGGTCCCGGTTCGCCCTCGCCGCTCACACGCAGCCGCGTGCCGGTATCGACGCCCGGAGGAATGCGCAGTTCAAGGGTTTTCTCGCGCTCCAGGCGGCCTTGCCCGCGGCATTCCGGGCAGCGCTCCTTCACGATTTGGCCTGCGCCCTGGCACGACGGGCACGTCCGGGTGATGGTAAAGAAGCCCTGTTGATAGGCCAATTGGCCGCGGCCGCCGCAGGCGGAACAGCTAACCACGCCGGTGCCCTTCTTCGCGCCGGTGCCGTTGCAGGCCTCGCAGAATTCCTGGCGGGGCAGTTTGATCTTTGTGGCCACGCCCGCGGCGGCTTCTTCAAAAGTAAGCGTCATGTCGTAACGCAAGTCGCCGCCGCGCTGGGCCCGTCCACGACTGCGACGGGCTCCGCCACCGCCAAACAAATCCTCGAAGCCGAAGAAATCGCCGAAGATGTCATGGAAGTCCTGAAAAATGGTCTGGTCAAAACCTTGACCCGCGCCGGCGCCCGAGAGTCCGGCGTAACCGTAGGTGTCGTAGATCTGCTTTTTCTGCGGATCGCTGAGCACGCTGTAAGCTTCCGTGCATTCTCGGAATTTTGCCTCGGCCTCGGTTTTGTTTGCCGGGTTGCGGTCGGGATGCCATTGCAGCGCAGCCTTGCGGTATGCAGACTTCACCTCGTCCAAGGTCGCGGTACGCGAGACACCCAGCACTTCGTAATAATCGCGTGGATTCCCTCTAGTCATGGAAACTTGTTCTCTCCCTTAGTTCACTGCTTCTTTCGATGCCGGACTCGGATGGACTGCTACACGAACCATCGCGGGGCGCAGGACCCGCCCATGAAACACGTAGCCGGGCTGAAAGGTCTGAAGAATGAGCCCGTCGGCATGTTCCGTTGTTTCGGTGCGGTCCATGGCCTCGTGGAGGTGCGGGTCAAACGGCTTTCCTAGGGGGTCGATGCGCTCGACGCCAAGCCTCGTGAGGTTATCCAGCAATTGCTTGTAGATGAGCTCGAAACCCTTTCGGTATTTTGCGTATTCCGCTTCGCGGTGCGCGGCGAGAGCGTGCTCAAAGCCGTCGATGACCGGGACGAGTCCTTCGATCACACGAGCCGTGGCGCGCTTAGAATCCTCGAAGCGTTCCTTTTCGATGCGCTTGCGGTAATTCGCAAAATCCGCCTGGCTGCGCAGCATGGATTGGCGCAGCGCTTCGAGGTCCGCCGTAAGCTTCGCCATTTCCGCGGCGGCCTTTGCCGACTCCGCTTCGATGACCTTGGCTTCGGCGGATTGCTCGAGTTCGGAGCTATCCGCTTCCTTGGTCACATCCTTCTTGATGTCGACATTCACTTCCTTCGCTTGCTTGTTACTCACTGGGCACTTCTCCTGTGTCCTTCTAAGGTAAACGATTTGAAATCTATATTTTGCTCAGTGCCTCGCTGAAAAGCTGGGCCACGTAAGCCACCGCGGTCATGGCGCGCTCGTAGTGCATGCGCGTGGGGCCGAGGACGCCAAGCGAACCCTGCACGAGATCGTTGCGCATGTAAGGGGCGCTGATGAGCGCGAGGTTGTCGCCTGCTTGCGAAATCTCCTTGACGCCGATCAGCACGTGAACGGGCTCGGGCGCTTCGATGCAGGCGTTTAAGAGCGTCACCAGGCGGTGCTTCTCCTCGATGGCCGCGAGAAGATCGCGGAGTTGTGCTTGGTCGGCAAAATCTGCCGTCCCGACGATCTGCGCGGTGCCTTCGACGTGAACCTGCGAGGCCGACTCGTCGTCGAGAACACCGGGGTCACACAAGGAAAGCGCGTTCTCGGCGATTCCCTCGTAACGCTCGCGCTCGGCAGCCAATTTTTGCAGCAAGTCCGCACGAATCGTTTCAAGCGTGCAGCCGGAATAGTGGCGATTCAGGAAATCGGCGGTAGCGTCGAGTTCGGCCTGTGTGAAGCGGCGGCTTGGCTGCAAAATCTTGTCCCGCGTTTTTCCACCAGGGGAAATCAACACCACGACCACACGCCCATCCGGAAGCAGCCACATGCGCGCGTGCTCCAGAACCGTCTTGCTGAGCGGTGGGGAAACGACAATCCCCAACCCGTTCGATACTTCGGCCAGCACGTGACCCGCGCGCTCGGTAATTTCCGCGGCGGTCTTCGCGCCGCCCATTGCCCGCTGAATCCATTCGCGGTCGGTAACACTGATCGTCGCCTGTGAAGCAATCTCCTGGGCAAAGAAACGGTAGGCCGCGGCTGTCGGAACCCGCCCCGCCGAAGTATGCGGCTGGTAAAGGAAGCCGCCGTCCTCGAGGTCGGCCATGACGTTGCGAATGGTGGCTGTGCTCAGACTCTCCTCGAACCCCTTGGAAACGGCACGCGAAGACACCGGTTCGCCCGTCTCAATGTACGTGCGCACAATGTCCGCCAGAATCTGGCGGTTACGCCGTTCCTGTAGCGCGGCCGTTCTCATCGCGGCACTATGCTCCGAGTGCTTGAAACCGCTGTATCTATTGTAGAAAGTGTGTCAAGCGCGGTCAACGCGCACACTGGCGGGAATTGCCTGGAGTTCAAGTATTGTCGATCTGGGCGCGCTGCAGCTTGTCGGAATAATCGATGTAGACGGTCTTCCATTCGGTGAAGAAATCAATGGCGGCTATGGCGGCTTCGCGGTGCCCATTGCCGGTCTGCTTGGTGCCGCCAAAAGGCAGGTGAGTTTCTGCGCCGATTGTGGGCGCGTTGATGTACACGATCCCGGTGTACAGGTCGCGGATGGCCTGGAAGGCGCGGTTCACCTCTCGCGTGTAAATCGAGGCGGAAAGGCCATACGGCACGCCGTTGGCCACTTGAATGGCCTCGTTCAGGCTGCTGACCGGAATCACCGAAACGACCGGGCCGAAGATTTCATCCTGGGCGATGCGCATGTTTGGCGAGCAATCACCGAAGACCGTAGGGGCATGGAACCAGCCTTTGGCATAAGCGCTGCCGGTTAGCCGGGTTCCTCCCGTAAGCAGCTTGGCGCCTTCGTCCCTGCCGATCTCCACATAGCTCTCGACCGTGCGCAATTGCTGCTCGTTGATGAGCGGCCCCATTTCGGTTGTGGGATCCAAGCCGTCTCCAACTTTCAATGATTTGGCGCGCTCCACGAACCGCGTGACGAACTCCTTGTAAACGCCCTTGTCGACGGCAATGCGGCTCGAGGCGGTGCAACGCTGGCCAGTGGTGCCGAATCCGCCCCAGATCGCGCCGTCAATCGCGAGATCGAGGTTCGCATCGTCCATCACGATGATGATGTTCTTGCCGCCCATCTCCAGGCTGCAGTGCTTGAAATCGGGCGCGCAGGCTTCGGCGACGAGGCGGCCCACGGAACTCGATCCGGTGAAGCTGATGACTGGCACGGCTTTGTGCTGCGTGAGCGGCGCACCCGCGTTGGGGCCGTCGCCGCTCACCAAGTTCACGGCGCCTCTCGGCACACCCGCTTCGTTCAAAACTTGTACGAGGTGATAGGCAGAAAGGGGGGTATCTTCGGCGGGTTTTAGCACGACCGTATTTCCGCTGACCAGGGCCGGCATCATCTTCCAGGAGGGAATGGCCATGGGAAAATTCCACGGCGTGATCATCCCGCAGACGCCGATGGGCTGCCGCACGCTCATGGCGAATTTGTCGGGCAATTCCGAAGGCGTGGTCTGACCGAAGAGCCGGCGGCCTTCGCCAGCCATGTAGTAGGTCATATCGATGGCTTCTTGCACGTCGCCGCGTGTTTCTGCCAGGACTTTGCCCATTTCGCGGGTCATGTCCTTGGCAAAAGCCTCTTTGCGCTCGACGAGCAGCTCGGCGGCGCGGAAAAGAATTTCCGCGCGCTTGGGCGCGGGTACCAGCCGCCATTTTTTGTACGCTTCTCGGGCCGCTTCGACGGCCGCATCGACATCTTCGTCAGCCGAGGCCACGAACATTCCCACCAATTCGTCGGTGTTCGCAGGGTTGCGATTCTCGTAGGCCTTGCCTGAACGCGACTCCACCCATTCGCCGTTGATAAAGTTCTTGAAAACCCTAGGCGCAACTGCCGTGGCCATACTTCCTCCTGGGGTTTCACGGCGCCGCTTGCTTTCGATCCGGGTCGGTGCGGAACGGCAGCGCGAGCCACACTTTTGTCGCAACAAAAATGTTACCGTCGCCTTGCAACAGCGTCAAATCGGCATTCATTTGCAGGCTCTCGCCGCGCATCGCGAAGGGGGGTAGTCTAACGAGGGAAATGAAGCGGCCAAGGTTCACAGGTTGACTCGCGCGCTTCCTGGTGGAGGGGTCACGCGAGACAGCTCGTTTACGCGCTTGGGATGGTCTTAACGGGGGCTCGGAGCCTTCGTTTTGTCCAAGACGACTTCGCCGTTTTTCATGACCCAACGCACGTTGTTCAGAACCACGCTGATATCCGCGAGCGGATCGCCTTCGACGACAACCAAATCTGCAACATAACCCGGCGCGACGGCGCCGAGCTCTTTTTCTTTGCCCAATAGTTCTGCGGCATTGGTGGTGGCCGTGCGCAGAGCCTGCTCAGGCGTCATTCCTGCTTTGACGAACCAGCCGAGTTCGCGCGTGTTTTGGCCGAACATGGTGTAAATCGCATCCGAGCCCATGGCGAACTTTACGCCGGCCTTGAACGCTTTGCGCGCCGTTTCCAGATTGCGCGGGATAAATGCTTGCAGTTTTTCCTTGTAGCCTGGCGCGTAGCCGATTTTGTCCCCGTTGTCGATGTAGTAGCGGTTGTGATCAATCGTTGGGACGTAAAACGTGCCGTGCTTTGCCATTTCCGCGATCGTGGCATCCTCCATATCAGTGGCGTGCTCGAGGGAATCGGTTCCCGCCCGCACGGCGTCGCGCGCTCCATCGGGCCCATAGGAATGAATGGCAATCTTCTTGCCGAATTGATGCGCCGTGTCTACGGCCGCCTTGATCTCCTCGTAGTTGTAGGTTTGAAAGCCGGTGACGTCATCATCCGTTCCCGTCGACGCATACATCTTGATGACGTCCGCTCCTGCGGCAATCTGCTGGCGCACGACGCGAAGCACCTCTGGAACGCCGTCGGCGATTCCGCCAGCGGGGAGATTCAGTCCCGGTTTGTACGGGGTATTGGTAATGTACAGGCCATAGCCGCAAACGAACATGCGCGGGCCGACCATCTCGCCGCGATTGATAAGGTCGCGCATGGCGATGTCCATATATTGATCCGCGCCCAGGTCCCGAACCGTGGTCACCCCGGCTTCCAGCGTGCGCAGCGCGCCCTTGCGCGCCAGGAAAACCTCCACTGCCGGGGGATTGGCCGTTAATTGCTTCAGCATCGGCTCTCCCGGCGTCTCGTCGGTGTACATCGTCATGTGCGTATGCACGTCGATCAGTCCCGGCAGCCCTGTGTATTTCGCAAGATCGATCACTTCTGCGCCGGGAGGAATCGCTGCTCGGTCGCTTGTCACGGTCTTGATGCGGTTGCCTTCCACAACCACGATGGCGCTTGTCCACAATCTGCCTTTGGCATCCCACAGCTTCCCGAAGCGCACCGCCTTGATGGCTTTTGCCGCCTGCTTCTGTTGCGCCGATACGGGAGACAATCCGACCCCAAGACCAAACAGGACCATCGGAAAGAGCCAATAAATCCGCCTCATGGCGCACACCTCCGCCTGCGCATTTCCAGGCACAACCTGCGCTTTCTAATGCAGTTCTCGCTCAAATGCAATCGCAAAGAACGCCGACGACAAGCAAAATGATGAGGTCTTGGAACGGGAAACTACGGTAAGGAGGACTTAGGGATGACGCTGCACGGCTTGTGAGGAAGGCGGTGTTAGCTTGGACGCCGTGGCGGAAGGCCGTGGCGCCGCCACGCCCGCGATCGAAGACCCGAGGCCCAACACCTGAAGACTCCGGGCATCGAGTTTACCCGTCGGGTTCAGGCCATGAGACTCCTGAAACTTCCTCATGGCCTCCTCGGTCGACTCGTCCCATTTCCCGTTGGGCGCCCCCGTGTACGAACCGCCCTTCGCGAGTGCCTGCTGGATTTCCGTTATGCGTTCGGGCGTAGGGGCTTGCTGGCCGCGTTCACGGCGTGTATTTCTCGAAGGCTTTTTTTTGTGTGAACTGCTGTGCGCCGTGGAATGGGCAGCCTTCCCTTTGACCAGCTTGGCTTGCGCCGGACCCGCAAACACACCCAGCCCCGCTGCCAGCAGCAGCGACGAGGCCAGGTGCGTTGCCTTCTGAAGGTTAATAATGCGCATCGATCGGGTCGTGCCGCGTTATTGTTGATTGTCTGACGGGACTTTGCCGGACAGATAAACCGTCAGCATCCGGTCGCCATCCTGCCGGCGAAGAACCTTGAACACCACGTCGTCGCCGGGTTTCAGCTTGGATACCGCCCCTCGGTAGTCCGCGACCGAGTTGATCGGCTGGCGATTGATTTCCGTAATCACGTCACCGCGCGTAAACAGAAGGTCTTCGGCAAACGACGCCGGTTCGACCTCTGACACGATCACGCCTTTTTGTCCTTCAACGCCCACGCGGTGGCCGCGTTCCGGCGTCAGCTCTTCGACGTGCAAGCCGAACTCGCTCGGAGCCGCTTCGCCGGGCTGATCTCCCATGCGGCCGGCGGTGTTCGGGAAGACCCGCGTACGGTCCTCGACCGTGGCCGTGGCGTCTTTCTGGGCGCGGTCGCGCATGTAGGTCAGCTTTACCTTACTTCCAATCGGCGCTTCCGCGATGGGATTGACCAGGTCGTTGCCGGTCTTGACCGGATGACCGTTCACGCTGGTGATGACATCCCCGCCCTTCAGTCCGGCTTTCTCGGCGGGGCTTCCGGCTTGTACGCTTTCGATCACCACGCCATAAGGCGCGCCAAGGGACTTCAGGGTAATCGGATTGGTGCTGATTTCTTCCTGGAAACTGACGCCAATCGAGCCGCGGGTCACCCGCCCTTGCTTGATAATTTGGTCGTAGACGCGGATCGCGGTGGTTGACGGCAGAGCGAAGCCCACGCCCTCATAGCCGCGGCTACCGGTAATGATTGCGGTGTTGATTCCAATCACCTGGCCGGAGAGATCCACCAGCGGGCCGCCGGAATTGCCGGGGTTGATGGCCGCGTCCGTCTGCAAAAACCTCTGGAACTGCTGCCCGATGCCGCTGCGGTCCTTGGCGCTGATGATTCCGGCCGTAACTGTGGCTTGCAATCCGAACGGGCTGCCAATGGCCAAAACCCAGTCGCCAACCTGTACGCCATCCGAATTGCCCAGCTTTGCGGTCGGCAGTTCTTTGTTGGCGTCGATTTTAATCACAGCGAGGTCGGTGTCTTCATCCTCGCCCACCAGCTTGGCCGTGTACTTCGTGGTGTCGCCGTTCAACTGCACTTGAATCTTGGTAGCTTGCTCAATGACGTGATTGTTGGTGAGGATGTAGCCGCGCTTGTCCACGATGACGCCTGAGCCGAGGCTGTGGTCTGCTTGCGGGGGGCCATCCGGCCGGCCATCGAAGAACCGGTCAAAGAAATCCTGCATCGGATCATCTTGATCGTAAGGCTGCGCTCGGCGCTTTCGCGATTGTCGGCGCTCCAGCACCTGCGTCGTAGCGATATTGACCACGGCGGGCTCGACTTTGTTGACGATGCCCGCAAAAGTATTTGTCGCAGGAATCGGATCCGGCACCGTCAACGCTGTCGCCGTTGTTCCGGGGAAGCCAAATCCCTTCGTGGCGGATACCCGGCCGGAAACCACCGAGCCGATCAGGATTCCTACAACTAAGGTGAAGCTGACGAATACTCCGGCCAGGATCTTCCGCTGGCGTGCCCAGTTCAAGAGCTCCTTCACTTGATCACCCATGTCCCCTTGCTCCTCTTCTGACTAGCCTCTGCGTCGCGGTAGAGCGTTAAATGCTCCTCGAGCAGAGTGGACTCATCTTGAAACATTCCGGGCAAATTGCCGCGCCCGTCTCGCTAGTATAACACTGTCATTTCTTTGTGGTTGCTGCCTTTCCGAAAAGTCATCGAAAGGATAACTACCTGGTTGGCGGAGAGCCTTCTCGGTTTACCCTCGCTCTATTGGACGCGGGAACCTCCCAATTTGTTGTCAAAGCGCGGTGAGCTCCGAGTCTAATAAGGTAACTTGCTGGCGCTCAAGGAGTAATCTAAATTGAATACCCGTCCAGCGAAAACTTGTTGTTAACACTCCGGGCGTTCCCGGCGTCTGGGATTACCAGATGGAGCTGTCTGTTGAGCAGGCTTGCGCGTGGGATAGTCCTTGACCTCAGAGCGGCGAGCATGGAACGTCAGGCCGTGACGGCCCAGCCGGTTACCGAAACCTCGGCCGACGACGTGCTGGTGAGCGCCGCGCGGGCGGGCGACCGGTCGGCCTTAGGCCTGCTCTATGACCGCTACGCGCGGATGGTACATGGCATTCTGCTGTGCCGCGTGCCGCCACGCGACGTAGACGACCTGGTCCAGGAAGTCTTTTTGCTCGTGCTGCGCCAGCTTCCTTCCCTGCGGGACATTTCGCGCTTTGCAGCTTGGCTCGGCACGATCACCCGTAATCGCGCCAACGATTACTACCGCAAGGCTAGTCCCGTGGATCGCGCTACGAACCCGGCATCCGAAGAGCAAGTGGAAAGCCGCACGAACGATCATACGGCAGAGCAGGAGGCGGCCATGACTTTAGCGGTGCTACGGACGCTACCGGAAGCGTATCGCGAGTCGCTGACGTTGCGGCTCGTGGAAGGGATGACCGGCCCAGAAATCGCCGAGCGGTTAGGGCTGACCCACGGATCGGTGCGCGTGAACCTGCATCGCGGCATGCACATGCTGCGGGAGAAACTGACGGAGAAAGCGCAAAACGCGGGGGGGAAGATTGACCGCGCAAGGTGAGCGCAAGAAATGAGCGAGCGTGAAAGAGAGTGAGAAGGACCCTGCCATGAAAGAAGATTATTTGTGGGACGGCTCCGGCGAGCCGGACGCGGAAGTTCAAGAACTCGAGAACTTGCTGGGGCGCTATCGGCACAATCAGCCTCGCCCGGCATTCGATCAACTGGCTGTGGAGCAACCTCGGTCGCGGCGCTGGCACCTCCCGGTGTTTCGGTTTTCGTCTTCGTTCGCGGCGGTTGCCGCCGTTTTGGTGATTGGCGTCTCGACGCTGCTTGTTTTGCGCGCAAGGAACGCGAGCCAGGCGGGGCCGGCTTGGGACATTGCGCGTATCGCGGGCACGCCGCGGGTTGGCTGGCACGCGCTAAGCGCAAATTCGCGAACCGCGAAGCTCGAGGTCGGACAAACCCTGGTGACCGACAATTCCTCGCGGGCCAGCATCACCCTTGACGAGACCGGGCAAATCGAAATTGATCCCCAATCACGACTCCGCGTAGTTGCCAGCCGCCCTGGTCACAAGCGACTGTCGCTCGAGCGTGGCACAATTCATGCGACCATCTGGGCGCCGCCGGGAGAGTTTGTTGTAGACACGCCTTCCGCGGTGGCCGTGGATTTGGGATGCGTTTACACGCTGCACGTGGATGATTCTGGGGCGGGGCTGCTGCGCACCACCATGGGCTGGGTCGGCTTCAAGCTGAATGGGCACGAATCCTTCATCCCCGCCGGCGCGGTCTGTCGAACGCGTCCCCGAATTGGGCCGGGGACTCCCTATTTCGAAGATGCTTCCCCTGCTTTTCGCGAAGCGTTGACCGAGTTTGATTTTGCAAAAGTGACGCCGGAGGAGCGCATGGCCTTGTTGGGAACTATGCTCAAGGAGGCGAAGAAACAAGATGCGCTTACGCTGTGGCATCTATTGTCGCGTGTGAGCGATGCGGAACAACCGAGCGTTTATGAGCGGCTCGCCGCGCTGGCGCCGCCGCCTCGGGACGTCACGCGCGAGGGCGTTTTGCGTCTCGACCAAAAGATGCTGGACTCCTGGTGGAACTCGCTCGGTTACGGCGATGTCTACCTCTGGCACATGTACGAACGCACTTGGTCGGAACACTAAACATCCGGAAGTTAACACCGCGCGCCAGCAAAACGTCTGGTCTCCTGAAGTTCGACGACGCTCGGAGTCGAACGCCTGAAAAAGGAGACACGACAAAATGAAACCAAAGAAAATTCTGGCATGCAGATATTTCTTCGCCGTTGCCGCGGCGGTGTTGCTTGTTGCCAATGGAGCGCAGGCAGGGCCGCCGCTCGTCTGTCATGCGTTTGAAATTGGGCAGGCGAAATCGCTGCCGCTGGCCAGTCACACCTGGAATCTCAGCGGCTCGGAAAATTACGATACAAAGAATCTGGTGAAAGACACGCTGGAAATTCTCGCTCCGACGACGCCGGTCGTCGTGCGCATGGAAACGCTTCGCCGCGCAACTCTCTATGCGCGCAAAGATCCCCTCGCGGCGAGGGAACTGCTCGGAAAGCTTTACTCTCGCGCCAGTTCCGCGGAATCTGCTGGCCACCCCGACGCGCTCGCGTGGTTTGACGCTGGCTACCTTGTGGAAACCTACAAGCAGTGGATTGGCACGGATTTGCCGCACCTGACCGACGGCATGCGCATGGACGCGAACCCGGCGTCGGGAGTGGATGGTTACGCCATGGTCAAGAAGGCCATTGCGCTTCGCGGCGATGACCCACAAATGGAGTTTGCCGCCGCACTGATTACTTTGTCCGGACCCGGCGACGAGCATGCCCAGCACGCGCAAAAAGCCATCGCGGGCGCCAAGAACGATGCGCTACTCGCACAGAATCTCTCGACGCATTTCCTCGGCGCCAAGGACCAGACGGTATCGGAAATCCTTGTGAAGAATGCGCCTGCGAAGTGATGCTGGTACTTGCCGACATCAACCGGCGGTAAGGAGGAGTCCGTCATCGAGGTGGTGCCGCCACCGGGTGATGGTCCGCCCATCTCGATGGCCGGGGCCGTGCACTTTCGGTGACGACGGCGGCTCGACACGAGGGACTTTGACGCTCTCGAGACCGTTTTATGTGCAACCCGAGGGCGCCTAGTCCATGCCGTGCCCAGCGCGTTTTTTTAAGCCACGCACTGCGGTTACGCGCACCTCACCGGGAATGGTGCCGAGGAGTGCCGACGTAACCGAAGGACATTATTCTTATGGCGCCGCGGAGCAGGTCTCATGCATGGGAATTGCGGGATAACCTGGCGCCCGTGTACCGAGTGCTGGTCTAACAAACTTCAAATAATCTTGACTTTGGCGGCGATTTCCGGCATAAAAGAATTCGCTGCGGTTGCGGCGACACGTGGCGATTTAGGGCAACTTGCTCCACGTAAAAAACTGCTAAAGAGCTGGCAGAGTTTCTTAGAGACCCTCCGAGCACTTTGGCACGGAGGGTTTTTTCATTACCCCTCCTTGCTGCCCAAATCAATCCTCACGTGCTTCCTTCCGCAGCAGCCGTGGCTTGTGCCCAGGCCAGCCGGCCGATGCGAGAGCTCGGTTGGCTTCTCTGCAGAAGACCACGGAAACGTCAAAAAATGCCAAGGAATCGCTCCATGTCTCAAGACTCGCTCTATCAGTTGCGTTGCCGCGAGTGCGGCAAAACCTGGGGGAACGCGCCCCGTTCTTTCTGCGAAGACTGTTTCTCTCCGCTTGAAGTCGCCTACGATTACGATGCGGTCGGGAAAATTGCCGGCCGCGGAGAGCTTTCCCGCCGAGCGTTCAACATGTGGCGCTATTCCGAGCTGCTGCCGCTCGGCGACGATTTCGCTGCAGCAACGGCCGCCGGCGGTACGCCGCTCGTTCGCTCACAAAAGCTCGCCGAGCAATGGGGCTTGAAGAATCTTTATCTGAAAAATGATGCGGTGTGCTTCCCTTCTCTTTCCTTCAAGGACCGCGTGGTTGGCACAGCCCTAGCGGCGGCGCGGCGCTTCGGATTTGAGACCGTCGGCTGCTCTTCGACCGGAAACCTTGCCAATGCCGTGGCGGCACAAGCTGCCCAGCAAGGCTTTCACGCCTGCGTGTTCATTCCCGCCGATCTCGAGTCGGCAAAGGTGCTGAATACCGCCGTCTACGGTGCGCGGATCGTGCGCATCAACGGAAACTATGACCAGGTGAACCGGCTCTGCGCCCAGATTGCCGACCGGTTTCAGTGGGGCTTGGTGAACGTGAATCTGCGGCCCTATTACTCGGAAGGCTCGAAGACCCATGGCTATGAAATCGCCGAACAGCTTGGATGGAAGCTGCCAGACAACGTGGTTGTTCCCATGGCAGGTGGCTCGCTCATTACGAAAATCGCAAAGGCCTTCAAAGAGCTGGTCACGCTCGGGTGGGTCGAGGACAAGCCGGTGAAATTCTTTGGTGCGCAAGCGACCGGGTGTTCGCCGATTTCCGATGGCGTGAAGCGCGGCCTGGCGCGCTTCGAGCCGCAGAAACCCAATACCATCGCGCGTTCGCTGGCGATCGGCAACCCCGCCGACGGCCCATTTGCCATGAAGCTGATCCGCGAATCGGGCGGTTGGGCGGAGGACATTTCCGATCCTGAGATTGTGGACGCCATCAAGCTGGTTGCCGAAACCGAGGGAATCTTCACGGAGACGGCCGGGGGCGTCACCGCCGGGGTCACGAAGAAGCTGATCGCACAGAACCGCATCAAGTCCGATGAAACCACGGTAGTCTCGATTACCGGGAATGGCTTGAAAACGACGGACGCAATTGCGGCCGAGTTTCCCACGAGCGAGGCCATCCCGCCGAGGCTGGAAGCGTTTGAGGCTTATGTGGACACGCAGATGGGGGCCGCGGCAGCGGCAAAAGCTTAAGCAATCATGGGGAGATTCTCAGGAAACATGGACCGATGAGTTTCCGTAATGTCGGGCCTGTCGGCGGAAAGAACGGAAGATTCTTTGGATCAGGGAGGTTAACCCTCATGCCCGTTACGATTGAAATTCCCACCGCTTTTCGCCGCTTCACGGACGGCGCCCCGAGAGTGGACTGTAGTGCCTCGACCGTCGCGGAAGCGCTGGACGCGCTGACCAAGCGGTTTCCAGCCCTCTCGCGCCACGTGCGCGACGACAGCGGGCAAATCCGCCAATTCCTCAATATTTATCTTAATGAAGAAGATATCCGCTTCCTTGGCGGAGAATCTTGTGCTCTCCATGAAGGCGACCGCGTGCTGCTGGTCCCCTCGATTGCCGGCGGTGCGCCAGGCTGCTAGCTTCCTTCTTTCGGAGGCCCTCGGCAGGCGCATCTCTCCCGACGAGCGCCAACCCTCCGATTCCGGAAACATTTTGCGGGGAAACTTCGTTCTATCCGGTAACGGAAGAAGGAGTGTATCCATGTGTAAAGCCAACTGCTTTTTTTCGCTGCTATCCCTAGCGGTTTTCTCGACCCCGCTGCTCGCGGCGCAATCCAAGAAGGTGGAGGCCACAGACCTCCCGGAGCATCCCTTTCAGGTGGACTATCCCTCCGGCAGCCAAATGAGCCTTCGCTTGCGATCCGGTGACGTCCGCGTCGTGGGCAAAGAGCACAACCAGATTTCAGTCCGCGTGGAGGCCCGTGACACGGAGAAAGCCCGAGAAGTCAAAGTGTACTTCGAACGGTCCGCGAACTCCGCCGAACTGCGGGTCTGGGGCGGTCCCAAAAACGACCTTCAAATCATAGTAGGGGTGCCAAAAAACACCGGGCTTTTTGTTCGCATGCCCGCCGGCCAACTGGAGATCAGCGAGGTCACGGGAGACAAGGATGTGCAGCTGCACGCCGGTGAATTGATTCTTCACGTGGGCGATCCTGCCGATTATTCCCACGTGGACGCATCGGTCTTTACCGGCGGACTCGAGGCGCCGCCCTTTCACGAGGACCACGGCGGACTGTTCCGGTCTTTCCAGAAGAGCGGAAACGGCAAGTACCGGCTCCATGCCCACGTGGGAGCCGGCGACCTGACCCTGCGTTGAGCGTTTACACCCTATATTTTCCAGCCGTCACCACAACCTTTTAAGGAAGGAAGTGTTTATGTGAGTATGAGGTTTCGGCTGCGCATTTACGCTGTCGCTTCGCTCGTATTGCTGGCGTTTTACGCCCCGGCGAAAGCGATTGCGTCTCTTATCTCTGAGTGGCAAGACCTTTAATCTCGCTCGTCTCACACCTCGACAATAAGTTTGCTCGCCCACCCGGGTGACGCTGCGCGTGCCCTCGAGCGGCATTAAACCCGCGGGGACTCCCAGTGCCCGGTGTCCGCAGAACGAAATAGGGCTTCGATGACTGCCATGTTCGAAAGGGCGTCTTCCAGGGGCACAGGAACCGCGGTGCCCTCACGGATGGCTTGCGAAAAGGCATCGCCTTGGATGGTGTATTGGTCGCAAGTCGGAATGGTTTCTACGCTGATGCCGCTTCCCAACACGTCTTTGCCGTTGTCGATCAGAATCTCGGACGGGCGGTCGTTCGGCGCATTGAAAGGAATTTTCATTTCAATGCGTCCTTCGGTTCCGAGCAACTGCATGCGCTGATAGGGTACGAGTTGCATGCTGCAGGTGAAAGCGGAATGCCCTGAGGGAAACTCCAACATTGCCGAACTCAGCCGGTCCGTGCGAAACTCCGGGTCGGCCTCGAGCATCGCAACCACGCGTAAAGGCTCCTCTCCGAAGACCCAGCGCGAAATGGTAATCGGATAGCAGCCAATGTCCATCAGCCCTCCGCCGCCCCATTCCGCGACGTTGCGCACGTTTTTCGGGTCACGATTGAAATAGCTGAAAGCGCCGAGGATGGAGCGGAGCTTCCCAACGACACCCTTTCTAACTAGATCCCGCACTCGCAACCACTGCGGATGCGATCTCACCATGAAGGCTTCTCCGATTTTCACGCCGCAGCGATCGCGGGCAGCGAGCAGGTTCTTGGCCTCGTGAACCGTCAAACTGATGGGCTTCTCACACAGGACATGCTTCCCGGCTTCCGCGGCTTTGATGGACCAGGGCACGTGCAAATGATTGGGCAGCGGGTTGTAAATAGCCTCAATTTCAGGGTCGGCGAGGAGTTCTTCGTAGGAACCGCAAGCTTTTCGAATGTCGAGCCTGGCTGCCGCGTCCTGCGCTTTCCGTGGGTCACGCGAGGCGATGGCCGCGATCTCGCTCCAGTGGCCTTTCTGCATTGCGGGAATCACTTTTCTCACCGCGATCCCTGCCACCCCCAGCACACCCCACTTGACCTTTTGTCCGCTCATCCTGATTTCCTCGCTATTCGGCTCCGCGTTATTGGCTTCGACTCGTCGCATAGGGGCTTGCCGCGCGATATCGCTTTTCGAATTCTTCTTTCGTGCATATGGTTCTTAGGTCCGTCACGCGGTCGATGCAGAGAATGCCATCCAGATGGTCGATTTCATGCTGGAGCAGCTCGGAAAGATTTCGCAATTCCCCGGCGTGAACCTCGTGCGCTCCGCCCTCGAGATCCTGGTAACGCACGGTGATGTCGCGGTTGCGCGCGACTTGCATGAAGATGGACAAGAAACTGAGGCAGGCATCCCACACGACGATGCGCTCGGCACTGCGTTCGATAATTTTGGGATTTATGAGCGGCCAAGGGTCTTCGCCCGGGAGCCGCAGAAAGATGACGCGCCTCGGCACTCCGATTTGCGGAGCGGCAATGCCCCGGCCATAGCCCGTGGTCTTGCGCCAAAGGGCCAGCGTGTCGGAAAGATCTTCGACGAGCGTGCGAATGTCCGGAGCGGAAGCGTCTTCGACTTCTTTGCAGGCCTCGCGCAAAACGGGATCGCCCAGTTGTCGCACCGTCTGCACGGCCATTGGCTCCTACCTCCTGTGCGCTTTGACGATACCGTGAATCTTGACCTGCGAAAAGGCGCATCCTTTGGTATGATCTGGCCCGCGGCCAGCTCATGGGACGGCTGACGCGGCAGAACATCCGAGAAGGAGAAACACGAATGCGAAGAGGACTCATGGTCCCGTTATTCGGGATGATCGTTCTGGGCGGACTTGCCTCTCTCGACCGGCTTTGGGGGCAGGAGAAAAAGGAAGCCATGCCCGAACCGACTGTCAAAGTCGGGGACATGGCCCCGGACTTTACCTTGAGGGACACGCACGGGAAGCCGGTGTCGTTGCATGACTTCCGCGGGAAGAAAAACGTGGCGCTGGCCTTTTATATTTTCGCTTTCACCGGTGGTTGAACGAAGCAGATGCAGAACTTCCAGCAGAACCTGGAAAAGCTGGAAGCTGCAGACACCCAAGTATTGGGTGTGAGCATGGACAGCCCGTTCAGCAATAACGCCTGGGCGGAGAAAATCGGAGTGACCTTCCCGTTGTTGAGCGACTGGGGCGGAGACGTCACCAAAGAGTACGGACTCTACAACCCGCAGTACAAAGCTGCGAGGCGCGTCAACTATCTGATCGACAAAACCGGCAAGGTCGTCGAGATGCAGCTCGACACCGAAGCGGTCGATCCGACGAAGATCGTCACGTTGTGCGAGCGCCGAAAGACTTCGGGCAATTAACACACGGCACGAACCGGCAAAAACTCCATCGCGCCTGAAGTGCAACGGACCAACAAGCCGCTGTGGCGGGGGAGCACGCCCCTACGATTTGCACGCCGATAGCGGAGTGCTAGAATTCACTGTGAACCGCCATGCCACTAAAAACCCTCTATCAAAAAATCTGGGATGACCATGTTGTGTGGGAAGAGCCGGGGAAGCCTGCGCTCATCTATATTGACAGGCACTTGATCCATGAAGGCACTTCGCCACAGGCCTTCGCGAGCCTACGCGCCGAAGGGCGCAATGTACGTCGCCCCGATCTGACGTTTGCGGTCATGGATCACTCCGTTCCGACTAAAGACCGAACGCTGCCGATAGTAGACAACGACGCCCGGCTGCAGTTTGAGGCGCTGGAGAAAAACTGCCGCGAGTTCGGGGTGCGCCTGTTCGACATGAACAGCCGCAACCAAGGCATCGTGCACATCATTGGACCCGAATTGGGCATCACCCAGCCGGGACAAACCATCGTTTGCGGCGATAGCCACACCTCGACACATGGCGCGTTCGGCACGCTGGCCTTTGGCATCGGTACGAGCGAGGTCGAGCACGTGCTTGCTACGCAATGCCTGGTGCAGGCGCGCTCGAAAACGCTGCACATCCTTGTCGATGGGAAGCGGCCGAAAGGGGTCACCGCGAAAGACATTATTCTGGCGATCATCGGAAAAATCGGCATCGGCGGCGGTACGGGACACGTTGCGGAATATGGAGGCGAAGCCATTCGCGCGCTGTCGATGGACGGGCGAATGACGGTTTGCAACATGAGCATTGAAGGCGGCGCCCGCGCCGGAATGGTCGCGGCCGATGAAACGACGTTCGCTTACCTCGAAGGGCGGCCGTTTGTGCCGCACGGCAAGGCTTTCGAGCAAGCCGTCGAGCGCTGGAGGCAACTACGCTCCGACGATGGCGCAAAATTCGACATGACCGTCGAACTCGAAGCGGAAAAGATTGCTCCGCAGGTCACCTGGGGAACAAACCCCGGCATGGTCACCAGTGTTACGTCGCGTGTGCCCGATCCGCACGAGTTCAAGGATCTCAACGATCAAAAAGCCACGGAGAGTGCGCTGAAGTACATGGGACTAAAGCCCGGTACGCCGATCGTGGACATTCCCGTGGATCGTGTGTTCATCGGCTCATGCACCAATTCGCGGCTTGACGATTTGCGCGCTGCGGCGCATCTGGTTGCGGGCAAACACGTGGCGAAAAACATCAAGCAGGCGCTGATTGTTCCGGGCTCGCGCGGTATCAAGTCACAGGCGGAAAAAGAAGGGCTCGACAAAATTTTCACCGCGGCGGGCTTTGAGTGGCGCGATGCCGGCTGCAGCATGTGCATCGGCATGAACGCCGACGTTTTGCCCCCTCACGAGCGCAGCGCCAGCACTTCCAACCGAAACTTCGAAGGCCGCCAGGGCAAGGACAGCCGCACCCACCTAGTCAGCCCAGTCATGGCCGCGGCTGCCGCGATTGCGGGACACTTTGTGGACGTTCGCGAGTTCGACGTTGCGCACGTGGAATAGGTTATGGACGAGTTGTTCGGCAAGTCTTTGGCACGTTCTTGGTCAGAGCAGGCGCTCCAATGGGCGGCTGGTGCAAGGCGGAAATTCCTTGCCGGAACCATCCTTTATAGTATGGGGGCCCTACTGCAGTCGGCTCACAATCTTGGCCGTTTTCCGCTCGTCCGCGCCGGTGAAGTGGCCGGCATTCTAATATCAGCCGGCCTGGCCGTTCAGATTTGGGGAATCGTGGCTCGCTACCATGATTCGGGCGCTCCGAACGACGGGGTTAGAGCGGTAAACGCAAAACACTGAGGACCAACGAATGCAACCATTCGCAACGCACACAGGATTGGTGGCGCCGCTCGATCGCGTAAACGTCGATACCGACCAGATGGTGCCGAAACAATTTCTGAAGGCACTGACGCGCGAAGGTTTTGGGCGCATCCTGTTTTACGACTGGCGCTATCTGCCGGGCGAGAAGCCCAATCCGGAGTTTGTGCTGAATTTTCCGCGTTACAGAGGCGCATCGGTTTTGCTTGCGCGGGCGAATTTCGGCTGCGGGTCGAGCCGCGAACACGCGCCCTGGGGCGTCAAAGACTATGGTTTCCGAGTGATCATTGCGCCGAGCTACGCGGACATCTTCTACAACAATTGCTTCAAGAACGGGATTCTGCCTGCCACATTGCCCGAAGAGCAGGTGGGTGAGCTTTTCGAGCGCGCGGAAAAGGAAGAAGGCTATTCGCTAACGGTGAATCTCCCGAACCAGACCATCGCCGATAAGCACGGCCTGATGTTTAAGTTTGAAATTGCGCCTTCACGCAAAGAAGTTTTGCTGAAAGGTCTCGACGACATCGGCACGAGTATGCAGCACGCCGGGGCCATCGACGCTTACGAAAAGGCGCACACCGCAACCGCCACCATGTACGACCCTGTGGACGTAAAGTATTACTCCAACGGGCAGTAAAAAAAACCGCTTCCGCGCGGAGCATTTACCAGGGCTTCCCTTCCATACAAAAAAGAGGGCCGGCGAACCGGCCCTCTGAAGC
>DATAIH010000353.1:0-21225 GCA_036262755.1 Candidatus Acidiferrum sp.
GCTGACGAAGCGGAGGCAACCGGCCAACCATCGTTCATGGCGCGAGGCGTGGCGGTCTGCGCGCCGCTCAGTTGCCCGCGAAGCGATGGGCTGCAGCAAACAATCAAGAGGCTGAAAAGGGTGAAGGCACGGAATCCGTTCCACTGCATACGTTGGCACCTCTTAGGAGTGAATGAGTGCAACCTGAAATGCGCCCACAACATAGACGATAAAATTTGGCAAAAGTCACTATTGGGTTGGTTTCCACGAGCGCTGGCTCCGCCAGGTGTCGCGCCCCGATAAGCACCCTTGTGTCTGCGAACTGAGCCTGTTCAAGGACCTGTCGGCTACTCGGAAACAACACTCCGAAAGTGCCAAATCAACGGGAAGGTCTGGTAACCGCAAACCGTCCAGTCTCAGCTCCCGGGAAACCGCGAAACCGGAAAAGTCGGGCCAAGTACCCGAGTTAGTGGCGGAACATCAGCGGCTCCAGGTAGCGTTCGCACAGCTGATCGACAAGGAAGACGAACGCATAGAGTAAAAAGATCACAAGAAGGACCGTTAGAGCCGAAGCGCGTACTTCTGGCCAAGTTGGAAAACTGACCATCTTCAGTTCATGCCTGACTTCTTTCAGGAACGCTGTGACTCGTGCCAGCCAAGTCAGCGGCTTCCTTTCCTCGGGCTCTTGCAAATCGACTGTAGACACGGAGTACGCATCCTTTTCTGGCCCAGCGGTGGGCCGTTGAAACAGAAAGAGAGCGGCGTTCAAGCCACTTGGCAATCAAAAGGAGTTGTCAGTTGGAAGCTGCCCAGTGCTTAGGCGGGAGGGCTCCGGCCTTGAAAGGAGGGGAGGAACGAATCCAGCGGACAAACGAGTCTTTGTGGATGCAGCCTGTCCAGAGTCAGGTCGGCAGGGACCAGCAGAGCGAATACGACGGCAGGAAGGGCCAACGCGACTTTGGAAAAGGTCTGCGCGTCGTGCGCGGTGATGACAAAGGTCAGGAACAGCGCTGAGGTAATAAGGACAACGGCGATGAAGCCGACTTCGCATCGGCGGACCCAAAGTTGTTGAAACGCCTTCGACATGGTTTCCGCTAGCTACTATAGCTCGGATGCACAGGGAGTTAAACGGTCGGCCACTGGTATCACACGGAATCCTTCAAGTCCTAAGCGTCTCACCGCAGTAGCTCGACATAAAGCGAACGGTCACCGCTCTAAGATCCTCATCCAAGATCGACAGAGCCCGGTCGGCAATCGCCGCTGGCACGCCATAGTACGCCTGTGCAATTCCACCGGTAATGCAAGCCAGCGTGTCGCTGTCTCCTCCAAGCGAGATCGCGTTTCGGATTGCGTCTTCGAAATCCGTGGATTCGAGGAAGCACACAATCGCCTCAGGAACCGTCTCTTGGCACGACTCGTTAAACCGATAAGTAGGCCTGATCTCATCCACAGTTCGGGATAGATCATAATCGAAGGCCGCCGCAGTATAGTGCTTGATGTCATCCTTGGTGCTGCCGGTCCTTGCGAGAAAGATTGCCGCCGCCGTCGCTTGCGCTCCCTTGATCCCCTCTATGTGATTGTGGGTGACTGCTGTGTATTCAGTCGTCCGGCTCAGCACTTCGTCTAGCGTGTTGAATGCAAACCCGACTGAGCTAATTCGCATCGCGGCCCCGTTGCCCCAGCTGTTGTAAGGCTGGCTTTCGTGAGCTTGCGCCCACCGATGAAAGAGACCTCCATACCCTGCACCTGGGTAACGCCGATAGTAGGCTCTCATCATTGAAGCGTAGTCGTTTCCAGTTAGGATCGATTCGGCTAGTGCGACGGTGAGGACGGTATCATCGGTGAAGCAGCAATCAGGGCTGAACAGATCGAACTGCTTGCTTTTGATTCTCTCCCACTCGTAGATCGACCCGATAATGTCACCCGCGATGGCACCTATCATCTGGACCCTCTGGATGTTATGGCCAACAAAACCAAAGCCAAGGTCGTGCTGGAATTAGATGATCAGATGATTTTAGTACGAACCTATCCGGTAATGCGGGGTTAACCAGGCAGTATTTTCAAATTTTCGCGATCGCCCTCAATGCGGGTTTTTCGCCTGCTGTTGTTGCTGCTTTTGTTTTTCCCGTTCCGCCGCGACCCTCTCGGACTCCTCGAATACCTTTTTCAACTCCGCCACCGCTGCCATTTCCGGACCCTTCAACGCATCCTTCCGCGAATACATCCATACCGGCGCATAATCCAGCGGATACTCCACGGCACCACCAATGAACAGGCGCAACACATCCTCCGCACCCCCTGCTTGCGTGCCCGTCTGTGCCCGGGCGTTCGGGTTCGGGTCGTTCGTCGAAACCGAAGTCGTGTCCGGATGCCCCTTCTGGCCCATAATGCGGATTTGACTGGCATCGCCTTCGACGTCCACGGGACGGGAATCCACCGGACCACCGCTGATTGTTGGCGACATCGCCTTTCCTGTTCCCTTCTGCACCGAAATGATAATGTCGGCCGTGGTGGTGTCGAGAGCCAGTCGGAACTTCCCCCACTTCATCAGCGCTTCTTCCACCGCCTTTTGTGCCTTCAAATTGGCATTCGGCTCCGTCAGCTGCTCCTTGGCGTCCGGCTGTATAACCACGAACACGGTCTGCGCCCTCAGCACGGTGTCCGGCAGAACCTGTTTTTCCTTCTTCTTCGCAGCCACGCAACTCGCCAGCACCACGATACCCGCGAACAGTGCCAATACTCTTACTTGCATCTGCCCTCCTCTGTCACGCCTGGCTGCACAAATTCTCCTTACCTACATCGACGCAATCCAAAGTCAACTGGTTTCACAGCCTGCGAGATTCAGAGTCATACCTTTGAACTCTAACACTCGTTAGTCGGGTGTTCGTCCATCATGTGGAGGCTAGTACCGGGAAGGCGTTTACCAGCCAGTTTGCTTAATATTGGACTGGCTGAGGAGGACTCAATGCCGCGACTTTTTGCCGTCATGCGCTCGCGAGGCCCAGCGTGGAATCACTCGCTGCCTTTAGAGCAACAGGCTGACTGGCCCGGCCACGCTGACTTTATGAACGCTCTACACGCAGAGGGTTTTGTGCTTCTCGAAGGGACAGGAGACGTCTTGTTGATCATTCGAGCCCGCGACGCGAACGAAGTCCATGCTCGCCTGTCCGCCGATTCCTGGACTAGCAAGGACCTCCTGCGCATCAGACAGATTCTGCCCTGGACACTCCGCCTAGGCTCTCTCTAGGCTAACCGGGCAGGACTTCTCCGGTAAATGCGGTTTGTCAGGCACAACCCTGCTTGCCGACCTGAAGACGCGATGGCCGCGATATGATTGCACTGTGCAATGTGCAATGTGCTTGGTTACCCAGTCTGAGCCGAGCGCAACTCTTTTTTCCCGGCGAATGCGTCTAACTCGACGACCGCAATCTTCGTCGTTGCAGGGAAAGGTGCTACATGGGAAGCTTGCTGCAAGACATTCGCTACAGCGCACGCCTCCTCGCTAGGAAGCCAACATACTCCGTCGTGGTCGTTCTCACGCTCGCGCTCGGAATCGCCGCCCTCACGTCCGTCTTTTCATTGCTGAACGCCGTGCTTCTGCGCTCCTATGGCCCCATAGCCACTGACCGTTGGGTTTACATTTGGGAACATCGCACAAAATCGGCAAGCCTGAATCAAATCAGCGCTTCCATTCCGAATTACCGCGACTGGAAGGAAGACGCCAAGAACATCTTTTCGGACATGGTCGTTTGGCTCCCGTGGAGCTACACGGCCTCCGGCCCGGGCATCAGCAATCCAGAGCGAATTCGCGCGGCAGTCATTTCCCCCGACGTCTTCTCGACTCTTAGCGCTCCGCCCGCTCTCGGCCGCCTGCTTACCTACGACGACGCGAAGAGCGGCGAGCGCCGCGTCCTCCTGAGCTACGATTTCTGGCGAAGAGCGTACGCCGCTGATCCCGCGCTTCCGGGCAAAACCATTCGCCTGAATGGCGCAACACACATCGTCGTCGGCGTCGCGCCACCCGGTTTTGCGTTTCCGCCCGAGGACCAGGTCGACGTTTGGACTGTCCTTCCTGCAAACCTCTTTGCTTCCACCGACCGTGCCGGACGCGGCTACCGCGTTGCCGCCCGGCTCCGGCCCGGCGTGACGCCCCAAATGGCGCAGGTAGCCTTGAACGTCGTTGCGGAGCGCCTATCGAGCCAGTTTGCCGAAGACAAAGACTACGGTGCGCTGGTGATCCCCATGCGCGACGCAGTGGCCGGTAATTTCCGGACTCCGCTGCTCGCCCTCTCCGGAGCCGTCGGCTTCGCTCTGCTCCTGCTCTGCCTGAACATGGGCTATCTCCGCGTCGTGCACCTCGAGGCGCGCCGGAAAGAAATCGCTTTGCGCGTCGCTCTTGGCGCAAGCCAGCACGTCCTACTGCGTCAATTGCTTATCGAAACCTTGCTGCTTCTGGGCATCGGTGGAACGCTCGGAATTCTGCTCGCTCCAGCCGGCGTGCGCCTGCTTTTGTCCTTCGTTCCCCCGCGCGAGATTCCCTGGCTCCATGCGCGGATAGATGCCGTCGCCCTTTCGGGCGTGCTCTGCGTGACTGCTCTTGCAGCGATATTGTCCGGACTGCTGCCCGTTATCAAGACGCTTCGCTCGGAGCTCGCGCGCAGTCTCGCCGTCGGCGGAGCGGTCAACAGTTCCGCGGGAGTCGGCGGACGTTGGCGCGGCGCCATGATCGCCGCGCAAATCGCTCTCGCCCTCGTGCCGCTTTGCGGCGCGGGCTTGCTCATGCGCAGCTTCGTCCGCCTTCAGGAAGTCGCGCCGGGCTTTGACTCCGCGCACCGCCTCACGCTCGCGCTTTCCGCCCCCAAAACGCGCTACGCCGGCCCCGCGGAAATCAGCGCCCTCGCGAAGCAGATTCGCGAAAAAACAGAGGGCATTCCTGGCCTCAAGCAGGAAGGCTTGGCGCAGGCCATCCCCTTCTCGCCAGGTGCGCGTTGGCTCCAGGCCCTCACCCGTTCCGACCCAAAGGGCCTCCAGAGTCTTGCATCGTTGCCGCTGGTGCGCTACTCGGTCGTCACGCCGGGATATTTTGAAGCTATGGGCATATCGCTGAAGTCCGGGCGTCTGCTCTTCGAATCCGATGCGCGCAACGCCCAGCCCGTCGTGGTCATCAACGAAAAACTCTCGCGGCTCTATTTCCGCGGAGAAGACCCCGTGGGCAAGTTGGTCTGGATAGGTCACGCCGAATCTCTTCCCGGTTCCGCCCCGCGCATGGTCGCCGGGGTCGTCGGTGATACCCACATGTATGCGCTGGACAGTGATCCCGACGCGGCCGCCTGGGTGCCCATGGCCCAGCAGACGGAAAGTGAGGACATCTGGCGCAACCTGTTTTTTGTCGCCAACGCGGAGGGCGATCAGGACATAACCTTGTCTGCGATCCGCCAGCGCATCCAGTCGATTGACCCTGAGCTCGCCACCGCTGACGTTACGTCGATGACCGACCGTCTGCGCGACTCACTCTGGCGGCAGCGTCTTAGCTCCAGCGTTCTCGGCACCTTCAGTTTGGCCGCTCTCGGCATCGCGGTGCTTGGTGTCTTCGGCGTGACCACCTATCTCGTGGCTCTTCGCTCCCGCGAAATCGGCATTCGCATGGCCATCGGCGCAACGCCCGCCGACATCTGGAAAATGGTGTTGCGCCAGAGCCTTCTGCTCGTCGCGATCGGCATCGCCTTTGGCCTCGGCGGTACGCTAGCCCTCACGCGCCTTCTGCAAGGCTTGCTCTTCGCTGTGCAGCCCAGCGATCCGCTCACGCTCACAGTGGTCGCGGCCGCGCTCGCCCTCGCCGCTGTCACTGCTTCTCTTGTTCCCGCACGCCGCGCCGCCAAAGTGGACCCGCTCGTCGCCCTTCGCGCAGAGTGACCAGCTCGGGTCATTGTGGCGGCAGGCGCCGCGTGACTTTGCGCAAGGACCTGAGCGGAGGGAGCCGGCGTCAGTACTGAAGTTTGCGCAATCTCGTCTACCGGGCACTTTACGCAAATATCGGAGGAATCGGGTCGGTTGGGCGGGTTTCGCGCCAGAGTGCCTCGATAACGCTTACGAAACTCTCGACCGCCTTTTGAAAGAGGACGCCGGAAACGATGTCGCCCGTCAGGGATGGCTCAAGCTGACGCCTCCTCCCGACACTAGCAGCCTTAGAGTCGCCTAACCGGAGACCTCCCTACTAGTACCGTGAGTACCGAAATGTTAGATTTATGTTTCATCACCCTCGCTTCGCGTTCCTTGTATGTAGCTCAAAAGGAAGAGTTTGAAGGAGGCTGCCGGCAAGGCCTTGCATCCTCGGGTAGTCATGGCAAAGACGCTCGCTGTTATCCTCTAGCCCTCGGTTGGCCAGGAAGGGTCGAAAGAGGTTTCCGGACGACAAGAGAAACTAGTTTCTTCAGATGGTGTTGGGGTTTACAGTACGGGTTGGGCTACCGATAGGGTCGTGACGGCTAGAGCTTTTGGGCCGAACCATGAGATTGAGTAAGGCCAACATCGCTGGACTCACCTCTCCACGGCAACAGTCCGAGATGAAATCCATCCTGGCCGGTACGTGGCCACCCCTCAGGCCGTTGCCAATATTCAAGTATGAAACAGTTGAGTATCGAGCCACGATTGATTTCGACAAGAAGCGCGGAGAGTGGGTGTGTCGAAAAACATCTTTTCCGTCCAACAAGGTTCAGGAACTGCGCGGTGGACTGAGGGAAATCACCATGGCCTTGCCCCATGGCGAAGTAGAGGTGTTCACCGAAGACGAGGAACCGCTGGAACAGGAATTGGAGAAGGACACGAGTCGTCGCCTGCAGGCTATTCATGAATGGAGAGAGAACTACGAGAACGGCGGACTCTATTTCGAACTACGTGACTATCTCTCGGAAAGCCAGCGAACCGAAATTGACGACTGCCTCCGACTGTCTCTTACTGCCCGGCAGCTTCAGTTTAACGCGAAGAACGTTGCGTATGTTTTTGACGCCCTTTCGACTGCGGGCGGCAGGCTTGCAGCGCTCATCGAATTCGCGAAGCGGAATAAGGCAAAACACGAAACTGCCCCCCAGTTACAGGGGGAAGGGGCTATGCCGGATACCGAACGCGCAATTATCCACGACGAGCAGTCCCCGGGAGTCAGTTCTCGCGAGTTCGGACGCGTCCTTGGTGACATTAACCCGTCTGTTAGGGATCAGGAAACCGTGGAGCATTGTACAGACGCCGACGAGCTCCCGGCCGTGTCGATTAAGGATGTTTTCCCGGAACAAGACCAAGCCTCCTTGGCAGAACGGATGACACACAGTGCGTCTCAACAATTTGAGATCGAGACCTCTGAGATTGTGGATAGGGATGCTGCATCGCTCGACGAATATGCTCACCTAGTAAGGCATGACGCCTCTGCAGTTACCGGTTTTCCGGCGCCAGTTCGAACGGGCGAGACCTCTGAGATTGTGGATGCGGATGCTGCATCGCTCGACGAATACGCTCGCCTAGTAGGGCATGACTCCTCTGCGGTTACCGGTTTTCCGGCGCCAGTTCGAACCGGCGAGACCTCTGAGATTGTGGACGCGGATTCTACATCGCTCGACGAATATGCTCGCCTAGTAGGGCATGACTCCCGTGCAATTACTGGTTTTCCGGCGCCAATTCGAACGCGCCGGTCGTCCGCGGATCGCATCGAGAGCCCGTCCTGGCGCTTTCCTGCTATCGAAATATCCGCATTTCAGATCGCTGTATGCGCATTACTGTTCACATTCGCGGTGATCGCTTTCACCGTTGGGCTCACCGTGGGACGCGGCTCGGTCCGCAGGCACGTCCGAGGGGCCTCGAAATCAATTGCCGCTATTGATGCCAAGTCACCGACACTGCCTGATCGAGCGGAAGAGTCGACTTCTGGAACTTCCAGTCCGCCGGTGCCAAGTTCCGATGCCTCTGCGGGCGCCAATAGACGCAACGACGCCACGCCCTCCGGAGAAAAGCCCAAGGAGAGCACACGAGGCTCAGAGTATTTCGCGGAAGTGCGCCCCACGGATTCAGATTCATCTCGGACAACAGAATCCAAACCATCCGCTAAGCCCGACGTCAATTCTGAGCACAGTGGCGAAACCGGGCTAATTGAACCAAACGTGTCTCCTCCAGCGAGTTCCGAGCGCGCACATTCACCCAAGGCGGTCGGTCCGGTAAGTAATGCGCCGAGGAGTCCCGCCATATACAGGCCAGCCCCTACGATAGTCGCAGCGCCGCGTCTGCCAAGACCCTCCGCGATCCTCGTCACCGTCCCAAGCCGGGGAAGCCAGCCGTTCCGGTTCCCGGAAAAAGCAATCGCCGCCACGTCTTCCTTCGCAATGACCTCGCAGCTCTCTGTTTTCCTTTCTCCAGAGCCCGGGGCTACAGTGGCTCATCGACCCGCTCGATTAGAAGGCGGCGAGCTTGCCTACTTCGTTTGGCCTCGTTATCTAAGGCCGGGGCGCCGACATGGATTGGCTGAAACAATAAGGGTCAGAGCCAATATCGGGGAACGTGGCCAAGTGCTGGAGGTGACGTTCTTGAGCGGCTCGCTCTCTCTTCTTCCTCCAACAATACGAGCCATTCACCAGTGGCGCTACACACCCACTCTGTTGGACAAAACGCCGGTCCCAGCTCAACAAGACGTCACGATTGAATACCGGCCGCCACAATATTCGTCGCAGGTGTCAACTCATCGTCGTCCTTCCCACAACTAGTGCAGTCAAATGAGCAACTTCGGCTAACACTCCTTTGCCACCACGTGCTCCACTCCCGATTGGTCCGCCAACCGGAGAAGCTCCTGAAGCTCCTGCATGTTCTCAGAGGAGAGTTGATCCCGCCGCAGGCAGTGGAGTCTATCCTAATCTAGGGCGTTGCGGCTTTCTAGTTTTCCAGTTCAGGGTCGGTGGAAGAAATCCCGCAAGGGTAAATGACGGCTAAACGGAAGCCTGAAACTTTCTGCAACCGATAGATTATCAAGTCTCGTTGGACCACCAATCACGAGCAAAATGCTCTGGGCATTGCTGAAACTTTGGCGTCGCAAGGAGCAAGACTTGCGAGACGTTCTAGTCGCATAAGGATTGCACGAGGGCGAGACCGGAGTTAGACATTTCTGCCGCTACGCTTCGCGCGGCATCGCGCCCGCGAGCAAAAGCACGGCGCCGCCAAACATCAGCGTATCCGCCATGTAATTAAGGCCATTGTCGAGGCTGGAGCGCTCCACTACTGCGATCGGCACGTAGACGACCAGCTCCACGAGGAGCACGGTCAAGCCCACCCACGTCGCGGCTGCGCGGGTTTTCCTCCCAACCAGCAACAGGGCACCCGCGATTGCGTAAACCGCGGCCGCCAGGTACGTCCAAATGGAGTGTCCGTAGACGTAGTCGGGAGTCAGCCGTTTCAGCGGAACGCCGGGAACGTGATCGCCGTGCATGAATTGCTCGAAGCTGTAAAACAGCACGGGAATTGCAACGAAGTATCGCGCGATCGTCGCAAGGAAGTGCGTGCCGCGCTCGCGCCACTGCTTGGTGAAGCTGGCAGCTAGGGCCAGAGGCCCGCCGCTGAAGCACAATTCCCGCAGCGCGAGCGTCGGCGCAAACCGATTTAGCGGGGCATGTGCCCAAGCTGGGGCGTCCATCAGCACTACGAAAAGAAAAAACGTCAAGGCGAGCAAACCCGCCGAAAGACGCACCTGAATCCCCGTCACCAGGCTGAGCCCGGCTGCAATAAAGCAAGCACCTACGAAGTACGCCCAAAATTGATGCCACGGAATCCATGCCGGAACGATCGACGCGATGACCTTCGTCAGCGTGAAATGTTCGGTGCCGAATGCCGCGAGTGGTGCCGCGTAAAAGAGCGGCCCGAACAGAATCAGCTTGTCGAATCCTCGCGCCTTTTGCCAATCCCCGCGAAGAAACATCGTGACCAGTCCGATGGAAAGAACCACTCCACCGACAGAATATGACCAGATCACCTGGCGGGGAATTGCCAGGAAAACCGCGACTGCCGACGAATTCACTAGGTTCCCGCTCACGGCGACTCCTTTCAGCCCCGTTGCGCCCTGGCCCAATAGGTTGTCTTCCTCAAGTACCGCAAAGGTCGGCACTCGGCAGCGATCGACGGGCGCTTGGCTTGAGGATCCCCGCATACGTCATTGGGCAGAAACTTGAGAGCAACATCGCGGCCGAGACGGGTGTCCGGCCCAGTACAAGACCCCCATACCGCCGCCATCCAGCTTCTCCAGAAGGCGATAATGCGAAATGGTGGTACCAATCGTGAACGCGGACCCCATAAGCTATCCGGCAAGGATGTTACGAGGCCCGCGTTACGTCAAGTCAGCACCGAGCCGAGCGCTTTGGGTGAATCGGCAAACCCAAGGTAGTTCTAGTTGCCTGGGTTAGTCGCTAACCGGAACAGAGGCTTCTAGTACCAGCGTGCCCGTTTATCCCCGTTGACTCCAGAAAGTCGCTTCTAAGAGTTCTAGAACTAGAGGTGCCGGGAGGCAGGGAAAAAATTGCGATTCGGGCGCGACTTTTTGAAACGAGCAGGGTTGTGCATGGAACCTGGTGAGGAGCGCCGGGCGCGCTGGCAAAGCGGGGTGCTCCACGCCGGTAAAACGGCACACTCCGCAAGCCGTTCAGAAAAAGACGACAATCTGGAGGAAGCCATGAAGCGACTCATCGTTACCCTAGTGAGTGCGGCAGGGCTACTGCTGTCGGCAACGCAGATCCGGGGACAGGATCTCCTGGTGCCGGCCGGTACGCTGCTGCAGTGTACGTTGAACGAACCGAGATTCTCCTCGGCGACAGCGTCGGTGGGGGATCCCGTGTTATGCCACCTGAAGGGCTTTCAGGAGTTCGGCCGAAGCGTGTTTCCGCGAGGAAGCATGCTGGCGGGGCACCTGGAAGCAGATAAGGAACCCGGGCACTTTGTCGGGAAGGGCTATCTGAAGCTTACTTTCGACCGGGTGATCGTGCCGAACGGCGACCTGCCACTGCCGGCAAAGGTCATTGCGGCGAAGGGTTTCAAGGTGGATAAGCAAGGAGACATCAAAGGCAAGGGGCATGCCACGCGCGACGTGGTCGAATGGATGATACCGCCACTGTGGCCTTGGAAGGTTCTGACATTGCCGGCCCGAGGGCCACGGCCTACGTTGACAGGGGAAGAACCGCTGCAGTTGCGCCTCATGGATGACATCGTGGTGCCGCGAACGTTCGCGTTCGACCATCCCGACCGGCCACCGTACGCGTCCTCTTCAACGAGGCCGAGCAGCTTCTCGGGCGTGCCGCCTTCGCAGCCTATTCAACCTGCCACTGCGGGAGAACAGCCGGCGCTTGATACGAGAGGGACGCTGGTCAACACAGCTATGGAACTGAACACGACGGATCCAAAGAATGAGCCAGCCGGGCGGGTGACGGCGCTGGTGCTGACATCAAACCAAGTGCTGGTGGTGACCAAGTACCGGATCGACGGCGGAGTCATCAACTACCGCGCCGCGAACGGGAGCGAAGGTTCGGTGGATGAAACCGAGGTGAACTGGCGCAAGACCACGCAGTTGACATCGGGTATTCGCTCTGCGGACCGGCCGATGCTGGCGCGCCAGACAAACTAAGCAAAGGGGTTTTTCAAGAGCATACCGACTGACAGCCGCCGGCGAACATGGGGGCCGTGGAGTGCGCGTGTGTGCAACGGTACGTTCGCAGAGAAAGGGCCTGAACATGCTGAAGCGTCGTGCGGCTCTTCGAACGCCGTTGCCGGGCGACGACGGCTATGGTGTCGCTTGTTTCGTGGGAACCGTGGTCATCCCCTATTCGTCGGTGTACCTTCTCCAAACATGCCTGCTAAGGCGGTTACCCGTAAGGTTCGCGCTGCCGGGCGTTTCGGCCTTTATCCGCTACATGGTCATGCGGAAGCTTGCGCGGCGTCCGCACCGCGAGGGGTAAAAACTGCGAGCACAACGGCGACTAGAAACAGGGCGGGCACGTCTCCGAATAAGTGGCCGTGTTCAGAGGGCATTGTCAGAGATTGAGCGGTCATGATCCCTGCATGCACGAGGCTCGAAACCACCGTGAACCAGATCAGGCTGAGGTGGCGGAGAGGATTGCGGGCCGCGATTAAAAGGAAGACTCCCAGGGTTGCATAGACGCCGACGACCATTTGCTCGTATTGGGGCTGGTTCGGACTCCACCGCCATCCTGACGGCCAAAGCGTCATCATGAGCGGGTAAACACCAAAGATGAAGATCAAACCTACCAAAACCAGGGCAATACGAAGACAGCGTAACCGAGTTGCGGCACTCATGAACTATCTCCCTCAACTCTTTGTGGAACAATGCATCGTGGAAGCAAATGCTAGGTCTCCAAGTTCAGCCTGTCAACATCAATTTCCGGGAGCAGGGTCCCATCTCTTTGTGTCGCGCCGTCCGCGAACCATTGTGGTGTTTCTCGAGACATAATCTTGTCCTCGCCCACCTACGCGGGCGTCTTTCCTCGTCACCGGAGGGGCGAGTTTCCTCTCGGAGTTGGCTGTCAAGTTCTGATTTGTCGGCAATCAGGTTCCTCCCAATACGCACTCGCGGTAAAGCCGTTAACCAGCCAAATATCAGAAAGTAGGGGGCATAAAGGAAATAAGGATTGTTGACGCAGAGCGGCGCGAGTTTCGGCTAATTTTGTTCCTTCACTGTTTCAAGTAACGAAGCGCAACGCATCCTGACTTCAAGATCTTCGACTCAACAAGTTTTAATTGTAATCTCCCCTGTAGGCTAATACCTTCTAACAACCGTCTCCCTTCTCCTACAACTACTGGCTGAACGACAAAGTGATATTCATCAACTAAACCAAGCTCCATAAGTTGTGAAGGGATAGCTACTCCGCCGGTTAAAATATTTTTGCCCTGTTCTTGTTTGAATTTAAGTATCTCATCTTGAAGCTTCGCACGAACGATCCTCGTATTTCCTTCAGCGCTGGCTAATGATTGTGAAAAAACAATTTTGTTGATGGAGTCAAATGTTTGAGCAAATTCGTTCATTGCTTTTGTCTCAGACTGGTTTTTTGCGACGTCAGGCCAAAAAGGAACCATCAATTGATAGGTTTTACGCCCAAAGACGAGTAGGTCAACATCTCGCATGAGGTGCGTAAAATATTCATGTATTTCTTCATCGGCAATCATTTTGGTGTGGTCGCAGCAGCCATCTAGTGTGGTGTTGATTGCGAAGATTACATTTCTCATTTTCGACCTCGGATTGAGCAGCATGGTCTTCGACATAAAACCAATAACTTTCGACCGCGCGTCATTGCAACATAGGCTTAATCGGGACTTGGGATTTTTGTGGCAAACTGTTTTGCGACCATGAACGACTGAGCCGGATTCCTATTCGTATTTGTCGCTATGCTTCTGTTCGGGCTTTACGCGCTAGGTTCTCCGATTATGCGAGACGGCGAGATGGCGGACGGAGCGCCCAAGATGCAAATGCAACACCTACCATAAACATCGGGTAGGCTGTAGTACCTACATTAACCAACCCCGAGGCGAATAGCGATGCAACAGCACCCGTCAAGTCAAAGATTACACCCGCGTAGGCCCATTCTTTCAATCGGGGGAACTTCGGAATAACCAAGGCAACAGCGCCGAGCAATTTCCAAATCCCAAGGATGACGAGGAAATAAGAGGGGTAGCCCAACTGCTCGATGAGCACTCGGACCTGTGGCACTCGCAAGATATCCCACACGCCTCCCGAAACAAGCTCAAATACAACGAGAGCCGTGGTCACCCAATAAGCAATCATTCGGCGGCGCGAAGTCGGGGCGGAACTGACTTTCGTCATGGGTACCCAAATGATCCTATCAACGCAAGGGCGTAGGGGCGAGCCGGAGTGCCGGGCTGACGGGGCCGGGCCAAACCAGCCATAACTCCGGGTTAGGCGGCAACCAAGTGGAGGCTAGTACGAACGACTTCGGCGGTAAGCCGTGCGGGCTTATGCGACCTCGCCAGAACTGTGGGAATATTGAGCGGCCATGTCCGTGAAGAAGGCACCCAACAAACAACTGCTGGAGACTCTTAGTTAGGCGGGTCCTCGTCTCCAATCCGGCAGACGTAGACGCCGCGAATCGCTACTGGACGGCATTGGGTTTATTTCAAAGTGGTCGTCATGTGATCGAAGCGTTTCGTGAAGCTGCAATTGGCTCGAACGAGAGAGTTGTGGCGTTTACACACGCTTATAGAGAACTCTTCAAAAATAGCGGTGAGCCACCGCGCGCGGTCTACTTCGATAAGCAGCTGGTTCAGGCATTGGAGGCCAGCGTTCCCAAGCTGTCAGAGAAGGACCGCTCTAGCGTCGGTTGGATTCTTGAATCAATCCGCGGACGGCCCAGCAGTCATTGATAGCTTAGCATCCAATCCAAGTTCCCTCCGCCAAATGAACTTCGACGATAAGGCGGTTTACCAGATTGGGATGAGAAGGCCGGTCTCCCGCGGGATGCGATACGCTCCCAATGTTCGACGTGCTCGAAGCACAAAGAAAAGGAGACCGGCAATGCAGAAGATTAGCACTATGCGTACGAGTAAGAAAAACATTTTCGAGGGGCAGCTGACCATTGGTTTGGATCTGGGAGATCGCTCCAGTGCTTACTGCGTTTTGAATGAAGCAGGAGAAATCGTTTTCGAACATAAACTGGCGACCACCCCGGAAGCCATGAAGCAGGTATTCGCTAGCATGCCGCGGTGCCGCATCGCGATGGAGACGGGAACACATTCTCCGTGGGTGAGCCGATTGTTGACGGCACTGGGGCACGAAGTGATCGTGGGGCACGCTCAGAAGGTACGCTTAATCACTAAGAGCCGGCGAAAAGACGATCGCCTGGATGCGCGAACGCTGGCGCGGCTGGCGCGAATCGATCCTGAGCTGCTGAGCCCGGTGAAGCATCGCAGTGCGCAGGCGCAGCTGCACCTGGTGGAGATCCGTGCACGGGCGGGATTGGTGAGCGCGCGAACTGCTTTGGTAAATGCCGCACGAGGATTGGTGAAGTCCTACGGCGAGCGGCTGCGCAAGTGTGGCACGCAACAGTTCCGTCAGGAGACCATCAGTGGATTGAGCGCAGGATTGCGCGAAGCGTTAGAGCCGCTGATACGAGAGGTGGAATCGCTGAACGAGCGCATCCAGGAATACGATCGGCGGATTGAAAAGATGGCCAAACAGACCTATCCGGAAACGGCGCTGCTCAAACAGGTGAAGGGTGTAGGAGACGTGATCGCCACAGCCTATGTGCTGACCATCGAGGACCCGCACCGCTTCCGGAAAAGTCGCGACGCTGGATGTTTCGTCGGGTTGCAGCCCGGGCGAAGGAACTCCGGCGACAGCGAGCCACAGATGCACATCAGCAAAGAGGGAGACGAGTATCTGCGGACGCTGCTGGTACAAGGAGCGCATTACATTTTGGGACCCTTTGGAGAAGATAGTGATCTGCGGCGCTGGGGATTGAAACTCTCGGCGCGAGGAGGGAAAAACGTCAAGAAACGGGCGGTGGTGGCGGTGGCGCGAAAGCTAGCGGTACTCCTTCACCGGTTGTGGGTGAGTGGCGAGGTTTACGAACCACTGCGCAATAGCCAGAAGGCGATGAGCACAGCGGCATAAAGAGTTGGTACCGAACAGCCGAGCTTGACCGCCGAGTTTAGGTGACTGCGGCTAGGTCCTGGCCCAACTTCCCTTACAAAAAGGGAAGCAGAGGTCGATTACCAGGTAGCAGCACCTAATGAATCAAGAACACCCAACTGGCACCGAGCGAAAATCGCTCAACTACGAGTGCGGATGGAAGGGTGGCGACATAGGCGGCTTGGCTGAACGGAAAATGAAAAAAGTTATGGAGAGAGCAAAAAAACTCTTGACAGGGACCGGCCTTCTCATGGAAGGACTTAGGAATCTTTGATTGCTGATTTTCGTGGTTGTCTTCGAGCCGCACCCGTTCATCGAGCATCAACGGCCTGCCAACCGCAACTTCAGTCTGACTTGAAACATATTCGTTCTTTTTTCATTTTGGCAGTGGGGCAGGAGTTCCATCCGACCACTTGCCCACGGGAACAATAAACAAGCTGAATGGTTCTGGGGGCCCCTTCTGTCCAAGTATGACTGGAGAGTTGGGCACATCTGCGCCCCAATCCGCGCGGTCCATGAGTGGGACGTAGAACATCAAGTGCGCCAGGTTGCCGCCGCCATCAGTGAGACACGCTCCCTTCGACATCATGTAGGACATCGAGCCGGATTCCAAAGATGGTAATTCCTTCTTGGCGTACGCTTCCTTCGTCCACTCCATGATTTCAGCTTTGGACTTTCCGGCCAATACAGCCTCTGTCCTTTTGTACGTAATAGGTAGGATGGAGCGCACAGCCTGAGGGTTGAAACAAAGCGGCCCGCGAATTTTTGGATTCCAGAACGCCGAGCTGTCAATTGCACCGCTGGTCTGCAGCGGCGACATCCATGCTCGTTCTACGACGCACACGAAACCGTTCGTCCCCTCGACGGCGGTCTCATAGCCATGCCGTCCTAAAACAAGAATCTTGGCGTCGCGGGAGATAGATTCCGGTGCCGCGCTTCGGGCCAACGCGATCTCAGCATCGCGGTCCATAAGGTATTGCTCGAGTGGCGCCATCGTAGAATGCGACGATTTGCTGTCTTGCGCTTGCATCGGCAATGGCCCTACAAAAGCAGCAGCGAATGCGATGCTTAGGCAACCTACCATGGTGATTCGTTTTCGGCTCATCGTTTCCTCCTGTCCTCAACACGTTCTCTACTTTAGCGTGGCCCGCTGGTTTTACCGATAGAAAAGCCCCAGTCCTACGAAGAGGAGGGGCCAATCGACGTAATTCAGTTTTGAACACATGGATGTACGGCGGTCTTCATGGCACCTGATCATTGTCTCGTTGGGGTCAGTCCTTGCTCGCGATCTTGCGCCGTCGAAGAGAAGACCAGGCCTCTGGCCGACGAAAAACGATTCGTGGTCGGTGCAATGAAGAAACAGCAAGCGCTTCGACGGCGATGTGACTCGAAGCCACCGACTACAGGGAGCGACGAAGTCCGGCGCTGCACCGCCGGAAATTGAAACTGAAAAACTTGGGCGACAGAGACTTCGCTGGCAGCAAAGGGCGGGTGTTCTCTGCATACCTGAATATATGTTCTCCCGAAGTATCGAACTTTAGTATTTTTCCCCCTCCAATTTGACCCGTAAAGTCATAGAAAAAACACAACGTTAGTAGCGAAGCACATTGGAGCGCAACCTGCAATGGCACACCAAGCTCAACCGGAATCCGGCTGTCTGGAAAGGGTCTGCTTCAAGGGATTCCGCGTACACAGCTACAGGTCGTAGGGGTTGTTCATTCGGATGAGGTTACAACCACAACCGGGACTTCGACGCGGCGACAAACCAAGAAACCGTGTAGTTCCATGGGAGGCGACCGCGATGAAGGCTGTTGCCTTGCTTATCCTTCTATTCTCAACAGGGATCGCCGAGGCCCAGACGCTACGAGTCCATTCTGTCAACGTTCAAGAACATCATGATTTTCCCAAAACAATTCGGTTCTTCTGCACTCAGAAATACCCGCGGCACGAATGCGCGCGGGATGTCACAACCCTACTGCTGATCCTTCGTCGCTATCCCGTCGGGAATCTTGGGCCGTGGAACTTTGCACTAGTGTCCTCCGATGAGTGGAGAAACCTCGTGACCAGCGTAGGCCTGACCGCAGGTAGTCCAGCCTTTTCTGTGCTGGACAACAGAACTACCGTTCTCGAAGAGGCACTGTTTTCATCCTCGGGACGCCGCCGCGCGGAACTGATTCGCGTGTTCGGCACAGTGGACAGCTCCTTGCTTGAGCAGGCCGTAGCCCATGAACTTGGTCACGTCCTTTGCGGAGAAGCCGACGAGGATCGAGCGGCCCGGAATGGCCAGGATCTGTTCGCCGCTCGAACTTTGACTTGTCTCGAGAACAAGCAGTGCATGCACGCCGAGGCGAGATGTCATTAACTGCTGTGCATGCCCAACGCACTAGTTAAGAAGCACACTCTGCACAGACGGTAGGAGTTGGACGCTTGCGCTACGTGCTGATAAGTCGGGTAATCGCCCATGCTGAGCCTAGTACTGCACTTCGGCGGTTTTGCGGTTAACCAGGACATGCAACGAATTTCTGCTGGAATCAGGTACTGGTTTTGCTCAGGAGCCTAGAACGAGCAGCGGCTTTCATCGCTGCTCAACGAGCAAATTGCTGAAGCTGGCGTGGGTGAGCGCCGATACCGTGAATCCCACATATCCGTCTGCGAACCTATTGTCGTCCGCCGCTCCAACTTGCCGTCCGTCCACAAAAATCGTGATCTCATCCCCGATACCCTGCACAGCGAGTTGCGCTTCTGTCTGTGATACCTGATTAACGGTGGTCCACGGTACGATGACTGATTCCGCAAACGAATCACCCTGAAACGTCCTAGCCACGATCGCGAAGGCAAGTTTCTTCTTGTGTTCGGGAGAGAGGCTGACCAGCAGGGCGTAGTACCCCTTCTCGTTCATCCGAAAGACCAGGCCTGCGGCTGGATGGATTGGGTGCGAGAATTGCCTTTGAATATCCCAACGGGGCGGCAGTTCGAATACTGCTTTCATCGTCGCGGAGACGCGAAAATCTTGCCACGCCGGCCCATACGCCGCGACGATATTGTCTCGATAAGTGGCCACAATCGACGTCGAGCTGCTCGATATTTCCCCGCCCGTTATCATCGGCCGGGGAGTAATGCCCGCGCCCGTCTGCTCGAGAGTCGACAGTTCGTACCCGCTGGAAACGTAATGCGAGCCGGGATGCTGTGGCCATCCGCTGCGGCGGTCCAAAAAATCATCGCGATACACCATGCCACCCGGCCCGTCCGTTACGTGCGAGTCGTAAGGATATGGATGAAACTTCGGCGAAACGGCGCACGTGCTTTCCACATAATGCACGAGCTCTCCGGCATCCGGATTCGCTACGATGAAGCGGCTCGTAAGCACTCGCACTCCGCGCCGGCCCACGTTGGCTTCGATCCTTCGCAATTTGCGTGAGGTTTTCGGCGGGTAGTACGCGAGGGTGTATTCCGATTCCAGCAGATTTGAAACGGCTTTCAGCGCGTCTTGTAATCCGTTTTCTGACTTCGGAATGAATGTCTGCGCGCCCGCTTCCTTCGCAAGCCGATCGAAGACAACGTTGGGATTGTCGATGTCATGGCCCGTCACGAGCGCGACTTTCGGTTTGGTGTCATCGAAAGAACGGAACTCCGGTCGGCTCGGCAATCCGATCAGGAAGAGCTGAGCTCGCTGCGACCGCACAAGATCAATTAGCTGATCCAGGCTGAGCCGGCTATGCTCGTCAACACCATCCGTGATCACGATAATGGCTTGCCTCGGAGTGCTGGAACTCCGCAAGTGACATAGGGCGATCGCTACCGCGTCGTAGACCGCCGACCCGGACCCGCCCGCACCCGGTACGGTGACGGGACCGGGGTTCGAAACCTGTTTTTGTGTGATCTGTAAGAAAGGTCCCGTCCATTCCGTGAAATCCATCGCCCACACTTCATCTCCGGGCCGCGCGATGCGCATGAACCGCGCCGCAATTTCCTGCGCTGATCCAAGCCTTCCTTGGCGAACCATCGAGCTGGACGAGTCAACCAGCACCGCAACGGTTACCGGCCCATTCCCCGCGTCGAAAAATGCAATCTCTTGTGGTTTCCCATTTTCGCGTACGGTGAAGTCGTGTGCCGCGAGTCCGAGCACATTGTTTCCCTGTTTGTCCTTCACTTGTACGTTGACCGTCTGTAGGTCAACTTCGAAGCGTAGAACGGACTCGCCCGATTGGGGCGGGGCTGGCTGCTGCACACAGAAAGGGATACCGGCAAAAGCACGGTGGGGCGAGGCGGCCGCTATTGCTGAAATACCGAACCGGATCACGATAAGCACGAATCGGCTCGAGGAAGAACGCGTCGACATGGCGTCATTATGTCACGGCTAACGCGGCCCGTTATTGTGCCAAGATGCAGGTCAATACGATCCAGTGTCCCTAGACTAGTTTCTGTCGCGAAACCCAAATTTCAACATAAAATCAGCCTCGCGTGCAATTTTCTAAGCGGAGTTTCGTGCATCTTGCATTTTTCGCTTGACGCGTATGTAGGCTATATGGCATACGTACATCATGCCGACCAAATCCCAAGCGAAATGCGAATCCCTTGCCGACGTCCAACGCTGGTTGCAACAGCAGAGTGCCAACCTGTGGCCCGCCGCCCTCGGCTCTCTTAGCTTCCGCCGCAGTCCCTGCATTCGTCCGAATTGCCCTGCCTGTCTTTCGGGCGAGAAACATCCCAGCTATGTCCTTTATGGTCGTGAGAAAGGACGTCGTTTTTCCTTGTACGTGCCCGAAGAGTTGGTTTCCCACGTCCAGCGCTGGCTGGATAACGGGCGTGCTCTGCAGGAGCTGCTGTACCAGGCGGCGTCCAGAAATCTCCAGGCTTTGAAACGAGAGCGCGATCAGGCTTCGAAAAAAGTGGAGGACTGAAAGGTGCCGAGGGTTGCGAAGCCGCAGATCAGTTTCGCCGATTGGGAGTTGCTGCAGCAAGGCATCTCGTTGGAGCCGCTGCTGCAGAGCATCTCGGATTTTCTGGACGAGCACGAAGAGATGATTGAGGCCGTACGACGCGATCTGGAACGTGGCCTGAAAAATCGCGAGACCGGACGCCGCGGGTTAACTCCGTCACAGGTTCTGCGCTCCTTCATACTGATGCGCGTCAAGAATTGGGATTATCGCGAACTGCGGGAACGGATTGCCGACGGCTACACACTGCGCCAGTTCACCGATTTCTATTGTCAGCCGGTGCCCAAACACGACGCGTTTAACCGCGCCTTTCATCGACTGACTCCGGAGACGTTGAAAGCCGTCAATGAACTGGTGGTGGAGGCGGCGGTGGATTTGGGGCTGGAGGATGGCAACCAACTTCGCGTGGACACCACGGTGGTGCAGACGGACATCCATCATCCGACCGACAATACCTTGTTATGGGACGTCGTACGGGTGGTCACTCGTTTGGTCGGCCACCTCCGGAATGCAGTCCAGCAGCGTATAAAGGGGTTCCGCAATCGCACGCGGGCGGCGCGACGTAGAATGCAAGAAATCCAACGGATGAGCTCCAAGGAACGGCACGAGCGACAAATCGGGAAATATCGCGAACTCATC
>DATAIH010000354.1:0-11891 GCA_036262755.1 Candidatus Acidiferrum sp.
CGAGTCAATCACGACAAATTGATGGGGCAAGTCGCGAAACGTGTCGAGGACAAGCGGCTGTTAGAACTCATTCGGGCGTTCCTGAACGCCGGGGTGATGGAGAACGGGTTAGTCAGTCCAAGCGTGGAGGGGACTCCGCAAGGGGGCCCACTTTCGCCGCTGTTGAGTAACCTCGTACTCGATGAACTCGATCGGGAGCTGGAGCGCCGTGGACATCGCTTTGTCCGTTACGCAGATGATTGCAATATCTACGTGCGAAGCGAGCGAGCAGGTCAACGGGTGATGAAGAGCATTACGCGATTCATCACGCAAAAGCTCAAGCTCAAGGTGAATGAGGCGAAGAGTGCAGTGGCACAACCGCAGGAACGAAAGTTTCTTGGATTCAGCTTTACGGCTGGCCCAGAGGTCAAGCGCGTCATTGCGCCCAAAGCTCTGGATCGCTTTAAGCGGCGAGTCCGTGAAATCACGCGTCGGGCTAAGGGTGTCAGCATGGAAACGACGATAGAGGAACTAGCTCCGTACATGCGGGGTTGGCGCAGCTACTTCGGTTTCTGCGAAACACCTATGGTCCTGCTTTACCTCACGCGCTGGGTCCGGTTGCGACTACGAGCGGCCCTATGGCGGCAGTGGAAAACACCGCGCCGTCGCCGGGCGGCTCTTTTGAAGCTCGGGGTCTCCCCGCGACTGGCCAGCAACACGGCAAGCAGCGGGCGTGGCCCTTGGCCTCTCGCCCGAACCAAGGCTCTCACTGTGGGGCTACCTAATGCCTACTTCACATCCCTCGGACTTCCGACTTTGGTCGATGAGTGCAGCGCAACCGTCTCGAACCGCCGTGTACGGACCCGTACGCACGGTGGTGTGGCAGGGGTCGGCGGGTGACCGCCGCCCCTATGCCGATTCCGGATCAGCGGCGGCATCGACTACACGAGAAGCGCTACTACGCCTCCCTTTTCTCGACCCCCAGCCGCCACTCGTCCTTGCGAACATCGTAGTAATGGTTTTGGCCCTCATCCTCGTACTCGGCAGTGACGGAGAGGCCGACTTCCGAAAGCTGCCTGCGGTACTCCTCAGCTCCAAGAGATCGTGACGTTAATCCTGTCATCGCATCGTTCCAGGCAAACGGTTCCGCACACGAAGTAAATAGCAGGCGGCCACCTGGCACCAATACGTCGGCGATCCTGTGGATCAAGTGCCGCTGGTCGTCGGGCGAAAGCAAGAAAATGAGGCCCCATGCGAGGACGCCATCGAAAGTTCGATCAAAAAATGTCGAATCTTCGACGGCTTCGCAAACCACGGGCGTATTTGGGAGATTGCGTCGGAAGGCCTCCACGAATGAAGGCGCCGCATCAACAGCAAAGACGTTTAGCCCTTCGGCGACGAGAACCTTGGTGATTGGAAATCCGGGACCGCAGCCGAGATCAATCACAGCGGCCCCGTGTGGTAGCGTCTGGGCCCACTGCCTCACCGCATTTACGCCGACGCCGGTCGAGCGGCCACTGCCACGGCGGTCCAGAAACTCCCTGGCGACACCTTCGTAGCCACGCGACCGGTCTACCATGGACTCACAATATCAAAACTGGCGCGCTTCACACGCCTGCCTATGATGCACCCCTCCGGACGGTCCTGTGTTCCCGCCGGGTGGGTGTCGATTCGCGGACGAGCGACGGGCAGCTCTTCCGTTATCGGATTATGGAAGAGTTGCGACAAACCGCTCACGAGGCTGCGGAACAGGGCAAGGAATCCTGACTCAGCGTGAAGTGGTTCTGTCAACGATCACCTCCGCATGATAGAGCGCCTTGACTAGGGTCCCAGCAGGGCGCGATACCGACCATCTGAGTACCTCGTTCGTCGGTCTACAGCGGTAGGGGAACGACCGGCCTTGCCTTTTGCCTTTCTTTCGCCGCGAGTTACGGAAGGACGATCACCTCGCCGACCATGCCGAGTTGGTCGTGAAAGGCGCAAATGTAGCGGTAAGTTCCGGGATTCGTAAAGGTTGCGCGGAATCGGGTGACGCCGACCGCCGGCTGCACCTGCGCTACCGGGGCGGGCGCCTGTGGCACACCACCGCGTTCGTGTCCGGCTTGGGCAATGAATCCGGAATGTACGCTGTCGGAGGTCGAGTTGATAATGGCATGGCGGGCGCCATCCGCATCCGCAAATACATTGGCTGAAGGCGGGGTCTGGGGCGTGACGTTTAGCGGCTCCTGGCCGAACGTGATGGTGTGGCCACTGACGTCGGAACTGTCCCACTCTACGGTTTCACCGGCGTGAATTGTAATACTAGGGCGCATAAAGCGCATCATCGAGACAGACTGAATGCCGCCAGGATTGGAGACGATTTCCCCGGTGCCCACCACGACCGCGTGCTCATGCACGAGGCTGTTCTCCTCCTCTTCGCCGGAATTGTAGTGCGCCGTGTGACCAGAAAGGAGATCATGCCGCTCGCGCGCCGCTTGGTCATTGTAGAAATCCTGATCGTGGGGAAGAGGCTCCGACGGCGGCAGAACATGAACGAGCCCGGTCATGTTCGTATGGACCAGGCACACAAGGCGGTAGTTGCCCGGGTTAGGGAATGTCACGGTATAGGTCGTTCCGACCGTCCCGATGCGCCCGCTGTTAACGCACGCCGAACCATCGAAAGCAGAGCCAGTCGGTGTGGTGCCGGGGCAACCAGCGGTGAAGGATGGGCGGACCTGTCCGGGCTTCAGAAAGGTCACACTATGGGGTTCATCGGTCGCGAAAGTCCAGGTGATGCTGTCCCCGCTGTGAATCCATAGTTCGCTGGGGAGAAACGCCAGCGCCTGCCGTCCTTTTCCGGCGCTCTGTGCGCCCGTTGTCGAGTCCCAGGACTGAGCCTGAACTGTCTGAGAACAAACGATCGCGCCACAGAGCAAAACCAACCCGCTTAGTCTTCGCTGCATGTCGATCTCCTTTTTTGACACAGGCAGTGGAAATGTGTGGACACAATCAGACAGCTTGCTAGGTCTCGTCAAAGGGCAAAGCGCGGAGGTCCGGGACGTGCCGCTCTTTGCCGTCGACTGCTGTGTGTTGCTGTTACCTGTCGGTGGACGTTACAATTCTCGTTGTCCCCGACAGACACCGAACTAATCAGGAGAGCGCAATGGGCGAACCGTCCCCGGGCGCACCCCCGTCCGTGAGACCTCGCGAAGACCGCCTGGATTCGTGGAAGGAGATTGCGACATACCTTAATCGCGACGTCACGACGGTCCAGCGCTGGGAGAAACGGGAGGGGATGCCCGTTCACCGGCACCAGCATGACCGGAGTGGCTCGGTTTACGCCAATGGTTCGGAACTCGATGCCTGGTTGCAAAGCCGCAAACTGCGTTTGGACGAGGAGAAAGAGCCCACAGCGGCGAAAACCGACCGCCGGCCAAGTGATGCTCCTCGAACCCGCCTCGGATTTGTTCTGGCTGGGGTGGCTGTCCTTGTCCTGCTTGCTTTTACCTATGTTATAAGCCGGACCCGCACAAAGGGTGCGGCGCGACCCCAAATCAGATCGCTGGCCGTATTGCCTTTGAAAAACCTGTCGGGCGACGCGACACAGGAATACCTTGCGGACGGCATGACCGAGGCGCTTATCGGACGCCTTTCCAACATCCATGATTTGCGCGTCATTTCCCGCACTTCGGTGATGCGCTTTAAGGATACACGGCTCTCGGTGCCGGAGATTGCCAAAACGCTCGGCGTCGATGCACTAGTTGAAGGATCTGTAATACGAGAGGGCAGCTCGATTCGCGTCCACGCCCAGTTGATCCGCGGGTCGACCGACGAACACTTTTGGTCGGAGGCCTACGATCGCGAGCTGCAGGATGTGCTTGCTCTGCAAAGCGACGTGGCGCAAGCCATCGCGCGGAAAGTCGAGGTCACGGTCACCGGAGAGGAACAGAACAGGCTTGCAGAAGTTCGATCCGTCTCGCCTGAGGTTTATGAGAGCTATCTCAAAGGACGCTTCGCCCTCGACAAAAGCAACAGTCGAGCTGATATCGAAGAGAGCATTTCCCATTTCGACGAGACGATAAAGAGAGACCCGACGTTTGCGCCAGCATACGTCGGCCTGGCAACCGCGTATGCCAAAGTCCGCACAATTTTTGTCGGTGCTCCGCCCGCTGAACTACGCCCAAAGGTCATCGGTGCGGCTCGGAAGGCGCTGGAGCTGGATCCGAAGCTTGCCGACGCGCACGTCCTGCTGGCGGACACGTTGCAAAAACAGTGGCATTGGGCCGAAGCGGAGGCCGAATACAGGCGTGCTCTCGATTTGAACCCGAGCGACGCTGCCGCCCACTCTGGACTCGCTAATTGGTTGCTATGTCAGGGGCGTACGGAGGAGGCCTTGGCGTGGGCCCAGCGTGGCCGGGAACTCAACCCCCTTGCAGTTTCCGGCGCTAATATCGCATCGATTCTGTTCCAGGCTCGCCGCTACGACGAGGCCATACACGAATTACGCAGCGTGCTTGCGGTGCGACCCGACGACGCAAGTGCCCTTTGGGGGCTCGGATTCGTACTCATCGCGAAGGGCCAATCCGGGGAAGCCATTCCGGTGCTTCAGAAGACAGTCTCTATTATGCAAAGTAGTCCAGGTTCCGTTGCGTTGCTGGCGATGGCATACGCGGGCTCTGGGCGTCGCACCGAAGCGCTTCGCGTGATTAACGAGTTGAAGCGACGTCGTCGGACCAGCTATGTTCCAGCCGGCGCCTTTATTAACCCTTACCTGGGACTCCGCGATTACGACGAGGCATTTGTCTGGTTTGAGCGAGCCTACCAGGAGCAGTCAAACATTCTGCAGTTCCTTAAGGTGCATCCCTACTTTGATCCCATTCGTGATGATCCGCGGTTTAAGGATCTCGTCCACCGAGTTGGACTCGACTAGGCTGGGGCCATCGCTTCTGTGTTGCCGGGGACAGTTGAGAGTTTCCATCCGGCAGGAGTCTCGACTTTGCCGACCTATCGCCTGCTTCAAATCACTCGTGTCTGAGGGCGACCATCGGATCAACGCGCGTCGCCCGCCACGCCGGAATCGCGGTAGCTGCGAACGCCACCACCATCAGTAGCACCGGCACCGAGGCAAACGTCCCCAGGTCCCTTGTACTCACCTCAAACAGGAGACTCGCCATTACGCGAGTTAACGCCGCTGCGCCTACTAATCCCAGAAGAATCCCAAGCCCCGCCAGCGCCATCCCCTGCCGCACGACTAGCCCGACGATGTTCTCCGGCCGCGCGCCCAGCGTCACCAGCACTCCAATGTCGTGCGCGCCCTGGGTCACCAGATGCGACATTACTCCGTACAGCCCTACTGCCGCCAAGAGCAGTGCGAATACCGCGAACGCTCCCAGCATGGTGCTCGAAAAGCGATGCCGGGCGAGCGAATCGTACAAACGCTCCTGCATAGTCCGAATTCCGTAAACCACCGCGTCGGGATCGACCGCGTGGATTTGCTTCACAACCGCTGAGGAGAGCCCCGCACCCTCCGTTGCCGTGCGCACCGCCAGAAACATTCTATTCCCGGGGTTCTGCCCATGTGGAAAATACACCGCGATCTTGCCCTCCGTCTCAAGGCCGTATTGTTTGACAACGCCCACGACGCCCACAATCGTCAGCGGCTTCTTCGGGTCAAACCATAGATGTTTTCCGACAGCATCGCCATTCGGCCAGAAGCGCTCGGCAAACTTCCGGTCGATGATTGCCACCAGGGGCTTCTCCTCGGTGTCATCCGTGTTAAAAAATCGTCCGCCCTTGAGTGGAATTTCCATGGTCCGAAAATAATCTGTGCTTGCTAACCGCATATCCACCTGTAGTTCTTGTCCCGGCGGAGGTGTGTACCCCTCCACATGGATCCCTCCCCATCCGACTTCGCCCGTCAGCGGCAACGCCGAAACGACGCCCTCCCCAACGACGCCGGGAAGGTGCGCGACGCGGCTTTCGACCTCTTTGTAGAAATTGATTCTTGCTTCCCCGTGATCATACTTGGGCCCTACGGCACCCACCTCCATCGTTAGCACACGATCCGTGGTGAACCCCGGCGGCACGTTTTGCAACCTCACGAAGCTGCGCAGTAGCAGTCCCGCTCCAATCAGCAGCATCAAGGAGAGCGTCAGTTCGGACACCACCAGCAGCCCGCGCAAACTGTGCCGTCTGACGTGCAAGCCGCCCTCGCTTTGCCCACTGCGCCCGCCGGCTTTCAGCGAAGTGTTCAGGTCCACCTTGATTGCTCGCCACACCGGCGCCACCCCGAACAGGATTCCCGTGATCAGCGCAACGCCAAATGTGAACACCAGCACTGTTCCATTGATGGCGATGTCGTCCAGCCTTGGAATGTTTCCTGGGTTCATCGTGTGCACTACTCCCAGGCTCAGTTGCGCGACCAGCAGCGCCACGGCTCCGCCGAACAGTCCCAAGAGCACGCTCTCCGTCAGAAGTTGCCGCGTCAGCCGCTGCCAGTTGGCTCCCAACGCCGTCCGAATCGCCACCTCTTTTTCGCGTCCGGCCGCCCGTGTTAGCAGCAAGTTCGCCACGTTTGCGCAGGCAATCAGCAGCACCAGCGCGACCGACCCGAGCAGAACCAGCAACGCCCGGCGCACATCGCCGACCACCTGTTCCTGCAATCCGATCACGTGCATGCCAAAACTGGCGTCGCGCTTGTCTTTCTCTCGAATGCGGCTGGCGATAACATTCAGGTCCGCCTGCGCCTGCTGCAAAGAGACTCCCGGCTTCAGCCGCGCCATGATGTTGTAATTCTCATCGCCCCGGTTTTTCTCGGCATCGGCATCGAGTGGCAGCGGCGCGAAAATGTCCATCTTGTCCATCGGAGTTTCCGAAGGCATCACTTCTGCGTCGAGCATGAAGCTGCCCTGCAAGACTCCCACGACGATGAATGGGTTGCCGCTGAGGACGATGGCCTTGCCCACGATTGCCGGGTCCGCGTTGAACAGCCTCCTCCAGGCCCGCTCGGTAAGAATCGCCACGTCCGGCCTGCCCGGCTTGTCCTCCTCCGGCAACAGCAAACGCCCAAAGAGCGGTTTCGCGCCAAGCATTTCCAGCAAAGTGGATTGCGTGCGCACTCCAAACATCCGCTCTGGCTGGTCGCGGCCTGTTAGGACGAAAACACGGCTCTGGGCCAACGCCATTTCTTCAAACGAATGGTTCTCCCTCTGGACATCCAGGTACTCACCCGGAGACGGCCAATCGCGCACGATTCCAATCGCCGGCGAATGCAGCCACACCGCCGCCAGCCGGTCGGGATGCGGGTAAGGGAGTGGACGCAGCAGCAATGCATCTACGACGCTGAAAATGGCGGAGTTGGCGCCGATTCCTATCCCCAGCGACACCACAATCACCAACGTCAGCATACGGTTCTTGCTTAGCATCCGCAGGGCGTAGCGCAAATCCTGCCAAAGCGTTTGCACGAGGTACTCTCCTCCCATCGCGAACGGTATAAGAGAAACCCAATCGGTCCGTGACCATGGGATTATAGAGCAACAAACGCGAGCAACTCCGATAAACGCGGAACTCTTCGGTAATCAGATAAAGGAAGGATTGCTGACAACACTCCCGCAGTGCGTTTGAAAAGCCCATGAACGCAGTGCTAAGGCATCTGCGCTGCCTGGCGCGGAGGTGTATTCAGCGTTAGTGTGGTGCCTAATCCGGGGTAAAGGTAGTGATCACCGAAGGTTCTCTTTAGAGCAGTGAACGCGGGCTCTCCGGTGCAGTGGCCGGGGGCAACATATTCGACTTTGAAACGATCATGCAGCGCGGTCACGATCTTCTCGATATCCGCATCGGCCGCAACAACCAGATGAAAGCCTCCGACAATGAGGTGAATGCGCGGGTTTATTGTGCTTGCCAATTCGACGATTTTGTCGAGACCGGGATGCGAACAACCTACGACAATGACCAGTCCGTCGGGCGTATTGATGGCCAAAGACACTTCGCGTAGTTCAAGAGTGCCGGGCTTATCAGACACGAGAGTGAGCAGATGAATATCCGGTGCTATATCCGTGTTCTTGTCCACCAGTTGGAAATTAGCTGTAGGCCAAGCCGAGCCAAACCGCATGATCTCGGGTGGCGTGCCGTTGTAGTAGCGCTGTTCGGGCGCTAGAGAGGCATCTTTGCGATAGAAGCTGCCGGGCAAATCTGCGCCATAGACGCCGAAGCCTTCTTTTGGTGCATAGATGGGCACTTTGGGATTGACACGTAAGAGGTAGGTCATTCCCCCCATGTGATCCCCATGGCGATGAGACATGACCACGAAATCCAGTTTGGAGAAGTCAATCCCTTTCGCCTTGGCGTTGCGCTCAAGAATGTCCGGGTTGTTTCCGGTATCAAACAGAATCCGCTTGCCGCCATATTCGACAAGGGCGGCATAGCCCCAGTCCTTCTGCATTGCCGGATCTTTGCCAAAAGCATCGTAAAGCACCGTAATTTGGGCCTTCTCGGGAACGGCGGATGCACTAGTCGGAGAGGTATTCACGCCGTTGCCAAGCAAAGCCAGGAGTGCGACAAAAAAGACGCAGGACTTGATGGTCATTTTCATCCTCCTGAGATTTCGTCGGAACGTGTATACACCCTGGCGACGAGCTAACACAAAGTTTCAGGGAGATGGGGCTCTGCTTGGGTTCCGAATGACGGGCAAACGTCAGTTGATACGTTTGGCCTAGATCGAAGGCGCCCAATTGCAGAGTTGGAGACTGATCGTCCAATTGGCGTTGGATCGGGGACGCGGATCTCGCGGATCTTAGCCACCTTGACATTCTAGGTGAAGTCGCGTATTCTCACCTAGAATGTCTACCAAAGAACAGGCAGAGCGCATCGAGCTGTTGCAGGGCACTTTGGACCTGCTGATTCTGCGCATGCTCGTGCTGGGACCAGCGCACGGCCACGCCATCGCCAAGGCGATCGAATTCACCTCCGACGACGTGTTGCAAGTCGAACAGGGCTCGCTCTATCCGGCGCTGCACCGGCTCATCAAGAGGGGCTGGATTTCGTTCGAGGACGGCACGTCAGAGAACAACCGCCGAGCCAAGTTCTACCAGCTGACGGCCAAGGGCAGGCGGCAATTGGTGGTTGAGACCCGCAAGTGGGACAAGCTGGCCGGGGCGATCGCACAGATTCTCCGCCCAGCAGAGCAGTAGGGCGGATTATGATTCGTCGCAAACGCATGATGGAGGATCTCGACAGGGACATCCGCGAACATATTGAGATGGAGACGCAAGACAACATCGAGCGCGGCATGACGCCGGAAGAGGCCCGCTACGCAGCGACGCGGAAGTTCGGAAATGTGACCCGGGTGAAGGAAGAAGTGCGGCAAGTCTGGAGTTTCGTGTGGCTGGAACAGTTATGGCAGGACTTCCGCTGCGGTTTGCGTAATCTGCGAAACAAGCCTCTGGCGAACGTCATGGTTGTCGCAATGCTTTGCCTCGGCGTCGCTGGCAATGCGGCCGCTTTCAGCGTTTTCGACAGCTTGTTTCTTCAGCCGCTGCCGTTTCGCCAATCGAACCAGCTTATCGATCTCGATGAGACCGCACCGAAATGGAGCCTCCAACGCGTTGGGGTGTCAGATCCCGATCTATTCGCGTGGCGCGAACGTAACTCGACCTTCGACAGCATGGCCTTCTTCCGGACCACTAGCTATAACTTCTCCGATGGCCTAACCACGCAGCGGGTGCAGGGGGCGCAGGTCACGCGGGAGCTACTGACCGTTCTCGGGTTGCAGCCGTTCCTTGGCCGAAATTTTTCCATCGAGGATGACACGCCCAATGGGGCGAAAGTCGTGATGCTGACCTATGACTTCTGGCAGAAGATGTTCCTTAACGATCGAAACGTGCTCGGGCGCGTCGTGAAGTTAGATGAAGAACCGCACGTCGTGATTGGGGTTCTTCCTCGAGAAGCCTCATTTCCTGGCCGCGTGCGGCTGTGGATACCGCTGGCGGCGAATCCCAACAGCAATTCGGGTTACTACGTAAACGGCGTGGGCCGGTTAAAGCCTGGCGTGTCCATCGAGCAGGCGGAAGCCGATCTGCTGCAGGTTCACAAGGGCATGGTGGCGCAGGGCCACAGGGTGAATGAGATCACGTCGCCCGTTTTGACGCCGCTCCGCGAGCGCTACCTAGGTGATTTCCGGGTCGTGAGCCAGGCGCTGCTGGGAGCAGTGGGGTTGGTCCTGCTGATCGCGTGCGTCAACATCGGGGCGCTCATGCTGGTGCAAGGTTCGTCCCGATATCGAGAGATGGCGATTCGCACCGCGTTCGGCGCTTCACAGCGCCGGATCGTGGCACAGCTCGCGACGGAAAGCCTCGCGATCGTGGTGATCGGCGGCTCATTGGGAGCGCTGGTTGGCGGGGCTGGCCTTCGCCTCATGGCCCCCATCCTGGAGGACAAATTGCCGCAGTGGATCAGCTTCTCGCTCGACTGGCGTTTCGTCCTTTTTTGCATCACGATCGCCGGAGCGGCTGCCCTATTGTTCGGGGTGGTTCCGGCACTCCAGAGCTCACGGGTCGATGTGCGAGGATCCTTGCAGGATTCAGGGGCGCGCATGACGCCGCATCGGGGCCAGCGCGTGACGCTCAGCGCGTTTGTCGTTTGCGAAATCGGCCTGGCATTGATGCTGTCGGCCGCCGCCATTTTCTTGCTTCAGGCTATGCAAAAAGTTCTGACTGTAGATCCGGGATTCCGTCCGGAAAATGTTGTGACCTTCCGGGTGGCACCTCCCGACAACACTTACGGCACACCAGCGCAGAAGATCGTCTATTTCGATGAACTACTTGCGCGGCTGCGCGCATTGCCGGGGGTAACCGCGGCCGGAGCGACATCGGCACCACCGCTCGGAGGACAATGGGGCGGTATCTTCGAAGCGGAAGGCGCCCGCGACGTTCGCGCACAGAGCGAGAATCCGACGGTGCTGCAGGTCGCCGTGACGCCGGGCTATCTAGAGGCGATCGGCATGAGACTGCTCAACGGCCGGAGATTCGAGCAACAAGATGGGGAGCCCGAACCGCGAACGGTGGCCATCGTGAACGAGACCTTCGTAAAGCACTACTGGCCGAATGCAAACCCACTAGGCAAACGCATTCGCCGTCTCGGCGGTACGGAATGGTACGAGGTGATCGGAGTGACAAAAGACGAGAAACACTTCGGCCTTGACAAGGAGGCAAGGCCAAGTGTGTTTCTTCCGTATCCAACCGCAATGCGCACCGCGTTGAGAGGCGACGAGCGCAGTTTTGAAGAGATGACTATCGTCCTGCGGAGTTCGGCTGATCCGAGACTGCTGGTGAATCCGGCCCGTGAAATCGTCAGCCAAGTGCACGTCGACGTTCCGGTGTACGACGTCCAAACCATGACCGAGGGACTGAATCGCTCGTTATGGGTCCGCCGGGTGTATTCGCGGCTGTTCGGGGCGTTCGCCTTCATCGCGATGTTGTTGTCGGCCGCGGGTATCTACGGGACGGTTTCATACCGGCTGAGCCAGCGCGTTCGCGAGATTGGCATCCGTCTGGCACTCGGCGCGGCGCCAGCGCGAGTCTTAGGACGAGTCCTAGCTGATGGAATGCAACTCGTATCGTGCGGCGTGGCGCTGGGTCTTGTCGGGGCGCTGTGGAGTACTAACTTCCTGCGAAGCCTGCTATTTGACGTCAATTCGCGTGATCCAATCGTGTATGTGGCCGTAGCGCTCGCGGTCGTCGGCGTAGCTCTGCTTGCGAACCTTGTGCCGGCTCGCCGCGCGGTGCGGGTCGACCCGATGGTTGCGCTGAGATACGAATAACCGGCCAATATCATTTAGTGGCTTCTTCTTCTGCTTGCTGATTTGAGAGTTGATAGGGTTTCTCTTTTGCTTCCTTTTTTCCTTCCGCAAGCTCTTTGATGTTTTTAGTTGCTGCCGA
>DATAIH010000355.1:0-14256 GCA_036262755.1 Candidatus Acidiferrum sp.
TAACACCCGTTGTTCCCGCGTCAAGGAAAAAGGCGGTCTGCACGATGTTTCCAACGATGGGGATGCGGTATTCGAGGTTGCTGTATCCCTGGAGGTCCCCGCCCGGCAGGGTCGCGACATAGATCAAAGTCGGTATCGAAAACTGACGCACGCAACCGCCGCAGGTAGGATCGTGATACAGGACCGGCGCTGCGGTTTGTTCCGGAATAAACGTGACCGGGGAGATGGATCGAATGTCGTAGCCGCGGATGTCGCTCTCACCGCCCATGTAAAAGCGGCTGAAGGGCGGAACTTCCTGGCCGCCATAACCCATGGTTTGCGCCGCGCTGAAGTGCAACCCGATGACATTGCGGTGCTTGTTGATCGCGTGGAAATACTTCGTGTCGATCACGTTGGTAATGGTTTTGACGTTGCCGCCGAGCCCGGCGAGGCCCACCGAATAGAACAGGCTCTTGCCGCGGGTCGAATTAATGGGGTTATCGATCGTGTTATACGAAATGGAAGGCGTGATGGTGCTCGAGATGATGCCGTTCAGCGCGTTCGGGCCGCTCAAGCTGGTGAACTGCAAGGACTCGAAAAGCAGCGTGGATGCGGCGTTGAAAGATTTGATGTTCGTGCGGGTTAGACCGTAGTTCAACCCAACGCGCGCGAAAGAAAGCTTGCGCAGCGGATACTGTGCGAAAACGGTGAAGCCGTCGCTGTTTTGCACGTAATTCTGGACGTACTGCGGGTTGATGCTGACACTCTGCTGATACAGGACGGCTTCCTGCCTGGCCTGGTCAAAGTTATAGCGCGAAGAGAAAATCGTGAAACCGGTCGAAATGGGCCGGTCAAAAAGGTAGGGCTCGGTAAAGCCGAACATGAAGGTGCGCGTCAGGCTTCCGAATTGCGCGGAGAAAGTGAGCGTTTCACCGAGACCAAGGAAATTGTTGGTCTGGTAGGTGAGGCCGACAAAACTGCCGGCCAGGCCGCTGACGCCGCCCTGCAAGCCGATGGACTGCTTGCCTTTTTCCTTGAGCTTCAGCGTGATGTCCACCGTTCCGGCCTTGTTGTTGCGCTTGATTTCGGCGGCCTTGTCGGCTTCGATCTTGTCGAAGTAATCGAGCTGATTGAGGCGCAAGATGCTCATTTCCCACAAGCGCTTGTTGAACAGCTGGCCTTCGTCGATCATCAATTCGCGGCGAATGACCTTGTCGCGCGTGGTGGTGTTGCCGACGAAATCGATGCGGTGCACGTAATACTGCTTTTGCTCGTCAAAGCGAAGCGTCAAGTTGATGACTTTGTTGACGTCGTCGACTTCCGTGTCCGGCTCGGGGGTGAAATCAATGAAGCCGTATTCACCGTAAATCTTGCCGTAGGTTTCCAGGGCTTTGCGGACCTTTTCGGTCGAGAAGATGTCGCCCTGCTTGAGCGGAAACGCCGTTTTCAGGGCATCCACTTTGAGCGACAAGGCCTTGTCGGGGTCGGAGCTGACGATTTTGAGCGTGCCCATGCGGTAGCGCTCGCCCTCTTCGATGGGGATGGTGATGTTGACAGCCTTCCCGTGGCCTTTTCCGGTGATCAAGGGGATGCCGGCGCGCGCGTGCGTGGTGTCGACGTTTTGCAGGACGGGATCTCCCACGGACACCTTAAAGTAACCGTTGGAGCGGTAAAGCTCGCGGATGCCCACTTCGAGATCCTCGCTCAATTTCTCGCGGTCGTAGGTTTTTGTGAGCACCGGGATATACCAGAAATACAGAGGAATCGCGTAGGGCCGGTCGTGGCGCATGGCGCGGATTAATTTGCGGTCGCTAAAGTGATGATTTCCCGTGAATTTGATTTTTCCGACCTTGACCTTGGGGCCTTCGTCGATCTTGAACACCAGGATGACGGCGTTGCTCGAAGCGATGCGCTCGTATTCCGGGGTGACCTTGGCGAACTGGCGGCCATGTTCACCGAGAAGCTCTTTTAAGACCACTTCAGCCTTCTTGATCTTGGTGGGATCGAATTGGCTTTCCACCGTGAGTCCGACCTTGCGTTCTTTGAAGCGGTCGAGAATGTCCGATTCCGAAATGGAGTGCATTCCGTCGTAGCGAATACGGCGGATCACCGGGCGCTCCTTCACTTCGAAGATGATGATCTTCCCGCCCGGATGCTTTGGCGAATCTTCCACGCGCAGCTTTACGTCCTCAAAGAACTGCGTGTTCCACAGCGCCTGAAAATCGCGACGCAGGGTGTCTTCGCTGTAAGGATCCCCTTCACGGCTGAAAATGCGGGCTTTCAGAGTGTCGGTACGGATACGCCGATTGCCGATGAATTCGATGCGCTCGATGACAAATTGCTGCGGGGCGGACGGTTGTTGAGCCGGCGCTTCCGAGGAAGCCTGGGCATGGTTCTCTAGCGCTTCCTTGCCGGTAAGCAGGTCGAGCGATGCCGAGAAAAGCACTCCGTGCGAAGACGGTGAGTCCGGTGGGTTGCCGGGCCCGGCAGCGGGCGAAGCGCTCGCAAAAACGAAAACGAGCGCGACGACCAGTGTCACGCGAGCCGCGAATACCCCCAACGGCGAACAAACTCTTCTGTGAGCGGCCGAAGAGCCCATCAAGGCCGCGCCCCCAAACTCAAGATGTCATTCTCCCGCCGGGCCCGGGACGGGCCGGCTGTGCGATGTTTCAGATTCGCTAGTGGACGACCGGGGTTGCCTCGCCGACCGGACGGAACGACAAACCCTCGCCAGCGACATAAATCTGGAGTGTCGCGGGCCTTTGAATTCCACCCTGGATCAGCGCCTCGGAGAGCGGGTCTTCAACGTACTTCTGCAAAGCCCTGCGCAACGGGCGTGCGCCGTAGCTGCGGTCTGCGCACGTTTTCTCGAGAATCCACTGGCGAGCCTCCGGCGTGAGGACCACCTGTACCTGCCGGTGGATTAGGGTATCGTTCATCTGCCCCACAAGCAAGTCGATGATACGGAGCAGGTCTTCATCGCCGAGCGGGTTGAAGATTATGACCTCATCGAGCCGGTTGAGGAACTCCGGGTTGAACGCCCGCTTTACTTCGTTCATAACCATTTCTTCCATGGTCCGGCGGCCAGCTTCGTCCATCCCGGCCTGGAAACCGAGGCCGGTGCGCTTCTGCAAGTGCCGCGCGCCCAGGTTCGAGGTCATAATGATGATGGTGTTCCGGAAATCCACGGTGTTGCCAAGCCCATCGGTCAACTGGCCGTCCTCGAACACTTGCAACAGAATATTGAACACGTCCGGATGGGCCTTCTCGATTTCATCCAACAGGATCACGGAGTAAGGCGTCCGGCGGACGCGCTCGGTCAACTGACCGCCTTCTTCGTAGCCCACATACCCCGGAGGCGCGCCGATCAGCTTCGAAACGGAGTGTTTTTCCATGAACTCTGACATGTCGAAACGAACCAGCGATTTCTCTGATCCAAAAAGGAATTCGGCCAGGCGGCGGGCGACTTCGGTTTTGCCGACGCCCGTGGGGCCGAGGAAAAAGAAGCAACCCACGGGGCGCATCGGCGACTTGAGGCCGGCGCGGCTGCGGCGGATGGCGCGCGCGAGCGCGGTGATGGCCTTGTCCTGGCTGATGACGCGCTTGTGCAGCTCCGGCTCAATGCGCAGAAGCTTCTGCTGTTCGTCTTCCTTGATGGAGGTAACGGCAATGCCGGTCCAGCGGGCGACCACTTCCTCGATGTCTTCGCGCGTCACCACGCCGGTCGAGGCATCGTCGAGTTTGTAGCGCTCGCGGAGGTTGCGCAGGTTTTCCTTTTCCTTGCGTTCCTCTTCGGAATAGAAGCGGGCCTTTTCAAATTCGTGGTTGGCGATGGCCGTTTCCATGCGGTGGGTGATGAATTTCACGCGCTTCTGTACTTCGCCCACTTCTTCCGGGACGGTGGCCTGGCGCAGCTTGACGCGCGCACCCGCCTCGTCGATCAAATCAATGGCTTTGTCGGGAAGGAAGCGGTCGGGAATGTAGCGGTTGGAAAGATAGACGGAATAGCGAAGGGCCTCATCCGTGTAGCTGACAGCGTGAAATTTTTCGTAACGCTCGCGGACGCCCTGAATGACTTGAATCGCCTCGTCCTCGCTAGGGGCGGGGACCTTTACGGCCTGGAAGCGGCGCTCGAGCGAGCGGTCCTTTTCGACCGACTTGCGGTATTCGCCGGGCGTGGTGGCGCCGATGCATTGGATTTCGCCGCGCGAAAGGGCGGGCTTCAGAATATTGGCGGCGTCCAGCGAGCCTTCCGCCGAACCGGCCCCAACCAGCGTGTGCAACTCGTCAATGAAGACGATGGCGTTCTGGCTCTCCATCAGTTCTTTCATGATGGTCTTGAGGCGCTCTTCGAATTGCCCGCGGTACTTGGTTCCAGCAACGATCAAGGAAAGATCGAGGGAGAGGATGCGCTTGTCGGCGAGAAACGGTGGAACATCGCCGTCGGCGATACGCTGCGCCAGGCCTTCGACAATCGCCGTCTTGCCAACGCCCGGCTCACCGATCAGCACCGGGTTGTTCTTGGTACGTCGGCAAAGAATCTGAATCACGCGCTCGACTTCGTTCTCGCGCCCCACCAAAGGGTCGAGAGAGCCCTCGCCAGCCGCTTGCGTCAGGTCGCGGCTGAATTCCGCGAGCAAGGAAGTCTCTTTCGGCCGCGCCGCAGCCGTTTTTTCACCCGAGGTGCGGGCGAGTTCTTCGCGCAGCGTCGAGAGGCGCAAGCCGCGCTCCATCAAGATCTCTGAGCCGAAGCACTTTTCTTCGCGCAGGATTCCCAGCAGCAGGTGCTCCGTGCCAACGTGTTTGTGACCCAGCCGCTCGGCTTCTTCGGCAGCCATGTTCAGGATGCGCTTGCACTCCGCGCTGAGGGGCACTTCAACCGATGTGGAAATACGCTCGCGAATGGTGATGCGAGCCTCAATCTCTTTGCGAATGGATTCGATCGAACCCTGTTGGCGAAGGAAGCGGTTGGCCAGAGCTTTGTCCTCGCGCATCAGGCCGAGCAGCAAATGCTCCGTTTCAATATAGGGACTGCCATACTGGCTGGCTTCGTATCTGGCAAAGAATATGACGCGACGCGCCTTCTCTGTATAGCGTTCGAACACGTTAGCTCGCTTCTCCCCCAGGGCCCTCGCCCGCGATGGCCGCAGCTTCGCGGGTACGCAGAACTCCATGTTCCAGTCCCAGGATGCGGTCGCAACGCGCAGCGAGCGCGAGGTTATGCGTCGCGATGAGCGACGTCAAGTTGTGCACGCGATGCAGCCGTTCCAGTAACTCGAACATGGCCCAAGCATTCTGCTCGTCCAAATCTCCGGTAGGTTCATCTGCCAGCAGCACGGACGGCCCGGTGACGAGCGCCCGTGCAATCGCCGCGCGCTGCTGTTCCCCTCCCGAGAGTTCCCCCGCGCGGTGATCGGCCCGCTCTTCCAGTCCGACCTCCGCGAGCCACTTCCGCGCCGTCTCCAGCGCCGAAGTGAATTTCTCGCCGCGCAATAACAGCGGCATGGCTACATTTTCCGCGGCCGTAAAATCCGGCAACAACTGGTGACGCTGCCACAAAAATCCCACCGCGCGATTGCGAAATTCTCCGAGCGCCGCGTCATCATTTGTTTCGATGGCTTTCGAATCGAAGTATACTGTACCGCTCGTTGGCGTGTCTAGCGCGGCCAGCAAGTGCAGCAGAGTGCTTTTGCCCGCACCTGACGGCGCCACCACCGCCACCATCTCGCCTTGGCGCAAAATCAAATTGGCATCGAGCAAGACGGGAATGTTTCTTGAACCGCTGCGGTATGTTTTTTTCAGGCCCCGTGACTCCATCACCACGCGCGCGTCCGGCGATTTGCTCACTGGTGTTCCGCTTGCGGGTTGTGCGTCAAAGTCCATTGCGCGGCTGCCTTGCTTTCCTTTTTCGCCGAACCGTGCGACCTGATGATTAGATGCTATCCGAACAAAGTACGTGCCGTCCTTGCGCCAGGCAAAGGAGGCGGAGGGAGACCCAACACTTTCCCTTTTTCGCCTCTCGCCTGCCTGCCGAAAAAACGGCACCTCGCTCACAACATTGCGGCACTTCTAATCTTTCTGTTTTCAACAGCTTGCGGCAGGCTCTCCGAACGCCCCGGGGTGAGGTGAATCCCGGACCACGCCCGCCGATTTCTCGACCCGACTAGGAGCAAATCGCGCGCCAAACCGCGTCCGAACCTTGCCTTACCTTTTGCTTCCAATTTGATCCTCACTCAAACCGAAGAATCTCGACCGGCAGCAGCCGCACCGCAGCGCGCGCGGGCAGAACCGTGGCTCCAATGGAGATTCCCATGGCCACCGCGGTAATCCATAGCCCATCGAAAAGGCTGGGATGAAAGGGGACGTAAGGAACAGCGTAAACCTGCGGGTCGAGGGGAATCAACTGATAACTGCCGGAGATAAACGAAAAGGCATAACCAAGAATGAGCCCTGCAAGCGTGCCCACGGTTCCGATGGTGACTCCCTGCCAGAGAAAGACTTTGCGGATCTGTTCGCGGCGCGCCCCGAGCGAGCGGAGCACCGCGATGTCCCTTGCCTTATCGGTGACGGTCATGGATAGAACGACCAGAATATTGAGGCCCGCGACAAAGGTGATTAATCCGATGAAAATCGCGGTGACCAGTTTTTCCAAACGTAACGCGCGGAACAAGGCGTGATTCTCTTCCATCCACGTCGTGGCGGAAAACCCCGGCCCCGCGGCGCGCTGAACTTCTTCGGCGCTCTCCGCGGCGCGCTCCGGTTGGTTCAGGCGGACTTCCAGGACATTGACTAAATCGCCTGTGCCGGCAAGGCTCTGCGCGGCGGCCAGGGTCATGAAACCCCAGTTTTCATCGTAATCGTAGAAGCCGGAGTCAAAGATCCCCGTCACGCGAAACCGGCGCGTGCGCGGAATCAACCCGAAAGGCGTGAGCCTTCCTTGCGGGCTGGTAATCGTGACGTAGTCGCCCGGCGAGATTCTCCACTCATCCGCGAGCTGTTTGCCGATAAGCAAAGCCTCGATACCGTCTGCATCCGGAGAAAAGTCCAGCTTCCCGGCGATCACGCGCTCGAGCGCCTCATCACTTTTTCGTTCGCGTTCCGGATCGACCCCCTTGGTCACTACCCCGCGTGCCTCTCCACCGAAAGAGAGCAAGACGGTCTGATAGACGGCCGGTGTGACGGAGCGAACTCCAGACAGCCCTTCCAGTTTCCTGGCCATCTCCTCGTAGTTCCGGATCCCGCCTGACCCGGGACGCGTGAGAGAAATATGCGCGGTTACGCCGAGCAGGCGGTCCTGAAGCGTCTCGCGGAATCCCGTGTTCATGGACAGCGCAATGACCAGCGTGGCCACGCCCGCGGCCACGCCCAGCACCGACAAAAGTGTGACCAGGCGCAGCACCGCCGGGCGGTAAGGCGACCGCAGGTAGCGCTGGGCCACGAACCATTCGAATCGCATGGTGGTTGGAAGAATACGTTATGCGCCGTGCGCTTCGGAAGTGCCACTCGATTCGCCACCGCCTTCCGGGCGCAACAAAGGAAACAGGATCACGTCTCGAATCGACGGCGAATCGGTGAGCAGCATGGTCAGACGATCGATGCCAATCCCTTCCCCAGCGGCTGGAGGCATGCCGTGGCATAGGGCGCGGAGGTAGTCGAGGTCGAGCTGCTTGGGCATTTCTTCGCCGCCCTGCGCGATCTGCGCGAGGAATCGCCGCTCCTGCTCGGCAGGGTCGTTCAATTCCGAAAAGCCGTTGGCCACTTCCATTCCGGCCACGTAAATCTCGAACCTCTCGGTAAGCGACGGGTCTTCTGGCTTTTGTTTGGAAAGCGGGGAAATGTCCGTCGGAAAGTCATACAAAATGGTCGGCTGAACGAGTTTGTCTTCCGCGATGGTTTCAAACAGCAGGCCGGTCCACTCGCCATCGGTCAATTCGTCCTTCGACGCGGCATAGGGGGCCCCACTTTTCTTGGCCCAAGCGTTGTAGCGGTTGGTTGCCTCCCGCGCGCCTCCGGCAAAAGCCAGTGTCTCCAGTGTGGGAGCCTCGCCCGCCTCTCGCGGCCAATACTCGACGATCGCTTCACGCATGGTTAGGCGGGGCATTTTCGAAAAATCCAGCTCGCTATCCCCGTACCTCACCGTTGTCGAACCGGTGATGTTCTTCGCCAGAGAGGCAAAAAGCTGTTCATTCATTGCCATCAGATCCCGGTAGTTGCTGTAGGCCTCATAGAACTCGAGCATCGTGAATTCCGGGTTGTGCTGGGTGGAGATTCCTTCGTTGCGGAAATTGCGGTTGATTTCGTAAACGCGGTCAAATCCCCCGACCGTCAATCTCTTTAGGTAAAGTTCTGGAGCAATGCGCAAATACAGGTTGACGTCCAGGGTGTTGTGGTGAGTCACAAAAGGACGCGCGGCTGCCCCACCGGGAATGGGGTGCATCATGGGCGTTTCGACTTCGATGTAGCCCCGTGTGTCGAAGAATCGGCGCAGTTCCTGGATAATCCGCGCGCGGGTGACAAAGGCCTGCCGCGACTTCTCGTTGGCGATGAGGTCCAGATAGCGCTGGCGGTAGCGCAATTCCACGTCCGTAAGACCGTGCCACTTTTCCGGCAACGGTAGCAACGCCTTTGCCAGGAAGAAAATCTCGTCCACCCAGATGCTCAGTTCGTTGGTCTTGGTTCGGAACAGGTGGCCGCGCACGCCAATCGAATCGCCGAGGTCCAGCAAATGAAACAGTTGGAATCCTTTTTCCCCGACCGCATCCTTTTTGACATAAATCTGGATGCGCTTGCCCGCTCCCTGCAGGTGCGCAAAACCGGCCTTGCCCATCAGGCGGATCGAAACGATGCGCCCCGCGGCGCGCACTTCGCGCTTATTGGCCTCCAGCTCCGGCGCGGTGGCGGCCCCGAATTTCTCCACCAGCTCGGCGGGCGTGTCGGTCCAACGGAACTCGCGGGGATAGGGATCGAGGCCTAGCGCCCGGATTTGCTCGATCTTCTTTAGCCGCTGCTCAAATTGCTCACGTGGCTCAAATTCCAAGGAGGATCATCCTTTCCGCGAAGGCGGAGACCGAGTATAGCGGCGCTAACCTCCCGGGAGCAAGAAACGGACAATGTCAATCCCGTGAATAAGATCGGGTGGAGCCGTTGGTCAGGGCACCGGCCTTAGGCAAAGAGGGCTCGGACGCCGCGACGAGGCGGGCTGGCCACCCTTGTCAGGTGACCCCTCAGCCTTTGGCTGCTTGCCAGAAAGAAGTGGTGATAGAGGAAATTCTTTTGCTATACTCGCGCACCGTGCCCTGGGAGGCCCCTCTTGAGACCCGACAGCCGCCCACCATTATCACGTGGTAGGGGTGTCCAACAAGATTGGCGCACCAGCTTGCCGGAAGAAAAGGCTGTGGTATTCCAGGAACACGAACATCGTCTCGAATCGCTGTATAACATGTTCAGTGTTTCGCTGAACGAGGCCATTGAGCTGAAACTCGCGGGATTATTGGCGAAGGCCTGGAACGCCATCGGCATGAGTTCCGAGCTTTGCGGGCGGATGACTCGCCCGCTCGCCGGCACACTCCGCGCGCTGCACGAACACGCCAAGCACTATGGGACCGTTCCAAAGGCCGCCCCGCTGAACCCTGACAACTATCATGGGCTGAGAGGCCAGCGTTACGCGCGAATGAGCGGGCTCCTCGACAGAGTCTTGTTTTCCCAGAGACTTCAATTCCTTTTCAAAGTCAACACCCTCGAGGAAATGGTCGAAGACATCGAGCGCGACTTTCGCAGCGTCGCCGATGACCTCGCCGCGGGTTTGTGTCCCGACCCCGAGCGTGGGTGGCTTGAAGTAGACACCGGCCATTACGATCTCAATACCTGCCTACGCGAAACCATAGTATTGTTCAAATCCTTCCTCGTCGTCCTTCCGGCCGGACAGCTTGACGATTTTGAGAAAGCGGTCCAGGACCAGTCTCAATTGGCGGACGGCGATCTCACGCGCCGCCATGGACGAATGGGCGCATTCGCGGGACAATAACCTTACCTGCTCGCCCGCAGGAGCCCGAACACCATGGTGGAAGGAAAGGGCTTTCTCGGGGGTGTCTGTTTGACTCCGGCAGGCGAAAGTCAGGACAACTCAAAGGGGGACTCGGTGCATCCGAACGGGTGGATGCGCCGCAATTGGACCGTTGGCCCGAAACCGACCAAGCGCTCTGAATGCGTCGACGTTCCGGCAGGCCACCAAACCGGTGACTGAAGCGGAAGCTATCCAGCTGGCCCAGGCAGGTGACGCCGCTGCATTTGAATTTCTGTATCAAATGCACAGCCGCCGCGTTTACGCTTTGTGTCTGCGGATGGTGAACAATCCGGCGGACGCGGAAGACCTGATGCAGGAGGCTTTTCTTCAGCTCTTCCGGAAAATTGGCACCTTTCGGGGTGAGTCGGCATTTTCGACCTGGCTGCATCGCATGACGGTGAACGTGGTGCTGATGCGGCTGAGGAAAAAATCGCTGCCGGTGGCCTCACTCGAAGAAACGACGGAGCCCGACGAAGAAACAGGCGGCCCGAGAAAAGACATTGGCGCGCCGGACTTGCGTTTGAGTGGTGCGGTGGACCGAGTGAATTTGGAACGCTCGGTGGAAAAATTGCCGCCGGGCTACCGGACGGTGTTTGTGCTGCACGACGTGCAAGGTTACGAGCACAACGAGATCGCGGAGATCATGGGTTGCTCCGTCGGAAACTCGAAGTCGCAGCTGCACAAGGCGCGGACTCGTCTGAGGGATTTGTTGCAGGAAGAATTGCGCGCCCAGGCGCGGCAGGAACGCCACGCCGCGAGATCGCAGACGGCGCACGACGGTTGAGCTACAATGAACGCACGCAAGGGGTGTGTGCGATCCCGTGACGTCAGGAGTCGGGCCCTAGGAAGAAGTTGAGAGGAGCGGAGCAAGCCGGCCAGCCGGCGGTGCCCTGCTTGGAGTAAATCGTCATGCAATGTAGGGACATTGAAGAGGTTCTGGAACAGGAGGGCCTGGCGCCCTTACCGGAAGCAGCACGGGCGCATGTGGCTCGCTGCCCGCAGTGTCAGGATTACCTCGCCGATCTTGAAACAATCGTTTCAGCCGCCCATGAATTGCCCGCCGAGGTCGAACCGCCCGCTCGCCTCTGGATTGCCCTCCGGGCCCAGCTCGAACGGGAAGGCCTCATCAAGGAGCCGGTGACGGCGCGGAAGGAAGAGCGTGTTTCCTGGTGGGATTTCGGCACCTTCTTCCGCAGCCGCGCCATGGCCACGGTGACGGTGGGCGCGCTGATCGCCGCTGGCGCGATTCTCGAACTGCGCCAACCGCGGGAACTCCCGCTTCCTCCCGAGGTCGTTGCCACGGTAAAACAGCTAGACGAGCAAGAGATCGATGTCAGAAACATGCACCTCGCCAGCACTTCCCCGGTGGATGCCGCGCTTGACCAAAATCTGAAGGAAATCGACAATTTCATTGCCGAATGCGAGCACCATCTGCAGCAGGCCCCGCAAGACGACCTGGCGCGCGAGTATCTCTACAGCGCCTATCAGCAAAAAGCGGAATTACTTGCCTCAATGTTGGATCGCGGAAGGAGCGTTAACTAACATGTGGACCAGGTCGATGGGGCGGAGCGTCACGCTGGTTGTTGGCACTGCGGTTGCGCTGGGCTCGGGTGTGCCTGCCAGGGCGGGCAGCCAGCGAATCGAAAAGCATTTCCCGGTGAATGGACGGCCCGTAGTGGTGATTCGAAACGTAGCGAATGGGCGGATCGAGGTGAAATCCTCCAAAAACCCCGAGGTTGTCGTTGTCGCCAGCGAAACCTCCAGCAAGGTCGACTTTGAAATGGAGCAGGCGGGCGACCGCGTGGACGTCACCGCCAGTATCGTGGATGTCTCCGCCCAGCCTGTCGACCTCGAAACCAGCTTGCAATTGACGGTGCCGGAAGAAACCGAGCTTCAGCTCAAGACCGAGAATGGCCTGATTTATGTGGAACAGGTTATGGGTGATATGACTCTCGAGAGCATCGCCGGGGATATCCACCTGAAGGAAGTTTCCGGCTATATCATCGTGAAAACCACCGGTGGTTCGCTGGTCTGCACGCAATGCGCCGGCAAACTCGACTTCAATTCCGTTGGCGGCGGCGCTCAGATCCTCCAGCCCGCCCTCACGAACGTAAGCCTCCGCACCACCAGCGGCAACATCCTGTTCGACGGCGACTTCATCCGCACCGGGCTGTATTCCATGAAGAGTGGCAAGGGTCTCGTGGAAGTGCGCTTCTCGGGCAACGATTCTTTCGATCTCAAGGCGCAGACGGCTACGGGGACGGTAGACAATCAGGCCGCGGCTTTTCTCAAGCCGGATTCCCACGGCACCGTGGGACGTCTCCGGTCGAGCTTCAGGGGACTGTTCGGCACTTTCGGCGCGGGTCTGGCGAAGGTCGAGCTCTCGACCTATAGTGGTACAATCCGAATCTTGAGGCGCGACGTCGCCTATCCGAGCCACTAAGCCCTTCGCGCTTCCTTCGCGTGACAACTACACCTGCTTCGCGCGGTCTTTCGCCGCGCGTGTCGATTGTTGGCCTCGCCGGCTTCATGGGTTCCGGCAAGACCACCATTGGTACGCTCCTCGCGCGGCAGCTGGCCTGGCGCTTTGTCGATCTCGACGAGCGCATCGAAGAATCCGCCGGCCTCTCGATCCCGCAAATCTTCGAGCGCCTGGGCGAACCATTCTTCCGCCAGCTCGAAGCAGAACAACTTCGCGCGGCCCTCGGCCGCGCTTCCGAGCTTAAGCAAGGAACCGTCTTGGCCCTGGGTGGCGGCACCTACGCGCAGTCCGGCTGCCCGGAGTTTCTGCGCTCGGCTGGCGTCCCGGTTCTTTGGCTTGATTCCCCCATCGAGGTTCTGCTCGCCCGCTGCACGACCATGACCACCCGGCCACTGTTCCGGGACGAGGCCAGTTTCCGCGCCCTTCACGCAGAGCGCCTACCCTCCTATCAGCTTGCCGACTTTCGCGTGGAAAGCTCCGGTGAACCCGCTGAAATTGTGGCCCAGATTCTGCGCCTCGGCATTGTTGCTGCTGGAGGAAACCACGCACATCTCGTGGTTGAGAAACCTCTCCCCTGAGAGACAATACCGGAAGGGGTAAAACACACCGTGAGATTCAAAACAGCCTGCATGGGATTAACCCTAGGCCTGCTGGCCTGCGCCACCTGGTCTCTCGCCGGTCAGAAAAAAGCCGCGCCGGGCGTACTCGTCCAAGACAAAGGAAAGTTCACCATTAAGCTCGCTGGCCAGACCGTCGGCCACGAAGAATTCGAGATCGCGCCTGCCGAAGGCGGCTGGCTTGCCAAAGGCTCCTCCGACATCAAGCCTCCCGAAGGCGCTCCCAGCAAAGTCAGCGGCTCGCTCACGATGCTGGCCAACGGCTCGCCGATCAGCTATGAATGGACGTCCCAATCCGAAAAAAACAGCGGCGCACACATCGTCTTTGCCAACGGCGTTGCGCGCATCACTTTCGCGATGCAAGGCGCGCGCCCCTTCCAACAGGACCTCAGTTTCAATTCCCAACTCATCGCCGTGCTGGACAACAATCTTTACTACCAGTATGCCGTCCTCGCACGCCTCTACGACTGGTCCAAGAGCGGCGAGCAAACCTTTCCCGTGCTCATCCCTCAGGAATTGACTCCTGGGACGGTAACCGTGCTTTCCACCGGCGCCGCCAGCGCCGATGGCAAGACCTACGAAGGGCTCAAAGTCACTTCTTCGGATCTCGAAATTCTTCTGCTACTCGATGGCAACCATCGCTTGATTCGCCTCGAGGTCCCCGCAGCCAAGGTTTCCGTGATTCGCGAGTAGTCTTCTCACTTTCCTGGAAATCCTTGTTCCTCGAAACAAGAACGCGGCGCAACCGGAACCGGTCACGCCGCGTCAAAACTGCTTTCCGTTGGAAGCTCGCGCTACCGCGCCAGCGGCCTTAAAAAGGCCGGCTTGCCCTGGGCTCCGAAGGCCCTGCCCGGTGGCCCGAAAGATGTGCCCGCCTGTCGCAAGGGGTAGCCGTGCGCATGCGCGTGCCCATGCCCGGCACCATTCGAATGGCCCGCTCCGACGTGCCCGGTCGCGTGGCCGTTTGCCGGAGTGCTTTGCGGAAGCCGCGCCGGATTACCGATCGGGCGGAGAGTGGTCGGCGCCGTGTGAACGTGATCGCTGATGGCCTGCAGCCTCTTCAGGATCGACTGCCACTGTTCCCAATCCAGTTGCCGCAAGAACGGCCGCAATCC
>DATAIH010000356.1:0-19527 GCA_036262755.1 Candidatus Acidiferrum sp.
GCGTCGATTGCCTGTCGAAAATATCCCTGCTGATACAGCAGCCCTATCCCGGTCACCGGGACGGCCAGATTGCTTGCCGTTTTGAGTTGATCACCGGCGACGTTCCCGAGGCCGCCCGAATAAATGGGCAGGCCCTCGGTCAGCATAAATTCCATGGAGAAATACGCCACTCCGGTAAGGTCCGAGCGCGGATGAGCCTCCTGAAACCAGCCTCCAGGGCGCTCCGCCGTTTGCCTTTCACGATGCAGGTCGGCGACCAACGCTTGGAAATCCGGATCGGCGGCAACGCTCGCTAGCTTCTCCTGAGAAATTGTCTGCAGAATGATCCAGGGATTGTGCGTCAGTTCCCAAAGTTCCGGGTCGAGCCGTTCCCAGAGGTGATCCGCAGAATGATTGAATGACCATCTCAGGTCCAGAGCCAATTCGCGGAGAGCCTCCGAGATAGTTTTATCCAGGGAAGGGCTACCCATTGCTGGACTGCTCATAAGTTGACGCCTCCCGGCACCTCAGCGGCCTGCTGCTACGCGAGCGCTACGCGTGAGCGCCTCCGAAACAATGCCTTGTGCTTCATCCTCGATGCGGCGCAGATGATCTGGCCCGAGGAAACTCTCTGCGTAAATCTTGTAGATTTCTTCCGTGCCTGAGGGCCTCGCGGCAAACCAGCCATCCTTTGCGATCACCTTAATTCCGCCTATCGGATTGCCGTCGCCAGGGGCTGTAGACAAAATCTGCTGGACCTTCTGACCGGCAACCTCCGCAACGTGGATATCGTTTGGCGATAATTTTTCAAGAGCGGCCTTCTGCTCCGGCGTGGCGGGTGCGTCAATGCGCTCGTAAACCGGATCACCCGAATCACGGGTGAGTTCACGATAGAGCTCACCGGGGTCCTTACCTAGGCACGCGGTGATTTCGGCGGAGAGCAGGCAAGGAATGATCCCGTCCTTGTCGGTGGACCACACGCTAGCTTTGCGGTCGAGAAACGAACAGCCGGCGCTTTCTTCCCCGGCGAAACCCAGCCGCCCGGACAATAGCCCTTCAACGAACCACTTGAAGCCGACTGGAACCTCATACAGCGCACGGCCCACCCGCGCGGTGACACGATCGATCATGCTGCTACTTACTACGGTTTTGCCCACAGCCACGTTTGGGCGCCAGTCCACGCGATTCGAAAACAAGTAGTGAACGCAGACCGACAAATAGTGGTTCGGCGGCAGCAGCCCGCTCCCCTTGGTAACAATTCCGTGACGGTCGTGGTCGGTGTCGCTGGCAAATGCAATGTCGAACTTGTCTTTCAATCCGATCAACCGCTGCATCGCGTAAGGAGAGGAAGGGTCCATGCGAATCTTGCCGTCCCAGTCGACGCTCATGAATCGAAAGGTAGGGTCGATGGTTTTGTTTACAACGGTTAGGTTTAGCCCGTACCGCTCGGCAATCAGCGGCCAATAATCAATGCCAGCGCCGCCCAGGGGATCGACACCCAGCGTGATTCTCGAAGCACGAACGGCGTCGAGATCAATAACATTTTCGAGATCGCTGACATAGGACTGGAGGTAGTCGTATCGATGAATGGTCGAGGCCCGCAGTGCTTGCCCAAAAGGAACCCGCTTAACGCCTTCCAAACGGTTCCGAAGGAAATCGTTGGCGCGCGATTCGATCCACGAGGTCAAATGCGAATCGGCTGGTCCCGCGTGCGGAGGGTCGTACTTGAAGCCCCCGTCATCGGGAGGATTGTGAGAAGGGGTAATCACGATGCCGTCGGCGAGTCCCATTTTTCGTCCGGCGTTGTAACCCAGGATGGCATGGGACACGGCCGGAGTCGGCGTGTACGCAGTGGCTTCCGACAACATCACGTCGACGTTGTTTGCCGCGAGTACCTCGAGCGCGCTCGAAAATGCAGGTTCCGACAGCGCGTGCGTGTCCATTCCCAGGAAGAGCGGCCCATCAATCTTGTGCGCCTTGCGCTGATCACAAATAGCCTGGGTGATCGCCAGGATGTGCCACTCGTTGAACGCTCCGTCGAAGGCAGAGCCGCGATGACCCGACGTGCCGAAGACAACCCGTTGCTTCGGGTCGGCGAGGTCAGGCTGCAGGTCATAGTAGGCCGTGACCAGCTTCGCGACATCCACCAAGATTGCGGGATCCGCTGGTTTTCCAGCGGATCGGTCGATTTTCACCTGCTCACCTCGGCGTCTCCAGGCGAAATCCCAAAAGGCGCGTTCACAAAAAAGCGAGTGTGCCGGCCTCCTCTATCGGTTACCCACGCGCCAAAAGTATGGCACTCGATCGGGGTGCGACCCGAAAAGTAACCTGATCCTTTAGCGACGGCTCTTTCCCCGCTTCGTAGAGATCCTCAGGCGCCTGACGTGAAGTGTCTACCGCCAGGCGCCAGATCTTATGGCCCGCCGCGGCGGGAATGGAAAAATCGGACACTGCGGTATCGGCATTAAACATGAGGAATAGCTCGGCCTCTGAGTGCCCCGCAATCAGACACGCAAACGACTTTCGTTCGGGATCAGCCCAGGCGGGAGTTGCGCCTTGCGGTCCAAACCATTGTACATCGGCGTCGGCGTAGAAGGTCGGTTTTCTCAGCACCGGATGAGCGCGGCGAAACGCGATCATTCCCCGGGCGAAGCGATGAATCTCCCGGTGCTTCTCGAGAAAGCTCCAGTCCACCCAGCTGACGGCGTTATCCTGGCAGTACGCATTGTTGTTCCCTCGTTGGGTCCGACGAAATTCGTCTCCGGCCAGCAACATCGGAACTCCGCGAGAAATAAAGAGGGTGAGGAGAAAATTCTTGATCAAACGATTTCGCAGGGCTTCAACATCGGCGGAATTGCTCGGGCCTTCAACTCCGCAATTGTCGCTGTAATTGGCATCGGTGCCGTCGCGTCCGTACTCGCCGTTTTCCTCATTGTGCTTTTCTCGATAGGAGACCAAATCATTCAGGGTGAATCCGTCATGACTGGTGACGAAGTTAAGGCTGTTTTCCGGTCCTTTGCCTGATCCTTGGTACAGATCCGCGCTCCCGCTGATGCGGCTAGCGAATAGCCCCGTCATTCCAGGCTCACCGAGCCAGAAGCGGCGCACGTCATCCCGAAAGCGGCCATTCCATTCTGTCCAACGGTTTTCGGAGAAACTTCCCAATTGGTAGGCTCCGCCTGCATCCCAAGCCTCGGCGATGAGCACGACATCGCGCAAGATCGGGTCTTCCGCAATGCTTTCGAGCAACGGAGCGTTCTGAAGAAGATTGCCATGCTCATCTCGGCCTAGTACAGAAGCCAGATCGAAGCGAAATCCGTCAACGTGCATGAGGATGACCCAGTAACGGAGCACGTACTTAATGAAATCCTGCACGACCGGGTGGTTCGCGTTGAGGGTATTGCCAACCCCTGAAAAATTCTTGTAGTAGCGGCGTTCATCCTCCTGGAGCATGTAAAAGATCGAATTATCCGTGCCACGGAGGCAGATTGTTGGACCCAGTTCATTTCCTTCGCCTGTGTGGTTCAAAACAATATCCAGAATGACTTCGATGCCAGCGCGGTGAAAACTCTTGACCATTTCACGGAATTCGAGGGTCTGTTGCCCGGTCCGGGTGCCATAAGTCTCTTTGGGGGCGAGGAAGGCAGCGGGATTGTAGCCCCAAAAATTCCGTAATCGCTCTTTGGTTCTCGGATTTACACGAGATAATTCGTTTTCGCTGAATTCCTGGACGGGCATCAACTCAATCGTGGTCACACCTAAATCTTGTAAATAGGGGATCTTCTCCGTTAAACCGCGGTAGGTTCCGGGGTGGACGGCACGCGAACTCGGGTCGATGGTAAAACCTCGAACGTGCGCTTCGTAAATGACCGCGTCTGCGGCGGAATGCCTGAGTGGCAGGTCGCCCTCCCAGTCGAAGTGCGCGTCGGTCAGCATGCACTTCGGCGTCGAACCCGCATTGTCCACCGTCGAGAAACCTAGATCACCTAGACGGCTCGACGAATCGTAGCCGCGAGCGGCTTCGAAATCCCAGTTCTTCGTACCGACAAGGGCGGTCGCCAATGGATCTAGGAGCAGCTTATGGACATTGAATCGGTGTCCGTCTTCCGGCTGATAGGGTCCATCGATCCGGAAGCCATAGAGTTGGCCAGAGGTGATACCGCCAACCCACACGTGCCAGACATCACCTGTTCGATGTCGTGCCGGATCCAGATCGATCGCCCTGGTGGGCGAACTCGCATCCGGGCTTCCATAGAGCTCCAGGCGAACGCGAGTCGCATGACGGCTGAACAACGCGAAATTGACTCCTCCCTCGCGTTGGTGTGCCCCAAATGGCAGGGGGCTTCCGGCACGAACTTCCACGCCCGGCTTCTCGAGAAGATCGGACCTACCGTGTTTTGCGGCCGAGACACTCATCCACAGCTCGCTTTCAAGCCCGTAACCATGCCTGACGTAAGTTGCTGAAACACAGCTGCTTCTCGCAGGTGGAAGCATCCAACGATTCGCGATTCACCGGTCGTCATACCTTCGATGTATCAAAGCAAGACGGCGGTGTAGTTTTTTTTGACGGTTCACTTCGAGGCCGCACTTAGAACGCCAGCGCGTCGAACCTTCCCGCGGATTTCTGGTGCATCGCGTGTGACTAGCACCGTTCGGGGGGAGTCCTTCTTGCGGCAAATGCCAAACTAGATCTTGAGAGCAGGCGGGTTCAAACAGGCGGTTAACCATAGCCCTGGCGAGCTAGGCACGCGGTCGCGCAAATTAAATCGTTGTGGAAGAACACGATGCAATAGCGACGATGGTTACGACACATTGCCGTACTCGGCCTTCGCCCCAGAACGAAGCTCCATTCGATAGGGACACCGAAATGGCTCGGCAAGTTACAAGCTCGACACTTTGCCCGTCTCTAGCGAACAGATCACTCGTAATTCGTCCATCCTTGCAGTTAGGTCACCCTAAGTTCCGCATCGGTGACCAGGGCGGTAGCATCTGGAGCACGGATGCGAAAGCGGTGGTGTTGTAGCGCCAAACTTGGCGCGTCAAAGCCGCAAGGGAGGAAGCAATGAGCGCAGCAAGGCCAATTGCCGCGCTATCGTCGAGTGTGGCGGTCACAACGGGAACCGTATGAGCCGACGGGCGGAGGGACGTCGGAGGGCACGGAGGTGAAACCGGAAGATGCCCTCCGTCTCGGGTAGCGTGCGCCGCTGTGACCTGCCGATTCTCCAGGCACAGCGCGGCTCGCGGACATTCGCCGCTTTCAGAACGAGATTCGTGTGGAAGCCATCGAGGCCGGTCCCTCGAAATTCCAGTTATGACAGATTTCCCACGAAACCGCGGGTCCGCGCAGGAGGATGTTATGAAAAAATCGATCGGCGACAACATGATCCCGAAGGGTTGGAGTTTCGAGCAGGGGCTCGAGCTGGTCAAGAAGGCCGGGTACGACGGCATTGAGTTATGGCTCGGCGAGGTCCCCTGGTTCCAGATGAACACCACGGACGCGCAGGTGACGGAGTTGCGCCGCAAGGTGGAGAATGCCGGTCTGCTGGTCTCCAACGTTTCGACCGGCCTTCATTGGAAGACTCCGCTCTCGGCGCGCGATCCGAGCGTGCGTGCTCAGGCGATTCGCATCGTCGAGCGCGAGCTCGAGACCGCTCAGCTGCTCGGTTGCGACGCCATCCTTGTAGTGACTGGTCTGGTGACCCAGGAGATTCCGTACAACGAGGTCTACCAGCGCTGTCTCGACGCAATGCGGCAACTTGCGCCGGTCGCTGCCAGGGCCCGAGTCAAAATCGGTTGCGAGAACTGTAATTCGGAACAACGCTTCCTGCTGACGCCCAGGGAGTTCTGGACATTCCTCAACGAGGTGGACAGCCCTTCCGTTGGCATTCATCTTGACGTTGGAAATATCCACGACACCGGCTTCGCCGAGCAATGGATTGAGATTCATGGCCCGCGCATAACCCGCATTCACCTGAAGGACGTCATGAAAAAGCGGGGACGATGCTGCGACACCGTCTATACCAGTCTTTTCATCGGCGATAACAACTGGCCGGCCATCCGAGCTGCGCTCACGAAAGTGCGCTACGACGGGTGGTTGATCGCGGAGATGGAAGCGCGCTACCGTTACGCCGAGGACCAGCAGTTTTACGACACCGCGGCTGATATCGACCGCCTGATTTCCGGCAGGTTATGAATCCGGAGGTGCAAGGCTTCGATGCGCATCTCGCGCCGAAATTTTCTGCACGGTATGACCGTCTCGGCCGGCACGCTATGGTCATCCCGCGTTACCGGATTGGGTAACCTTGCTGGTCGACCGATCGATTGCGTTGTTTTCGATCTAAAGTCAGATTGCGTCTTGCGCGAATCGTTGCGGGGCTACCAGGCGGCATTCGCCGAGGAGCATCATCATCTCGCGGCAGACCGAGTCGACTCGCGATGGCGCTGCCGGACGGTAATTGTTCCGGGCCTTGGGATGATGGACCCCGCGATCGGGCGTATGCTGCTGGATCTGGTACAAAAAGGGACGCGCCTGGTGCTGGAATCCGGCGCGGGATTCCTAAGCATTGAGGAAACGGCCGCGCACCAGAGGATGTTGCTTCGTTGCTTTGATCTTGAGGTCGCGCCGCCTGTCGATCTGTGGTCTGGAAGGCTGGCCGATGAGGGTCTTATTGCCAGCCGCAGCAGCCCAAATCGAAGAAAGGCGATCGATGGCCGCCAATCGATTCCCTATGTCCGTTACGTTTGGCCGCGCGAGACACTGGTCCGGGACTTCACCCGGGTGATTCCGGTGTCTGCGAAACCTGGAGAAGTAATCGGCTGGGCGGGGTCACTAGCAGTGGGGTCCAGGAGGCCAGCGGGCAAAGGAAGCTTGATTTTCCTCGGTTCCCCGCTGGGTCCGGCGCTCCAGGCAAGCGATCCTGAGGCGCGATCCTGGCTCCACTCGGTTCTGGCGCCCTGATCGAGCGGTTGCCCCGTAACCAGCGTTTCAGGACAACGTGACGGATGAAAACCGCAATAGCCTAGACAAGGATTACCGTTACCATCCCCCAGGGACATGAGCCGCTCTCCCGGGTTGCGCTGCATGCACCCGGCTACACCTCTGCCCACGAGGAACAGGCGCCCGCCACAGCGCAAACGCTAGTAGACATTTCCCGAGGGTGGGTGCCACGCTCCGCGACACCCGTCGATCGCGAGGCGCCAGACGGAGTGCGGCGGTTATGCCCGGTCGGTTCGCATGTTTTTTGATTTTGGTGCGCCGCACGCCTTTGCTATAGTCAGCGTCTTGCAAGGCGCAATCCTGAGATGTGCGTCTCACCGATTGCGGGGAGTTTTTCTGTGACGGAACCACAAGCGGATCTCGGCAAAACGTACGATGCGGTAATTGTCGGCTCGGGCGCTGCCGGCGGCATGGCCGCACACGTTCTCACTGGTCACGGTCTGCACGTGTTATTGCTAGAAGCCGGGAAGAAGCTGCCCATCGAGCAGGAATTGCGCTCAATGGAGTGGCCTTACGACAATGCCCACCGCGGATCCCTTCCGCCGGACTGGCGTTCGCTGACCTTCAACGAATACACCATTCGCAAGCCGCCCTACGGCGCGGGCTTTGAGAAGGCTCAGCATCTTCGCAACTACGTGGGAAGCAGCGATTACGTCAAACATATTGTTGTCGACGAGCGCGAGAATCCGTACTCGGGCACGAACTACGCGTGGGTGCGCGCGCGCTGTTTGGGTGGAAAAACAAATATCTGGGGAAGGCTGGCCCTGCGCCTCTCCGACTACGACTTCAAGGCCAAGAGTCGTGACGGTTTCGGCGAAGATTGGCCTATCAGCTATAGCGACATCGCACCTTACTACGACAAGGTGGATTTGTATCTCGGCATCATGGGCGTGAAGGAAAACTTGCCGCATCTTCCCGACAGCCTATTTCAGCGCCCGCAGAAATTGAATTGTGCCGAAGTCACACTGAAACAAAGTCTGCAAAAAATGGGCCGGGTGTTGACCCAGTACCGCGCCGGCGTCACCAGCGAAGGACTGAAGCACAACAAATATCGCAGCCGGTGCTACGGGCGTGGCGCCTGTGAACGCAAAGGAGGCTGCGACATTCACGCCGCGTTTGACTCGCCGACTGGCCTGATCTATCCCGCGATGGACACCGGGATTTTGAGCTTGCGCACCAACGCGGTGGTGCGCGAAGTGACGATAGATCCGCAAACAGGCAAAGCCAGCGGCGTGCGCTTCATCGATTCGCAGACGCTGAAGGATTACACGGTTCGCGCAAAGGTCGTCGTGCTAGCGGCGTCCACGCTGGAATCCGCTCGGTTGCTGTTGCTGTCGAAGTCGCGGTTGCATCCGAATGGGCTGGCGAACTCCAGCGGCCACGTCGGCCACAATTTCTGCGAGCATCTTATGGGACCGGGAGTCACCGGCCGTGCGAAGGACTTGGTCGGCAAGCAGCCAACTCTGGACGATGGGCGCCCCGGGGGATTCTACTTGGCCAAATTTCGCAATCTTTCAGAGAAACATCCCAAGTTCATCCGCGGCTATGGCTTTGAAGGCGGCAGCGGGTCCGGCATGTTTCCGAGTGGGAGCGACGTACACGGTTTCGGCGCGTCCTTCAAAGAAGAGGTTCGCAAGAATCAGGGCGCGTACATTAGCATGGGTGCCTTCGGTGAGGTTCTGGCGCGCTATGAAAACTACGTTGATTTGGACCCTGTAGTGAAAGACAAGTGGGGCATTCCCGCCTTGCGGTTTCACTATAAGTTCGGAGACAACGAGCACCGCATGGCCGAGGACATGAAAGATACGGCCCAGGAGATGTTCGAGACCGCGGGATTCGAGATTGTGCACGTCAGAAGCCGGGTGCTCACGGAAGGCTGGTCGATTCATGAACTGGGCACCGCGCGCATGGGCAACGACGCAAAAACATCGGTTCTGAATCAGTTTCAGCAGTCGCATGATGTGAAGAATTTGTTCGTCGTCGATGGCAGCGCATTCGTCAGCGCCAGTTGCCAGAATCCCACCTGGACAATCATGGCGTTGTGCTGGCGCTCCTGCGACTATCTGGCGGACGAACTTCGCAAAGGAAATCTGTAGGTGGAACATGCCTAGCAATGATCCGATTGATCTGCGGCAAGATCGTCGGGAATGGCTGAAGACTTCGGCCGCGGCGCTCGGCGCATCGCTGCTGCCTTTACCAGCGGCGAGCGGGGAACAAAGCCAGGCAGCGACGCCGCCGACTAAGCCGGCGACAAGCACCGCGCAAAACAAACCCGCGGGGCGTTTCTTCACCGCTGCCGAGCATACGCTGGTCGAGGAGTTGTCAGAGACGATCATCCCCGCGGACGCCCATTCCGGCGGCGCGAAAGCAGCAAAAGTGGCTGATTATATCGACCAGTTTCTGCGCGAAACCTATGACGACAATCAGAGGGCGCTGTGGCGTGAAGGCCTGCGACTGGTCGATCTAATGTGCCGCCATTACCACCAAAAATCCTTCGTTGACTCGGGCTCCGGGGAAAGGATCGCCGTTCTGCAGGTGCTTTCTGATAACGATCACATGACCGACCTTCCCGAAGTGCGCCTCTTCATTGAATTGAAACGGCTTACCGTGCGTGGCTATTACACGTCCAAAATCGGCATCCACGACGAGCTCGACTACAAGGGCAACCGGATTCTCGAGGAGTATGTCGGCTGCGACGACCAAGGCACTTCGTCGTAGTCCGGGAGCGCGGCGGTCTTGCATCCCAAACCAAGCCGCAAGGCCGGCCGCGCTGACGCGTGCTAGATCGGATTTGAGGCCACGGCAATGGCGGAAGGCAAAGTAAAGATCGGCATCATCGGCTCGCAATTCCAAGCGGACATTCACGCCGCGTCCTTGCAAATCATGCCGCATGAGGCGGAAGTGCTTGCCGTCGCCTCTCCGACCGCCGGCAATGCTGCGGCGTTGGCAAAACGGTTCGGCATTCCGCGGGTCTTCACCGATTACCGCGAGATGCTCAAAGAGCGCGACATTGAGATGGTCACCATCGCCGCGCCCAACAGCCTGCATGCGCAAATGACCAAGGACATCGCTGCTGCCGGCAAGCACATCGTGTGCGAAAAGCCCCTGGCCATGACCATTGCCGAAGGCGAGGAAATGATCGCGGCAGCGAAACGCCACGGCGTTCTGCTGATGTACGGCGAAGAGCTTTTGTTCACCCCGAAATACCTAAAAGCCAAGGAAATGGCGGATTCCGGCGCGTTCGGCAAAGTCTATCTGGTCAAGCAAAGCGAAAAGCATTTCGGGCCGCACAGCGCGTGGTTCTGGGACGTGAATCGCTCGGGCGGTGGCGCACTGATGGACCTGGGCTGCCACGGTATCGCCTTTTGCTATTGGTTCCTCGGCCGCTCGCCAATCAAGTCGGTCTATTGCCAGATGGGCACCTACGTTCACGGCGACAAGACCAAAGCCGAAGACGATTCTTTGTGCATCCTGGAGTTCGCCAATGGCGCCGTAGGGCTGGTTGAAAATAGCTGGGCGCGCCGCGGTGGCATGGACGATCGCATCGAAGTTTTCGGCGAGGATGGGTGTACTTACGCCAATTTGCACATGGGCAACGCCCTGCCGACGTTCAGCGAAAGCGGTTACGGATACGCCGTCGAAAAAGCGCCAACCACGAAAGGTTGGACGTATCCGGTCTTCGAGGAGCTCTGGAATTACGGCACGCCGCAAGAGCTCTCCCACTTCGCCCGCTGCGTTCGCGGCAAAGAGACGCCGCAAGCCACGGGGGAAGATGGCTTGGCCGTGCTGCGCGCGATTTACGCGGGCTATGCCTCCGCTGGCGAGGGCCGTAAGATCGCGCTCCCGTACCTGCCGCCCCCCGGTCTTAAAAAGCCCATCGATCTGTGGCTTAACGGCGCGACCCGGCAGCGACGGGCGCCGGATTAAGGGCTGTCATTCTTGTGTGTGCTCTTTAGTCTAACTGTGGCACCGTTGCATGAGCTGACGGTTGTCACGAGGTGATCCGTGCTTTTCTCGATGAGAGTGCGTCTCTCGCTGATGATGTTTCTCGAGTATTTCATTTGGGGTGCGTGGTACGTCACCCTCGGGACTTGGCTAGGGCAACAATTGCATTTTTCAGGTGAGCAGATCGGCGTCGTCGCCGGGACGACCGCCTTGGGCGCCGCGATTTCGCCGTTCCTCGTCGGGCTCATGGCGGACGAGCTGTTCGCCAATCAGCGGCTGCTAGCCGCGCTGCACGGCATCGGCGGCCTGCTCCTCTGGTTTGCGTCCGCACAAACAGCTTTCGGTCCGATGTATGCGCTCTTGCTCATCTATTCGCTTTGCTACATGCCCACGATGGCCCTGACCAATGCGCTCGCGTTTCGCCAGATGAAAGACCCCAAGCGGGATTTTGGTTCGATTCGCGTGCTGGGGACCGCCGGGTGGATCGTTGCCGGCCTGCTTATCGGTTTTCTTCGCGTCGAACCGACAGCCATTCCCATTCGTATCGCAGGCGCAGCCTCCATGTTGATGGCTATCTACAGCCTGACACTGCCCCACACGCCGCCTTTGCGCTCTGCCCACGGATTCAAACTGAGCAATATTTTTCCGCCGGAGGCCTTCACGCTTTTCAAGGATCGAAACTTTTCAGTCTTTGCCCTGGCCTCATTCCTTATCTGCATTCCTCTGCAGTTCTACTACACGTTTACCAATCCATTTCTGAATGAAATCGGGATGCAAAACGCCGCCGGCAAAATGACCATGGGCCAAATGTCCGAATTGCTCTTCATGGTAACGCTGCCGTGGTTCTTCCGTCGGGTCGGCGTGAAGTACACACTCATGCTGGGCATGTTCGCCTGGGTCGTGCGCTACATCAGCTTTGGCACCGGGAACACCGGCAGCTTCGTAGCGCTGCTCTATCTGGGAATCGTCCTTCACGGCATCTGCTATGACTTTTTCTTCGTGACAGGACAGGTCTACGTGGACCAAAAAGCGCCTTTGGCGCTGCGCGCGGTGGCGCAGGGATTGATCTACTTCATCACTTATGGAATCGGGATGTTCGTCGGGTCCTGGATCTGTGGCGCCATTGTAGATCGCTACGCGAAATCCTTGCCGTCAGGCGGAGGACTTCATGATTGGCGCTCCATTTGGATGGTGCCGGCCATCGCGTCGGCGGTAGTCTTACTATTCTTCTGGGTTGGATTCCGGCGTGAAGAACGTGCGCCCGAGCCGCCCGTGCCTGTCGCCGAAGCTTCGTTGACTCGCTAACGTACCGATTTCATATTAGGAAGCGAAAAACGGGAGCGCCATTCTGCTTCGCGCCCCCGTGGAGCTTCCTTACCCTGTGCCAGCCTGGCCATAGCGGAGCTCCCGCGACGGTTTGCTGGTGCCCTTGATGAGTTTCGCCCGAAGAAGTGCGTTGGCGCAGATGTGCCCCAGTCCTAGTGACCGCATCGCGGGGTAAAAATGCTTGCGTACCTTCTTACTGCGCTTCCCAATTGCCCAGCCACGCGACCCAGGCCTCCGCTTTCTCGGGATAGCGAGGGTCACTTGCACGTCCTACCTGTCGGGCCGGCTCATGTCGCGAAAGCGGGTTCCGAGGCTGAATCCTGGCGGTGAGCCCGATTGCGCCGCTTATTGTTTCGACACACGCTATAGACAGAGAGTCACACGATGTGATGGAATCGGCGGCACAACAACGAGGACTAAGCCCATGCTCTCTCCGTTTCACGTCTTCAAGGTGAAAAGCGACGGTAGCCTTCAGTGGCTAGAAGGGGCGGTAAGCGTAGAACGCGCGACAGCGCGTGTGAAAGTGCTCACAGCATCCTCACCCGGCGAATATGTCATCACTAACTTGACGGGCAAGGTCGAATCCCCACCGAAGCGGACCATGTTTCAGATTGGCTACGACGAAAACGAACTGAACGCCAGGGCGGAAATGTTCCGGCGCTGTGGCCTTGAAGTCATCTCGGTCGCTGACAACGAGTCTGCGAAACGCGCCCTCAGTTCGATTCGCAATGTGGATGTCTTCGTCGTCGGCCACGCGGCACCAGAACAAACAAGAAGAGAAATGGTCGAGTGGCTGAAAGCGACTTTTCCAAAGGTGAAAATTGTAGCGCTGATTCCTTCCGCGAATCGTGAGCTTTCTCGTGCTGATTACAATATCGTTCTGAATGATTGGGACAAGTGGCCGTCACTTCTCGCAGTCGCCGCGAGTTGAGCTAACCCGAGAAGCTGGGCTGGCTGCTCGAAGTCGAAAACGACGCGCTCCATCTTGGGCACGGCAAGTTGCCGGTAGGGACGAAGTGCTGGAGGAGGCGCTGCGCCGGATTCTGGGGCCCGAGGCTCCTGCCGAGGAGATCGAGAGGATGTATAAACAACAATGACGGGGCCGACCCCAGGATGCAGGCCCCCGGCTGCTTCAGTGGACACCTTAGGTCGCTAGTTCCGCACATTTGTTAACTTGGATAGAGCCGCTCGAAGGGCGACGAGTGGCGGAGCCGCCCCTTCCTCTGCCGCACGGCAGCGCACCTATAAAGCCTTCATTTCGTTCTGCCCGGCACCGTGTCGGGTGTGCTTCAAGTTTCGGCGAAGTGCAAGCTCTCAAACGGCGTTGGAAATCACTGTACGGTCACAGCCAGTGTGACCGTGTGGGAGACCGCCTGAGCTCCAGACCCTCCGGCAGCTGTGACCGTCACGACGAAGGGGGTTGTCGTGGGTCCAGATCCGCTGCTTGCGGAGTTCGAGCCCCCGCTACAACCAATGACGACTAGGAGACACGAGAGGAAGAACAGGATCACGGGCCAACAGCGCTTTTTCCGAGGCCAGGCTAGCAGGCAGAAGCATGCGGCGCCCAGCCCTCCGAGAAGACCGCCAAAGAGCCTGGGCTGACGAAGCGCAAGACGGATGGCAGACAGCCCTGCGGCCTTGCTAATGGTCAGCGTGTCGTTTGCCGCCGTGAAGCCATCAAGGCTCAGCTGAGGAGGCTGAAAGGTGCAAGTCACTCCGGTCGGGAGCCCCGCGCAGGTGAAGAGAACGGTCCCAGCGAGGCCTATGCCGGGACCTGGTGCGAGCACCAGTGTGGATTTCGCGGGAGTACTGCTAGAGACCGTCAAATTGCCGGGGTTTGCCGCCAACTGAAAGTCCGGATTGCCCACAAACAGCACCGATGGCGTGGCAGTGGAGGCATTGAAGTTGGCGTCGCCGGAATAGACCGCCGTAATGGTGTCAGCGCCACTGGCAAGTTGCCCGGTTGTCAGCGTGGCGAACAGACTCAACAGCGGCACCGGGTTTCCCAGAGGCAGCGCGTTGGACATAAACTGAACCGTGCCGGTGGGAGCGGCGACACCGTTAGGGAAGACACCGGCCTGAAGAGTTACAGAAGAATTCGGCAAAGCCCCATTGGGGATAAACAAGAAGGTATGTGTCGTTCCCTTGGTAACGGTGACGGTGGCCGGGCTGCCGGCACTAGCCGTGAAGCTTGGATCCCCGGAATAACTTGCGTTCAACGTATGGGTTCCGACGGCGAGAGCCGTTTCTTGGACCAAGACATTGCCCCTCACATCGAGGGGAACGGTCATCAAAGTTGTGCTGCTGCCGTTGAAGGTGTCGGTGAACGTGACACTACCCGTTGCCGCTCCTTGCTTGGAAGCTCCGGCAGTAGCTGTTTGGAGATATAAGAAATCGCTGTAATCAACCGACGAGGCCGGAGCGAGATTCCCGTCGGAGCCAAAGGTGAGCGTGGAAAAAGTCGTGGTGCTCGGTTCGGGATTGATGGTGACCGCAACGCCGGGCGAATTGCTGGCGCCAAATACCCCGTCGCCACCGTAGCTCGCTGTTAGGGAATAGCTTCCTCCGGGGAGGTCAGACACGGAAGCGGAAACCGAGCCGGTGCTGCCCAACACTCCCAAATTTAGAGCCTGAGGGTTGCCAGGCAACAGAGCGACATCTCCTGTCGGCGTTCCCGTGCCGGTCGTGGGAGTAACTGTCGCCGTAGCGGTGACGGGCTGACCGTGCGTGAGACTAGCTGGGGTGACTTGCAGAGCCGTGGTTGTCGCCCGGAAGGTCACGTTCGTCCAACTGTTGACGAGGTTTGCGGCGTTGACGGATCCGAGGCCGGTGGCCAGGTCGTAACCGGGTCCGGCCGATGAGCCCGTCTGCCCGGGAACACTGTTGTTGCCCTGGGTTACGTCGTTGAAGATGCACTGGCTCTGGGGCCCGGTAGAGGCATTGCAATTCGCAGCAGTCTGACTTGCGGCCAGCGGGTACAAAACGAAATTCGCCTGGCCCTGCCGTGAATTCGTTTTCTGGTCAACAAGGGCCATGATGCCGGCGAAAGTCGGCGCCGCCGCCGAAGTGCCGCCGACAATCTCAGCGTTGATCAGTTGCCCGTTCGCGTCCGTGATACAACTGCCGTCCTGGCAGAGCAGGTAGCCATCGTGGGACGCGGCCGAGGCTAGAGAAACGTCAGGAAGGTCGCGTTTGCCGTCGGCGGGCATACCGGGTCCCGCCTGCCAGGAAGGCTTGGCGTAGAGGCTGCTCGGCCCTCCGCCGCTCGCCAAGAGAGAAAGGAACGGGCATTGACTGAGGTCCGTACAACTCTCATTCCAGACGACTTCGGGAATGTATGCGAGAGCGGAAGTCTGATTGGAACCGTTCGTAGGCGACCAATACTTGCTGTCCGCGCCGTTCTCGTTGAACTGCGTTCCGCCAAGCGCGATGTTGAAGGGTGTCGAAGCCAGACCGTTGACGGCAGGTCCATGGCTTGCCGGCCCTTCTTCAGATGGGCGGTCGCAGCCGGCAGCCCCGCTGTCACCGCTTGAGACGATCACGGTAATGCCCTGGGCGGCTGCTTGCTCCCATAAATTGTTATAGAAGGCGTTCTCGGCTTGGCCCAGGAACTGCTCGCATTCGCCGAAACTCGAACTGAGAATGGGAGCGAGGTTGTTGTCCACAATGTACTGCGCGGAGAGGTCTGCGCCGTCAGTCGAATTCGTGCTGCCGGAGAGGACAAACTTGACCGTCGCTTTGGGGGCTATAGCTCCTGACCATTCGATGTCCAGGTCAGCCTCGGCCTCCTCGGATCCAAAGAGATTGCCGGGATCGGCGCCATCGAGAATGATTTCCGGGGCATTCGCAGGCAGACCAAAGGCGATGCGGAAGATCTGCAGATCCGAAAGATTGATATTGCTTCGCCCGACGATAGCGATGCTTTGCCCGGTGCCGTCGATTCCCGTCGGATAGAGGGAAGCCGTGTTGTAAATCTGGGCAAAATCGCCGGGGGCCAAGTAATGAGCGGCGCCGAAAAAGCCGTTGAACGTGAAATTGGGTTGCCAGGTGCTGGTGCCGCCGATGCGGGTGGCGGAGCCAAGGACACGAATCGTGGACGGCTTCTGAAAATTGTGCAGCGTGCTCACCCCCGTGACTACCGGCGCAAGGGACGAAGGAATTTGTGGATCGGAAGCGTTTGCATAATGAATTTCATGGCCGACTGCGTACCGGTGGATCGAGGTATGAAACGCCACTTGAACCTGTGCAGCCGTGCCGCTGAACTCGATGGCCATTCTACTGCGGACGATTCGGTTTACGCGGAAACCGTGAGATTTCAACCACGCCGTGAGCGTTTGGAGGTCAGACTTCGAAAGCCCGAAGCGCTCGCCAAACTGCGCCGGTGAGAGCCAGTCGTGGAAGCGAGGAGAAGACTTGTCTTGCTGCTCCCTGATGAGCCGTTGCAGGGCGGATTCCAAACTAGGGTCGCGCTTCAAGACCAGAAGCATGCGCTCCATGGGGAGATTCGGCGGGACCTCACCGCGGTCGTTGATGGGAATCGCCAGCGGATGGCGGTTGCCCTTGAGAACGGTAAGCGAAGATTCGTCGACAGGTTCGCGAATCTGCGCGGGGAGGGTCGCCGTTTGCGCTAGTAGGCAGGAGGAAGGGGCACCGAGGACAAAAACAAGAAGCAAAGCAGGAGGTACCGGGACCGATTTAAGGAGTCGCATAGATTGGCCCACACTACCGAGATTTGACGAACGCTGGGCGGCCTAACAAGCAACCTAGACCTCAAGACAGCCTTACGCGCCGCATTACACGCCGCGTTACTCCCGTGTTACGCAACTGTGCAGGGAGCATAACACAGCATCACGCTGGTCGCGCCTTGAATTTAACCTGCCCGACGGTGAGAAAAGAACGAGAGTGACAACTCCGCCACATAAATTCGGGCGGCTTCGCGTACTTTGTAGCTTTACGTCGGCAGAGTCGAGTCTTGGGCTTGTAGCCTCGTCGAACCAGTTTCACGCGAACCCAGTCCAGGTTCACCGACGGGAGTTACCGTGAGGAGCGTAGCACATTCCGCTGCCGCTTGAAAACGGCAGTCGCCTGTGCTCTTTCATGATGGCGTATGCCAGTGGCGTAGCTGTCGAACGGGCCGGAACCTGCGCATGCCGAATGCTTGGGCAAAAAAGGGAAGCGGATGGCCCAAAATGACACGCGATTCCAAGAGCAAGGGACTGCCCCTGGATGCCCCAACACACCCCAAGAGTTCAAAGCAGCGGCGCCGGCACGCGATTTCGCAGAGCGTCGCGCGCGTGCGCCATTTTTGAAGCCCATCGCGCAAAATTCGCAGGTGGAGCAGAACGGAGAGAGTAAACTGTCATGCGCCGGGTGAGGCCACTAAGGGATCTGCGAGATGATAGGCAAGTCGGTCGAGCCCGTGTTCCCGGTCGCGCGTGGATCGAGCGTTCCAAGACTGGATCAGGGATCCCTACGGGGATGTAAGGTGGGAAATCTCCTTACGGATATTCCTCAGGAGGAGCTAGCGTGTCTGTACCAAGGAGAACCGATCGGCGAGAATTCTTGAGAACCGCTGGACCGGCCGTTATCGTGGGCCCGGGAGTTGTCCGCTCAGCTCGTACATGGAATTCGGTGCCAAGCACGGAACCGGCGACTGAAACAAAGCCGCGGCTTCTTACCGGCTGCTGTGCCTACTCTTACCGCGAACTCTTGAAAGTCGGCAAGATGACCATGGAAGAAATCATCGGGAAGGCCGTCGAGCTCAGGATTGATGGCGTGGACATGACGGGTTACTGGTTCAAATCGACCGAGCCAGCCTATTTGGCTTCTTTGCGACACTTGGCCTACAAAAACGGTGTATGTTTTTCCGGTGCAGCCACGGGAGCCAGCACCGTGCAGGCTGATGCAGGCAGGCGGGCACAGGTTTTGGAGGAGATCAAGAAATGGATTGATGTCACCGAGTCTCTGGGAGCGCCGCACCTGCGCGTTTTCGCGGGCAAGCTCCCTCCCGGAGCGACCGTCGAAAAGGGCCTCCATTGGACCGTTGAGACGCTCAAAGTGGCGTGCGAGTACGCGGGGAAAAAAGGAATTACTCTCGGCGTTGAAAATCACGAAGGTATCACCCAGAATGCGGATGTGTGCGTCGAGCTCGTTCAACTCGTTGATTCGCCCTATTTAGGGATCAACCTGGACATCACGAACTTCATTGCCACCCCTCAGGCTGATGCTTACGCGCAAATCGAAGCCACTCTCCCTTACGCGACCCACTCCCACATCCGAGACGTCTTTCCAAACGGGCAGGCTGTCGATCTCGGCCGGGTTTGGCCGCTTTTCGCGGCCGCGAATTATAAGGGATTTATGTCCGCGGAATATGAAGGTGAAGAGGATCCCTCGACCGGAGTTCCAAAACTCGTGGAGAAAATCAAAACGCTTTGCCGGAAGTATTCTTCAGTTTAGCCAAAGGAGTTGCGATCATGCTCAATCGAAGAAGGTTCATTCATCAGGTTAGCGGAGGTGCGGCCGCGCTCGCAGGTTCGTCAGTTTTTCTGCCGGCAAGCGTCCTCGGCGCTAATGACCGTGTCCGCTTCGGGCTGATCGGCGCCGGTGGGCGCGGACAGGACATTTTCAAGCACGCGCTCGGTGCGCCCAATACCCAGGCCGTCGCGGTTGCTGACGTTTATACTCGCCGTCTGGAGGAAGCCAAACAACTCGCTCCCACGATTCGGACATTTACCGATTTTCGCCGCCTGCTCGACGACAAGTCCGTGGACGCCGTACTGATCGCCACTCCCCAACACCAACACGCCCTCAATTTCGTTCCCGCCATCCAAGCAGGCAAGGATGTCTACCAGGAAAAAACCATGGCCTTTAGTCCTGACCACGCGCGACGCATGCGCCGTGCCGTCGAAGGTTCGAACCGCGTGGTGCAGGTGGGTGTGCAATCCGTGAGCGGGAAGACCTTCGCGCGTGCGTGTGAACTTGTTGCTCCCGATCGCATGGGAACCATCACGGCAATTCATACCCACCATTATCGGAACAGGCCTTACGGAGGATGGAAGCGGTCAATTCCACCAGACTGCAATCTCGACCATGTCGCTTGGAAGGAGTTCCAGGGTGAAGCGGGGCCCCACGAATTTGACCCGCAACGTTTTATCAATTGGCGATTTTTCTGGGATTATTCCGGCGGAAACGTTTTCGAGAACATGGTCCACCAGGTTGCGTTTTGGTACAAAGCGCTCGGCCTCAAGATACCGCGCCGCGTCACGATGGCCGGCTACAAC
>DATAIH010000357.1:0-6753 GCA_036262755.1 Candidatus Acidiferrum sp.
ATACTCGGATCATTCGACATCTGGTCGATATCGGCGCTCCCGCCGAGAAGGAGGTGATCCAGTGAGGTACGGTTTACGTTGACGCAGTAGAGGGGGCGCTCGTGGTCGTACCGGGCGCCCCTCTCCTTTATCGCTATACCCTGCCAACGATATTCCTTAGGCGTCGCCGATGTCGGGGTTTACTCCGGGCTCTCCTTCAGTCCAGCCGGTGCCGATCAATGCAACGAATATCATCATCTGGCAGTCCACGGCGCAAAACCCGGCAGAGTGTCGTTCGCACAAGATGCGTTGCGAGCGAACCAGTCAGCCTTGAAGCGAGGATAGGTCGATGAAGTACGAGAAGCATCCACTCCCGTTTCCGAGCAAGACGACACCTGGCCGGAAGAAACCCTGGGATGGGAGAAGGCTAGTGCGAACCACCGAAGATGAGGTACGGGGGAGTGTTCTCACGACAACTCTGCCGCAACGCCGTCGCATCCAACGGTGCACGGCCATTTGCGGGCTCAAAAAGGAGGTTTCCCATGCCCCCACGCATCGGCTTGTCCGTTATGATCCTGGTCTTGGCATTGGCAAGTGCAGATTGCCCCCGATCGACTCTCGCGCAGGAGAAAGCCGTCGGGGACAAAGGCGGCCAGGAAGGTGCCTTCCGCAGCCAAGTGGACCTGGTCTCCGTTTACTTCACGGTACGCGACGACAAGAAACATCTGGCCAGCGACCTGCCGCAGGACAAATTCAGCGTCTCGGAAGACGGCCGACCGCAACCCATCAAGTTCTTCTCACACCACAGCGACGTAGTCCTCAACGTAGGCGTGCTCCTGGATACAGGCACCAACATGGCCTGGATTCTGGGCGAAGAGGCCCACGCCTCGAGGCTGTTCGTGGAGCACGTGGTGCGACCCACGGACCTGGGGTTCATTCTGAGCTATGCGTCGCGCGTGGAAACCGTGCAGTTGCCTACTTCAGACGTTGCGCTTCTCGAGGAGAAGGCGGGTACGATCCAAATTGGAGGAGCGGCCATCGGTCTGCCGGAGCAAAGTTCGCCTCGGCCGCCGAGGGTATGGTTTCCCGGCGGCGGGACGGTGGGCATCAACGGGAAGCCCGTCAACCAGCAGCGCGAAGCCCACCTCTACGACGCCATCCGCGCTGGAACCCTCCGCTACCTCAAGGGTGAAGTGGGTCGCAAGGCCGTGGTCATCGTGGCCCTCTCCGGGGATTCCCGGAGCGAGTCTTCGATGCAAGACGCTCTGGAAGCGCTGCTGGAAAACGACGTGATTGCCTATGTCCTACAGATCTACGATGCTCCGGGCAGGGACGATTGCGACGTGTTCCACATTTTTGAAAAAGACAGTCTCAAGAAGCTCGCCGAGGCTACCGGCGGGCGCATGCTGGAAGTCAAGGGCATCGATAAGCTGGAAGCCGCTCTCGACGAGATCTCCGACGAACTGCACCACCAGTACAGCCTGGGCTACTATCCCGAAAACAAGAATTGGGATGGCAAGTTCCGCAAGATCCAGATTGCCGCTGGCCAGAAGGGCTACAAGGTCTATGCCCGCAAAGGCTATTATGCCAATCGGACGGCAGAGGACTTGGCGGCAACCCACTGACCAATCCTCTTAGGGAACTACTGTCGCAACAGCCGGTTCGTGTTCTCGTTAGTGAAGCCATGCCCGGGACTATGGGTTCAGTCGCTTTAGTCCTTCTGTTTGCGTTCTATGTCTTGGCCTCGAAGAAAAGCCTCAATTTCCAACTTGCCGGCGTGCCGTGCCCAATCCGCCGGTGTCGCCTGCCAAAGGATATCCTTCATATCCGTTCGGGCCCCGCGCTCAACGAGCAGCTGCACAACGTTTTTGTGGCCCCTCCCGGCGGCTTGATGCAGTGGCGTGGCATGCGAATGGCCTCCCACCGGGTTATATCGATCGGGGTTCTCACCCGCGTCGAGCAGTAAACGAACAATCTGCACATGACCAAAATCCGCAGCAAGGCTCAGCGCCAAATGCCGCTCCTCTCCGCCCGATGCCTCGAGCAAGCGGCGCGCGTCCTCTACACGCCCGAGCGCCGCTGCCACCGGCAGATCCATTCGCGCGCCGTGTCGGATCAAAGTCTTTAGCGCTTCCAGTTCACCGTGCAGCGCGCTAGCGTGCGCGGCTGTATTCGGATTTGCTCCGTAGTCGCACAAGGCATCGATGAGCGCAAGTTGCACGCCGCACTTACGCGACACGCTTCCCGTCGAGACCAGCGCCAGCGCCCCATCCCGCGCAGACTGGCTCGTACCAACTTCGAGAATAACCCTAGCGATCTCAGCGATGTTTGCAGGCAGAGTCCCGTGGCGAATTGGGTTTTCCGCCACGAATTCGAGTAGCGCGGGATTGCGAAAGTAGTTGCCGCCCTCAAACACAACGCGCTGTTGCGCCAAGTGCGGATGTTTCTTCAAATGCTCACGAAGACCCGACACGTCGCCCGTATCAAGCAGATCCACGGCGCGGCGAAACACGTCGTCTTCGATTCGCTGATGGTGTGGTAGGTCCAGTTGATCGGAGAGGGTCGGTCGTTCAATATGCCGTTTCAATCTCGTCCAGCTGGGAAATCCATACTCGCGAGCGATTGCAAGCTGCGCATCACTGAGGCTGAGGCGCGCACCGAAAATTTCCGAATCGGTGGCGCCGCCGAAACGTGGATGAAACTCGCGGATGCGCTGAGCCGCGCCCTGCGCGCAAGTCGCATGCTCCTCGAGCAAATCTCGTGCCTGATACTTAAGGTGATCGAGGTTGGGATTCGAGGGTAGACGTCTGACCGGCATGACGAACTTCCATTCACATGCCCAGGTCTGCATTCAGGGGCGAAAGTCGGTATCGGTTACACACCGCTTTATTGTGGCAGACTCGGTGAGCTTCCTCGCGGGAAATCCGCGTCGCTACGTAGTGTTCGCGCCGCGGTTGGCCGTCACACCAGCAAAAGCTTGAAAAGGTCCCGCCCTTGGCGTAAACGTGAATTGAGTCCCGCTCAGACGACTTTCTCGAGGGGATGTCCATGCGCCAACTCTGGCAGAATCTCCGCTACTCCTTGCGCGCCCTGCGCAAGAATCCCGGTTTCACCGCCGTCGCAATGCTCTCGCTGGCTTTGGGCATGGGCGCGAACGTCGCCATCTTTACTCTCATCAATGCTTTGCTGCTTCGTGATCTACCAGTTGCTCGTCCCGAGCGCCTAGTCGAGCTCTCTCTCGTCCGCCTGGGTCACAAAGGCACTTTCTCCTATCCCATTTTTCGTGAACTCGACCGCGGCCAGCGCGTTTTCTCCGCCTTCATCGGCTGGAGCGGTCCCTGGCAGTCCAATGTGGAAGTGAACGGTGTGCTCGCGCAAAACCGGCTTTGCTCTGCTACGGGCAATTATTACTCGGAACTTGGCGCCACTCCCCTCTTAGGACGCTTGCTCACACCAGACGACGTCAATCTTCACGCGGGTTCAACTTTCCAGGTCGCCGTGATCGGCTATGAATTCTGGCAAGAGCGTCTCGGCGGTGCGCGAGATGTAATAGGGCAGCACATCCGCATCGAAAACCAGCTCTTCACCATTGTTGGCGTCACCCGAAAGTGGTTTACCGGTCTTACTCCAGGCGCGCCGCCCGACGTCACAGTTCCTATCACGGTCATGCCTATCGTCATCTCTGGTCTGGGTAGCCTCGATAACCGGTCGTCGCTTTGGGTTGAAATCACGGGTCGGTTAAAGGACGGCGTCACGATCGATCAGGCTCGCGCCCAGTTGCAATCGTTTTGGCCCGAAGTTCTTCTGGCCACGGCTTCCACAGAAACGCCCGGCCCGCGCCGCCAGTCGTTCCTTTCCTTGGGTTTGGACGTCAGTCCCGTTCGCACGGGCTTTGCCAGGGATCTGCGCGCGCAATTCTCTCTCCCGCTGTATGTTCTTGCGGGAATTGTCGGATTGATTCTGCTTGTTGCCTGCGTGAATCTAGCCAATCTCATGCTGGCGCGCGCTGCCGCTCGCAGCCAGGAAATGAGCGTGCGCGTGGCCATCGGCGCCAACCGCTGGGCGCTTGCAGGCCAGGTGTTAACCGAGAGCTTGGTGCTATCGTTTGGTGGCGCACTGCTGGGTCTCGCTCTCTCTTATTCGGGAAGCCGTTTGCTCGTGGCCTTCATGACGGAGGGCACCGTCTCGCTCGATTTGCGGCCTGATTTGCGCGTTCTTTCCGTCGCTTTATTGGTCGGGCTGATGACCGGAATTCTCTTTGGCCTCGCGCCGACCTGGCATTCTTCGCGTCAGGACCCTGTCGTCGTCCTGCAGCACGCGTCTCGAAGTTTGGCGGGCGGGGCCGGCAAATTGGGCAAGGTGCTAATCATCACGCAAGTTGCTCTGTCGCTAGTCTTATTACTGGGCGCTGGACTTTTGGTCGGCACTTTCCAGAGATTACGCTCCGTCAATCTCGGCTTCGACAAAAACAACCTGCTCGAAATCGTTCTCAATGCGAAACCGGGCGCCTACGAGAACGTGAGCAGGAATAGTTATCATGAGCAGCTCATCGAGCGGGTCTCCGGCCTACCTGGCGTTCGCTCGGCTGGCCTTGCGAGCCTTTCCATTCCCGGCCCAGTAGGCGCGCAAGAACAGCAAAAAGTCTCGGCCACGTCAGAAGATGCGGACACTGGTTTCCATGTGATGGCCAACGGGGTAACGATTTGGCCCGGTTTCCTCAACACGCTTGGCATCCACTTTTTGAGAGGCCGCGGCTTTCAACCGACGGACGATGCAAAGCATCCCCACGTCGCAATCATTAGCGAAAGCCTCGCCGAGCGCCTTTTTCCTCGAGGTGAAGCCGTCGGACAGCATGTTCGTTACAGCTTTTGGCCCGAATTCCAGAATCTCGAAATCGTTGGCGTTGCTGAGGACGCCCGGATTTTCGACCTGCGCGATGCCACCCCGGCGGTGATTTACGTCTCTGATCTTCAGCTTCCGCGTGAGTGGGGACCTTCACTCAACCTTTACGTCCGAGCCAAGGAAAACCCCGAAGCTTTGGCAAAGGGCATTGGCCAGGAAATCGAATCGCTCGGCCACGAATATCCGCTTCGCACCGCGACGGTCGACCAAATGGTGAGTCGCGTGCTCATCAACGAGCGCGTCATCGCCATGCTCTCTGGCTTCTTCGCCGCTCTCGCTCTCCTGCTCGCCTCGATTGGCCTTTACGGACTGATGTCCTACGGCGTCACGCGCCGTACGCGCGAGATCGGTGTCCGCGTCGCCCTTGGTGCTCAGCAGGGAAGCGTTCGTTGGATGATTCTGCGCGAGACGCTCGCGTTGACGCTGTTGGGCATCGCGATTGGCATTCCTTGCGGCCTCGCGGCTACCCGCCTTATCGCCGGTATGCTCTTCGGCCTCTCTCCAGGCGACTTGTCCACCATCGTAACGACGTGCCTTTTCCTTCTTGCTGTTGCCTTCCTCGCGGGTTACGTCCCGGCACGCAAGGCGTCGAGCATAGACCCGATGTTGGCGCTGCGCACTGAATAAGAGGCCCCCTTTTCCTACTTTGATCTACATCTTTTAAAGGCTTCGTTTCATGCGGTTTGGCGCCAAGCTGGCCTTCCTGGCAAAAGCCTGGTGGGCCTCGCGAAAACTCCGTCCTCCCTCAAAATCAACAAGAACATGGCAAGGCCGCATAGCATTGTTACGTGGATCCTAATTCCGAAGGGTTGGAAGGCTGAAGCAATTCTCTGGCGTATGGAATTACCGCGCAAGACAGCCTGGTTGCATCGCCTCAAGCGGCCGGATGAGGCAAACAATGGCTGGGAACCATTAGGGAAAAATAGCCGTTTCGTTCAACGTGGTGAACAGTGTGTCAGGTGACGCACAGTAGCTTCTCGTAACAAGCCAGATAACTTCTTCCAAATCAGCGCGGACGGTTTAGCCCACAGTCTTGCAATGACTGGGCTGGAGGCCATGGCCATGCCCATCGTGATACGACACAACACAACATGCGATGTCCTCATGCACGCGGTCCGGTACTGTGGGTTGGCGATCGTCCTTGCGCTCACGCTCAGCGTCCGGGCGCAGTCACAAAACGAAGAAGTAACCCACGTCCCTCCGATCGCGCCGGGTGAGGTGTACCAGGCATTCCAGGAAGAGGGAATCTACGGCACGCCACCCACGCTGACTCTGATCCCCAGCTCGCCCCAGGCACATCACGGCAACGTGTGGCTGCGCACGACAGAAGACGGCCTGCACATTTGGGGGAAGGTGGATCGCGGCGACCAGGAGATACGCTGGGCGCGGCAGAAATCGGAGATTGTCGCCAGGGACCACGTTGAGGTGTGGCTTGCGGCTATGACCGATGTCGCAATGCCGACCGTTGGCTGGGGAAATCAGTTCGGTATCGAGGAGTTGAAGAGCGAAAACAACTGCGCCGATATGACCGATCCTCATACGGGCGATGAGACGTCGGGAAGGAGGAACTGCGAACGTTGGTATGAAGATCAGTTAGCATACCGGCGAGAGCTTCGTCGGCTGTTCGCGCGCCAATGGCTGATCACCGGCAGCAACTACACGGGGTCGACGCACTCGTTCGAGGAGTTCGCCTCGAGAGCTTATGACAACCTCAAGACGCGCCTCTTCCCTGAGAACCTGCCGAAGCTGCTTCAACCCAAGACCGACGACCCGTTGAAGGCCGAGATCGCAATTGACTTCACGCCCGAAACCCGTAAGACGCCGGCCGGCCGCGACTACCAATACAACCGCCCGACCGGGTACCGCTTTCAT
>DATAIH010000358.1:0-5443 GCA_036262755.1 Candidatus Acidiferrum sp.
CCTCCTTCCTTTCCGGATTGCTCCATTTGCCGGCAGAATTCCAATGCCACGCCTCGACCATCAATTCAGTATTCTGACGATAGGTAACTGTCTGCCATCCCGCCCCGAGAATTTCCGTCACCACTGGCTCACTTAACAGCATGTCCGTATTCTTGTCGATCTCCGCCTTAGTTAAGCGTCTGCCTCCCTCGAACCCTGGAGCTCCCGTCCCCGCCCGCAGCCGGTCAATGGCTCCCCCCAACGCGTGCGGGGGGCTGAACCTATTCGCGACATGGTCCGGCGTTGCGTCCACTACAATGTTCTGCGCTATCGTCAAACTCGCCGCGCATAGGAACATGCCAGTCGAAATTCCAGCTACCCGAAACCATCTTCGGAGCTCTTTCATCGCGGAATTCACCTCTGGGCCGCAACCCGCGTCGAATCGGAGCACGGCCGAAATTTCCAAAGCATGACTTGCTTTTCCGTCGCCCACTTATTTGCTCCGGCAGACACCGTCAGTCCAACGGAAGAACATCCACGCATATTGCGATGATGTCAAGGCCTTGAAACGATTTAACAGCCTTTTGCTTTTACGCGAGATGCAGTCGAGCAAAGGAGCCATTCTTTCCTCTAGGTCCCCTGCGTGCTTATGGCCGCAACGGGTTCCTCTTTATGCGGACCGCACACAAACAGCGAGGAAGAACAGCTTGTTCATTTCGGAACGCTTTGGTCGACGAGGTAAAATCAGCGAAGCGAGGGTTTCTCAAGCCAAGGTCCAACATGCCAAGGATTCTAGCCTGCGTCGTTCTGCTCCTCCTCAGCACGTCTTCTTCTTACGTGCAACAGGAAGCGATCGAGACAATCCGGACCTGGGCCCGCACGAATCGCAGGTTCCTCCAAGTGACGCCTCCACGCACCGGCTTAGGGCAGAGGAGAACCGGATGACCGACACCCCGATCGAGAATGTTTCCGACACTGCGTTTTGGGTCGCGCACTACCGGGCACTGGAGACCAAACGGAAAGACGCGCTGTTCCACGATCCACTTGCCGGACTGCTTGCCGGAGATCACGGCCACAAAATCGCGCGGGCGATGCCCATGCCCTTTATGACGGCGTGGGCGATTGTCATCCGCACTTGCATTATTGACGACTATGTTCGACTCGCGCTCGCCCAAGGTGTCGACGCGGTTCTCAACCTCGGCGCCGGATTCGACACGCGTCCCTATCGGATGGATCTGCCGGAATCCCTGCTCTGGATCGAGGCCGACTATGTCCAGGTTATCGAATTCAAGGAAAAACGACTGCTAAGCGAAAAACCGCGTTGCCAGCTGGAACGGGTGACGCTTGACCTTAGAAATCTCTCGGAGCGCCAGCAGTTGTTTGCGAAGATCAACGCCCGAGTGGGAAAGCTGCTCATTCTCACAGAAGGCGTGGTCCCGTATCTGAGCACTGGGGAAGCCGGTTCTCTCGCCGACGATCTCAAAACGCTCGACAAAGCGTGCTATTGGATCGTGGATTATTTTTCTCCGCAGTTGATCAAATTCCGGCAACGCCAAGGTATGTATCGAAAGATGCAGAACGCGCCCTGGAAATTCCAACCCACCGATTGGTTCGCCTTCTTCCGTGATCACGGCTGGTATTGCAACGGAATTCGGTACCTGGCCGAAGAGGCCGACGGGCTAAAAAGGCAGATCGAGTTATCTCTCGTCCCAAAACTTCTTTTTGGGCTTCGCCGGCTCTTTACCTCCAAGGAGCGACGGGAAGCCCTCCGGAAGGCCGCCGGCTATGTGCTGCTTGAACCTGGAACCAGAACCGTCACTCGTGAAACTTTCCGAAACATCTACGGCGGACAAGCTCCATGGGAGATCGGAAAACCGCAGCCTGCAATGAGGGAGGTGGGTGAGAGCGCAGTCGGTTCCTTCTTGGACGCGGGTTGCGGTACCGGGGAAAATGCACTGTTCATCGCGAGCCGGGGGCATGAAGTGACCGGTTTCGACTTTCTGGAACAAGCGATCACTGAGGCGAGGCAAAAGGCTGCGGATCGAGGGTTGTCCGCCAAGTTCCTAGTGCAAGACGCCCTGAAACTTGGCGAATGGACAGAACGATTCGACAACGTGATCGACTGCGGACTGTTTCACGTCTTTTCCGATGAGGACCGGCCTCGCTATCTTCACGGCCTGCGCACCGTGCTGAAGCCGGAAGGCCACCTGTTCCTGCTCTGTTTCAGCGATGAGACGCCGGGAACGCAAGGACCGAGACGGATATCGCAGAATGACCTGCGGGCGGCCTTCGCACAAGGTTGGAAAATAGAGTCGATTGAACCAACGCGCTTTGAAGTTCGCCCCGAAGCAAAACAAACGCTCTTCTCTGGTGAAGACCCGAGGGCGTGGCTCATGGTGGCACGACGCGTTGCGTGACGAGATTGGCAGCGCCGAGCAAGAGATGCTCCTCACCAGTATCGGTGACGCCTGTCGCGACCACCGCCACCGCGCCTAGCGAATCATCCCCTTCCTTAGTTGATGTTCAGATGAACTGTATAGCTCGAGCATTCAGCGAAATGCCGCGGCGTTCTCGGTCGCCCACTGATCCAGGGTGCGCGGCTTGCGACCGAGAACCTGTTCGACAGTGTTGGTCACCGTGGCCAGGCGCCCTTCGCGCATCGCACGCCATAGGGCCACATGCGCTTCCGTTTCTGCTGGCGACGCGCTTCTGGCTGCGTATTGCTGGCGTGCTTCTTCGTCCGGGATGGGTTCAAACGTGAGCCGCTTCCCAATTGCGGCCGCGATCTTGCCCGTTGCTTCGCCGAAACTGAACGCTTCGGGCCCAGTGACGGTCAATGATTTTCCGTCGCAACCGAACGTCATCAGTGCCTTGGTCGCAACGGCGGCGATGTCGTCGGTATGGATGAAGGCCCGCCTGCCATCACCGGTAGATGCGCGAACGACGCGTTCGGCCTTGATGGAATTCGCCCACGCGAGGAGGTTCGACATAAATCCGCTGGGCCGCACGAAAGTGAACGGTATGCCGCTCGCGCGGATTGCCGCTTCACCTCCCTCATGCCATGCGCCGATGGCGAGGCCCTGCTCTACGTCGAGCGACGAGAGCTTAACCAGGTGCTTCACGCCCGACGCTTTAGCAGCACGAGCCGCCGCTTCGTCTAGCGCTGGGATATCCGGACCTGTAGTAACAAGGAAGAGCGCATCAATTCCCTCCAGTGCCGCTGTCAGGGATGGCGAATCCGTCAGATCGCCGACGAACACATCGACACGATCGCCGAATTGCGCTCGAGCCTTTTTCGCGTCACGCACGAAGACCCGTGGCCGTTGGCTACACTCGAGTAGTCCTCGGACGACTCCAGATCCCACGTCTCCGGTCGCACCGGTGATCAGAAATGTCATCTTCAAGCTCCCCGCAAATGCGCAGTTTTTAACCGTAGGAATGGTCTATTTGTGACGCTGCCTGGAGCGACTCCGCCCGTTTGACCGACCGGACACGGAAGACGATGACGGTGAAAATGCTTAGAGCTAGAATGGCAGCGTTCCTCTCCATTCCGACCAGCCATGCCGATGGTTCGGACACCAAATTTTGCGCCAAGCAAGACACCACGGTGAACAAGATGATGAGCATGAACGGCCTCGCCGAGGCTAAGCCTCTTTTTGTAGCCTCTCGCACATGAACCGGCAACTTGACGGCCAACCATGCGAGAACTTCTATCTACCTTTGTTTCCGTAACATAGCCTCGTCGCGTCCCCTTCGCTAACAACTTAGTCGCAAAATCGGATTGTGAATTAACAACATTCGCAAGACCTGCTAGACTCGTGCGTATATTTGAGCAACCAGTGGAGGTTCGGTGTCGGCTGCGGACCAGCAACGTTTCGCTCTGATGTTACGAATGTGGGAAGCTGTGACCGCCGAGCGAGAGCTGCACGGTGTGTTGGCATCGCTGGTTGACGTCATGGTGCCGGCGGTGCCGTTCAATTCGATTGCCATCGTGGATTTCAGCCAAGGACTGGAAGAACACCAAAAGCACCGAATAATGGCCCTGCACGTTGTCGGTTTTCCTCGCATTGAAGGCGAGACCCCTGAACAGCTTGCCAGGAGAACAGAGCCATATTGGCGTCCGCTGAAGGAGGTGCGGCCGCTTGTTCCTTACCCCGATTCTGAGGACGGGCTTCTGAGAGGTGAGCCTTTTGCCTGTGACGACCTGCTGGAAAAAGAAGGGTGGTACGACCATGAGTTCTCCCTGGCCCGTGGAGGGGTACGATCCTACGCCGCCGTGCCTCTCGTGGCGAGTGGGCGGTTGGTTGGGTTGGCTACTTTCATGCGCGTCGAGCAGCGAGCCTTTCCCCCTACCGAGTTGTCCATCCTACGAGACATGGGCCGGGCGCTGTCTGTCGCCGCCGCGAATGCCCTCGCGAATGAAGAAATTCGCAGGTTGCGCGAGCAACTTGAGGAGGAGAATATCGGCCTGCGCGCCCAACTCGGCCAGGCACCTTGGTTCGAAGAGATACTCGCGAACTCGACGGCCCTCAAGCGCGTGCTGGAGACCATCGAGCAAGTCGCGACGACCGACGCTACGGTCCTGATCACCGGAGAGACGGGGACCGGCAAAGGGTTGGTTGCCCGGGCCATCCACCGGCGATCCTCGCGTGCCCGCGGCCCCTTCGTCAAAGTAAACTGCGCGGCGATTCCCGACACGCTGCTGGCCTCAGAGTTATTCGGCCACGAGCGCGGTGCATTTACTGGAGCAGTCGAGCGTCGTAAAGGGCGGTTCGAACAGGCACATGGGGGAACACTGTTTTTGGATGAAATCGGCGAGCTGCCGCAGGAAATGCAAGTCCTGCTCCTACGTGTATTGCAAGAACGGGAATTCGAGCGTCTCGGTGGGACTCACACGTTGCAAGTCGACGTGCGCCTGGTCGCCGCGACCAATCGTGATCTGGCAGAGGACGTTCGTGCCGGGAAGTTCCGGAGTGATTTGTACTATCGACTGAATGTCTTTCCGGTCCATGTGCCGGCGCTGCGCGAGAGGCCTGAAGACATCGCGCCGCTGGTGGCGCACTTTGCGGAGAAGTATGGCTCGCGCTTTGGCCGAAAGATTCTCCGAATTGACCGCCAGACGCTGGACTTACTGCAGTCGCAATCGTGGCCGGGGAACGTAAGAGAACTCGAGAACGTTGTCGAGCGCGCGGTGATTCTGTCGCGCGGCGGCGCGCTGCACTGCGATCCAGCGACGCTCCCCGGCACTTCCATCAAATTCGACTCCACCGACGAACCCCTCTCGGAAGAACGGGAAGCTATTGAGAATGCCCTGGCAACATCGCGGGGCAAGGTGGCGGGGGAAAACGGAGCTGCCAAGAAGCTTGGCCTTCCGGCTTCGACGCTGGAGTTCCGTATCAAGAAGCTCAGCATTAACAAATTCCGTTATCGCAACCGCTGAATCCCGATCACGCTGGCACTCATG
>DATAIH010000359.1:0-7958 GCA_036262755.1 Candidatus Acidiferrum sp.
GGAGGGCCGAAGCCGCAGCATCGATGGCGCTCGCTGACGCGCCGGACTTGGTCGCGTTGTCGATCTCCGACACAAGCGCGGAGCCCACGACCGCGGCATCGGCAAGGCCGCCAAGAACGGCAACGTGTACCGGAAGCGAAATCCCGAAGCCCACGGCGAGCGGAAGTTGTGTAGCCGTCCGGGCGCGACGCAGCAGTGCGGGAAGGTCGTCTGGAAGAGCGGCCTTTGCGCCCGTGACGCCGGTGCGGGAAATGAGATACAGGAAACCCGAGGAACAGTTCGCGATTTTCGCGAGCCTGTCGTCGGTGGATGTTGGGGCACCGAGAAAAATCGTATCGAGGTGGTGCGCGCCAAGCACCCGTCGGTAATCCTCGGACTCTTCTGGCGTGAGATCCGTCGCCAGAACGCCGTCGGCGCCGGCCGCTTCCGCAGTCGATGCGAATTTCTCAAGTCCCATTTGCAAAATGGGATTGAAATAGCTGAACAACACCAGGGGGACTTCCGAGGTCTTACGGATGCGCCGGACCAGGTCAAGAACACCGGCAAGTGTGGTGCCCGATTTCAGAGCGCGTTCCGATGCGCGCTGAATCGTGGGTCCGTCGGCAAGAGGGTCGCTGAAGGGCACGCCGAGTTCAATCACGTCCGCGCCGGAATCGGCAAGGGCTAGGACGAATTCGAGGGTGGCAAGGAGTGACGGATCGCCCGCGGTAATGTAGGCGACGATGCCGAGTTCTCCGGCCTCTCGTAGGTTTCTAAACCGCTCTTGGATTCTCGTGTTCAAAATCAGCCGGTTAAGAAATGCTCAGAACAACCACAGGCAATCAATAGTGCCACGCGCACGTGGTGATGTCTTTCGCCTCTTCCCATCTTCCGGCGTTCTTCACCAAAAGGTGAAAGCCGCCCCATCCGCAAAGATTCCCGCAAAGGTAATTCGTGTAGGCAATGGCATGCGTGTGACTCGCGTCGAAGCCCACCGGCGAAAGATAAAAGGTTCCACTGGAGATTTTCTGCGAAGTAGCCGGGTCGGCCGGGGAAGCAGGCTTACGAGCAACGCCAACGATGCGAGTTTCACCGACGAGGTCGTAGGGAGCCTTTAGCGAGAATTTTTTCGTGAGCACGTAGGCAGTTCCCGCCCTTCGCTCGTAGTCATTTGCCGCCTCACGGAATTCGTCGGGGATTTTCATGCAGTCTTCCAAAGAATGCGTCCCGCTCACGGACTCCACATGCGTCACCATGTAGATCCGGATTGCCGAAGCGTGCGTTTCTTCTGTCGCGCTGCCGAGCAGCATCGACAGCACCGCGTATCCTTCGGCATCTTCGTAAACGCTCGAATTGGCGGGAATGTGATTCTGGACGCGCTCGTGCGTACGGCACCCCCAAAGAAGGAGGCTCACGATGAGGGCGCTAGCAAAGGTGGTTTTCATGGAATCTCGGGTCAGAAAATAGTACACCAACCGTTCATTTTTCTCGCATTGAGAAGCGGACTTACAGGTGACGGGAATAGGTGTCCATGTCCTTGTCGCCCCGGCCGGAGAGATTGAGGATGACAAGGTCTTCTTTGGTCAGTTGGGGCACGCGCTCGACCAAGCCCGCAATGGCATGAGCGCATTCGAGCGCCGGAATGATCCCTTCGGTGCGCGAAAGCAGGCGCGCGGCATCGAGAGCAGCAAGATCAGACACCGCCGAGTATTCGGCCCGCCGCAGATCGGCCAGCCAGGCGTGCTCGGGGCCGATCGCGGGATAGTCCAGCCCCGCCGAAATGGAATGCGTCGTCGCGATTTGCCCGTCTTCATTTTGCAGGACGTAGGTGTAGGTACCCTGAAGAACACCGGGGCGCGCGCCGGTGAATCCTTGATGCGCGGCCAGGCGGGCGGCATGCTCGCCAAGCTGGCCCCCGAGCCCGCCGGCTTCGATGCCGACCATTTTCACGTCCGGATCGCGCAGAAACCGGTGGAACAGCCCGATGGAATTCGAGCCGCCGCCGACGCAGGCAAAAAGATGCGTGGGCAAACGCTTTTCCGCGGCGAGGATCTGCTCTCGCGCCTCGCGGCCGATGACCGCCTGAAAATCGCGGACCATGGTCGGATAGGGATGCGCACCGAGAACCGAGCCGAGAAGATAGTGTGTGGTGCGCACGTTCGTGACCCAATCGCGCATGGCCTCGTTGATGGCGTCCTTAAGCGTGCGGCTGCCGGAATCCACGGGCACGACCTGCACACCGAGCATCCGCATGCGAGCGACGTTCAGCGCCTGCCGCCCCATGTCTTCCGTCCCCATGTAAACGACGCACTCCAAACCAAGATGCGCCGCAACCGTGGCGGAGGCGACTCCGTGCTGGCCGGCGCCCGTTTCCGCGATGATGCGCGGCTTGCCCATCTTCAGGGCGAGCAGGCCCTGGCCGATGGCGTTATTGATTTTGTGCGCGCCGGTGTGCAGCAGGTCTTCGCGCTTCAAATAGATGCGCGGCCCGCCGAGTTTTTCCGTCAGGCGTGAGGCAAATTGCAGCGGCGTGGGGCGCCCGACAAAGTTCTTCAGCAGACTCTGGAGTCGTGCCTGGAAAGAGGCGTCCGCCTTTGCCTCTTCGTAAGCGTGCTCCAGCTCGAACAGGGGCACCATGAGCGTTTCCGGAACGTACCGGCCCCCGTAAGGACCGAAGCGTCCCGTTGCGGTCGTCCCTGATCGAAGGATGCTGCTCATGGACTTACCAAAAGCTCTTCTCGGGAAAAACCTATTTTCGCTCTGCGCGCCGCACTTCCTGAATGAATTCGCGGAGTAATCCTCGATCTTTCTTGCCGGGACTCGATTCCACTCCGCTCGCGACGTCAATCCCGTACGGGCGCACGATGCGAACCGCCGCCGCCACGTTTTCCACCTTCAGCCCGCCCGCCAAAATAATACGGTGCTTCGCCGACGCGCGCCGCGCTACATCCCAATCCGTGGTGCAGCCCGTGCCGCCATATTGGTCGGTATGCGCGGCGTCAAATAGAAACGCAAAGGCCTGGCAGTACTCGTCGAGAGTCGTCAGCGGAAACTCGGGTTCGACGCGGAAGGCTTTGATGACCGGCACGACCGGGGCGATTTCTGCCACGGTCTCCGGAGGCTCGTCGCCATGAAGCTGCACGGCGTCGAGCTCGAGCGAACTTCGCAGTGCGATCACCTCCGCCGGCAGCCGATTCACGAAGATTCCCACGGCTTTCACCCTTTGGGGAAGCTTGCCACGAATTTCAGCGGCTTTTTTTTCTTCGATATGACGCGGACTTTTCGGATAGAAATTGAAGCCCAGCAGATTGGCGCCGGCTTCGACAGCCGCCTGAGCGTCGGCCGCGCTGGTGATGCCGCAAATTTTTACGCGAACCATTGCGCCTATTTCCCCTGGGCCGCAGCTCCCAGAAGCTCCGCAAGAACCGCCCCGGGGTCGCAAGAGAGCATCAGGTGAGTGCCGATCAGGAAAGCATCAAATCCGGCGGCGCGGAGCTTGAGCAATTCGCCGTGTGCGCGAATACCCGACTCGCTGACGGCAATGCAGTTTTCCGGAATGTATTCAACCAGCTCGAAGGAAGTTTCCATGCGAATCTCGAGCGTTTTCAGGTTGCGGTTATTCACGCCGATGATCCGTGCTTCCGCCGCGAGCGCGCGATCCAGCTCTTCGCGCGTGTGAACCTCCACGAGCGGCTCCATGCCAAGCTCCCTTCCGAGGGCCAGCAGCTCTTTCAACCGAGCATCGGAGAGCGTCAAGGCGATCAGCAGAAAACTGTCCGCATCATTGGCGCGCGCTTCCCACACCTGCCACGGATCGAAAATAAAATCCTTGCGCAGGACAGGAAGCTTCACGCTTTTGCGCGCGTCGCGGAGGTTCTTGAGCGAGCTCAGAAAGAACTCCGGCTCGGTCAGGACCGAGAGCGCCGCGGCCCCGCCGGCCTCGAACGACTGCGCGAGCGCGACGGGATCGAACGGCTCGCGCAGGACTCCGCGGCTCGGCGAAGCGGGCTTGAGCTCTGCCATGACGTTCGTTCCCGGACGTGTAAGAGCACCTGGAAAATCGCGGAGGGGCGAAGCCGCTTGAACCCCATACCTCAGCGCCGTTTCCGGCAGCACTTTCTTGCGGTGTTCAACCTGGGCCCGCCGCGATTCCAGAATGCGGTCGAGCAGGGTTCCGGTATTGGCTTGAGCACACATGGGGGCAACTTCTGTATGCTAGAGAGGGAACAGAAGAGAGTCAAATCTGAGGAAGTGGCAAGGACAAGAAAGGTCTATGAGCAAGGTAGCGGGATATGTCGAGACTTACGGCGCGTTACTAAACGGAATTGCAGAAGAGGCGGACGCCATCACCATGGGCTATTTCCGCTCCCCGAGCCTGCACGTGGAGCGGAAGGCGGACGGCACGGCGGTTACACCGGCGGATCGCACTGTGGAAGAGATGGCTCGTGGCAGAGTGCTGCAGAGCGGGCTGGCTTTGGATGTGTTGGGCGAGGAAATGGGCGGAGCAAACTCGAGGTCTGCGAGCAATGCCGGCCGTCCGCGCATGATTATTGATCCCATCGACGGAACCGAAGAGTTTTTGCGCGGTATTCCAACCTTTGGGACGCTCCTGGCGATTGAGGAGCAAGGAGAAATCGTCGCCGCGATGGTCAGCGCCCCGGGATTGCATTCCAGGTGGTGGGCCTATCGAGGTGAAGGCGCCTTCCGCGACGGGAAAAAGCTGCACGTTTCAAGCGTGGACCAGCTCAGCAACGCCATGGTGTTCACCACCGGCACGGGACCGACCAAAAATGCCGCCGACCAGGCAAAGATCCGCAAGCTGCTGGATGCCTCGCGAAGCAGCCGCTCGTTCGGAGGATTCTGGCAACACATGCTGGTCGCAGAGGGCTCGATCGAGGCGGCGCTCGATTGGACCTCGAAGCCCTGGGATCTCGCGCCGCTGGGCATCATCGTCGAAGAGGCGGGCGGCCGGTCAACGAACGCGCGCGGCGAAAGGACCATTTACACCGGGCAGCTCATCAGCACAAACGGAAGTATTCATGATCAAGTTCTCGAGCTTTTGCGTTGAGGAAAACCAATGGTGCGCATCAAACGGGTTTATGAGGAATCGAAAAAGGAAGACGGCTACCGCGTTCTGGTGGATCGCTTGTGGCCACGCGGGATGAAAAAGGAGGCGGCCAAGGTTGACCTGTGGATGAAGGACATTGCTCCGAGCGATGCGCTGCGCAAAACCTTCCACCATGAGGTGATGAACTGGCCTGCTTTTCTCAAAAAGTATCAAGCGGAGCTCGAAAAGAAAAAAGAGGGCCTTGCAGAATTGAAAAAGCTTGAAAAGGAGCACGGCACCGTGACGCTCCTTTTTGGTGCGCGCGACCCGGAGCACAACCAGGCGGTGGTGATCGCCGAAGCGCTGAAAAAGAATTGAACGCGGGCGGCCAGGCCCGCTGCCCCAAACCGGCCCATACGCCCGAGAAATCCAGAGCCGAGAAATCGCTCTCCAAATTGGCCGTTTCTTCCCCAGTCCGCGTCGCTTAGGCTCGATCGCGAGCAAGCCCGGTTCCTCCCGGAGGTTCTGATGGACATTCGAAGACAAGCTGAGAAAGCCGAGCAATTCGGAAAACTGCACCACGGTCCGCGACTGCTCCTCCTCCCCAACGCCTGGGACGTAGTTAGTGCGCGCCTACTCGAGGAATGCGGCCATCCTGCGATTGCCACGAGCAGCGCTGCCGTGGCTTTTTCTCTTGGCTACCCGGACGGTCAACGGATTTCGCGAGACGAGATGCTGGAAGTCGCCGGACGAATCGCCCGCGCGGTAGACGTCCCGGTAACCGCCGATCTGGAAGCGGGCTACGGCACCACCGTGAAAGACATGGCCGAGACGGTGAAGGCCGCCATTGCTGCGGGAGTCGTTGGCATGAACCTTGAAGACATGACCGGAGACGCGGAAAGCTTGTTTGTCGATCTCCCTTTGCAAGTAGAGAAAATTCGCGGCATCTGTGAAACCGCAAAATCGCTGGGGGTTCCCTTCGTGTTGAATGCCCGTACGGATATTTATTTGCAGCCCATAGGACCCGCAGCAACGCGGCTCGAACGCACCGTCGAGCGCTTGCGCGCCTACCGCGACGCCGGAGCGAGCTGCCTGTTTGCTCCGGGCGTCTACGACCGCGAAACGATCGCGAAGCTCGTAAAGGGCGTCGAAGCTCCTGTAAATATTCTTGCCAATCCGGCTTGCCCCCCGGTCGCCGAATTGGAAAAAATTGGCGTCGCCCGGGTGAGCGCAGGCTCGGGCATCATGCGCGCCGCTTTGGGCCTGGTGCGAAGAATCGGAAAAGAGATGCTCGAATCACGCTCTTGCGAGACGATGTTCGCCGGATCCATTCCCCACTCCGAATTGAACCGCATGATGGCGCGCCGCCGAAATGAGGCCAATGCCTGAGGCATCTTCCCTGCTTCGTGTCTTGAGCGAAGAGATTGTCTCCTGCCGGAAGTGCCCGCGCCTGGTGAAATATCGGGAGAAGGTCGCGCGCGAGAAGCGCCGCGCCTATCGCGATTGGGAATACTGGGGCAAGCCCGTGCCGGGATTCGGCGATGGGCAGGCGCAGTTGCTGATTCTCGGCTTGGCGCCAGCCGCCCATGGAGCCAATCGTACCGGACGCATGTTCACCGGCGACCGCTCCGGCGATTTCCTGTACGCCGCTCTGCACCAAGCCGGCTTCGCGAATCAGCCCGCCTCCCTCGACCGCGACGACGGCCTGGAACTGCAGCAGGCCTACATCGCCGCCGCCTGCCGCTGCGCCCCGCCGGACAACAAGCCGCTTCCTCGTGAAGTCTCGAATTGCCGAGGTTATCTCGAGCGCGAACTCGAAATCCTGAAACCCAAGGCAATTCTTGCGCTTGGCAAAATCGCCTGGGACGCCTATCTGGAAATCCTGAAGCAGCGCGGCCTCATCGCTTCGCGAACACCGTACCGGTTCGCTCATGGGGCGGAAGAGGAAGTTGCTCCGGGCACTCCGCGCCTATTCGCCGCCTATCACCCGAGCCAGCAGAACACGCAGACCGGCCGCGTCACTCCCGCCATGTACTCGAAAGTCCTTCTCCGGATCCGGCGTTTCCTTGAGATGTAGCCCGGTTCTTTTAATTTAAGGCTGTATCCCGCAGCTAAGTTAAGCAATGGCCTCCAGCGAAAGAGTCTGTCCCCTGGCAAGGTCCTCGCGGTTATCGCAGGCATCCGACTTCATCGAGGCTGGGGTCCCGACGCGATCGACACGCAGGTGCTGGATGCACCTTGCAGCCAGCTGGCGGGAATTGACGACAGTTCGGGAAGCCCCACCTCGCCGCCGGCGGAGGCGCCCCCGCCAAGTGCCAGCATTTTCAGCCTCTTCGGGCGGCTCGCAATGATACTTGCCTGGCCCAGAAGATGCATGAGCTACCGCAGCATTCTCTTTGGAGGGAATATGAACTCTCTGAAACTCCGCGCCATCCTCGCGAGCGCGTCTATGTTTGTTGTGGCTCTCGGCGGAGCAATATCCCTGCGCGCCCAGGAGACCACGGAACGACCCAGCAATGAGCCCGCCGCGCAAGGCAACGACCAGCCGCGCCACCGCGCTGACGGCGAGCGGCACGGGCTGCCGCTCGAGACTTTTGCCGTCACACCCGGCACCAAATTTCTTGTGCGTCTCGAACACGAATTAAGCAGCAAGGGCACACAAGAAAACTCGACTTTCCGGGTGAAGACGCTAGAACCACTGGAGGCCGGCAGCGGATTTTACCTGCCGTCAGGAGCGGAAATCGAGGGACATGTCAGCCGCGTCGAGCCCGCAGGAGTGGCCGGACGAGCCAAGCTCTGGCTGACCTTCGACGAAATCCACACCCGGTTCGGCGACTTGCCGATCGTGGCCGAAGTCGCGAGCGTTCCGGGCGATCACAGCGTAAAACCCTCGCCAAACCAGGAAGGCGTGATTGCCGGCCGCACCAGCACC
>DATAIH010000360.1:0-9028 GCA_036262755.1 Candidatus Acidiferrum sp.
CTTGCTGAACAACGGGTGGAAGTTCGCGGGAGCGCCACGCGCCGCGCTGACCGCCACGATCACCACGAAACACAAAAGCACCGCACTGGTCATCAGCTTCTGGAAGTTTGCGCTCAGGCGAATTCCGCGGTAATTCAGCACGCCGAGAAAAATCGTAAGGGCCACGCCTAGCACCAGTCGCGGCAGAAAAACCGGCTGATCAGCGATTCGGTATAACTCCACGGTATTCAACGAGGGGAAGATGTATGCCGCTAGCTTTCCAAGCGCCACGGCTTCCCAAGGGCACACAATAAAGTACGCAAGCAGCATCATCCACCCGGTGAAATAACTCACGATCGAGGGAAACACCTGTGCGGTGTAGGCCGCCTCACCGGCAGAATCAGGAAGTCGCCGGACCCATTGGCCATAGACGTATCCGACCGGCAGCAGAATGATTCCGCCGATCGCGTATCCTAAAATCGCGCCCAGCGGCCCGCCCCGCCCCAGCCAGTCATCCATCAGCACCAGCCAGCCCGTGCCGATCATCGTGCCGAAGGCCAGCGCGAAGTAATCGTGCAATCGAAGTTTGCGCGCGAGATGGGTCATTTAGAGGATGCAGAGTAATTCAAAAAGGAGATTGGCTGCCAGCAAGGAAGTGATTTCGCCCGTATCGTAAGGCGGCGAGACCTCCACGAGGTCGCATCCGACGATCCGCAATCCACGGAGGGCGCGAACCAGTTCGAGAATCTGCATGCTCGTCAACCCGCCCACTTGAGGCGTTCCCGTTCCCGGAGCGTAGGCCGGATCCGCGACGTCAATATCCAGCGTGACGTATACCGCCTGGCCCCGGAAGGTACGCAGAAGTTTTTGCACCACGGCAATTCCTTGCCGATGAAACTCCTCCGCCGTCACCATCTTCACCTTGTGTTCCCGCGCGAAATCGAAGTCCTCCTGGCCATAGACCTGTCCGCGCAGGCCAACCTGCAAAACACTTCCGTCCTCGAGGAGCCCCTCCTCGAACGCGCGACGGAATGGCGTTCCGTGAGAATACCTACTGCCGAAGTATTCATCCCAGAGGTCGTTGTGCGCGTCGAACTGGACGAGCGACACCGGCCCGTGTTTTCTCCCCACCGCGCGCAACAGCGGCAGACTAATGGAGTGATCTCCGCCCACGCACACGCAGCGCACTTCCCCATCGAGCAGCGGTTGGACGGCTCGTTCAATGCGCCGGAAGGTGTCCTCGATCGAAAGAGGATTCACCGGCAGGTCGCCGAAATCCGCCGTGCGCCGCTTGGCAAAGGGGTTCACCCCCAGCACCGGGTTCCATGGCCGGATGATGGCCGATTGCTCCCGAATGTGCCTAGGGCCAAAACGTGCTCCCGGTCGGTAGGTGGTCCCTCCGTCGAAGGGAACCCCCACCAGCGCGACCTCCAGTTCTCGAGGGTCGGTGATCTGCGGTAGCCGCATAAACGTCGGCACGCCGGTAAACCGTGCGTAGGTCAAGGCGTCGGTGGGCTCAGGATGCGGCAAACGGAATTTCCGACCTGTTCGAGGCATGGTTTGCGCATCTTAGTTTCGCGCCGCGATTAAAGTCAAAGCAGACAACCCGGCGACCGAACCGCTCATCTCTTCCATCGTTCTCCTCGGTGCAAGGAGATACGCCGGTGCTTTGGTTAAGAGTTTCGGTCGGGGTGCTGCTTGTGTGTTCGGGCGGGGTTGCCGCTCTGGCGCAAACCGCGATCGCCGTCCCGGCATTTTCCTTTGCAACGCCGACCGTCCAAGAAACTTCCCTCGTTGATTCCCTCGAGTTCATTGGCCTGCGGCACATCTCTCGAGCAGCTGTCGCAGCGCAACTCTCGTTGCATCGGGGTGATCGGTTCGACGCTACGAAACTGCGCAATGACCTTCGGACGCTCGGCAGACTGGGCTGGTTCTCGTCCATTCGCGTGGAAGAACTCTCGCGAACCGCGCGAAACTCGCAAATACCCAAGCCGCAGGAAGGGCTGACTCTTGTCTTTTATCTCAGCGAAGAGCCAGTTCTTTCTAGCGTCGAATACTCCGGTTCGCGGCTCCTCTCGAAAAGTCGCATCGAAAAGCTGCTCGAAGAGAAAAAACTTACTCCCGGGCTTGGCAAACCAGCGGACCCCGCCGCACTTCACCAAGTAGCGGTCGAGATTCGAACAGTCCTCGAGGAGTCGGGGCATCCACAGGCCGCGGTCCAAGTGCGGCAGGAAGTGAACGAGCATGCCACGGTCAACGTGCGCTTTGAAATCGCCGACGGCCCGCATCTCCCCGTCAGGCGAATTCGCTTTGAAGGCAATCCCGGCATTTCAGAAAAGCTCTTGCGCGCGCAGATGCAAAACATCGCGCCATGGAAACCGCTGGCTTCTCTGCGAAGCAAAAATGCATACACACAAAGCGCATTCGAAGAAGATCGCCGGCGCATGCTGAACTATTTCCAGAACCACGGATACCCGGAGGCGCGCGTGGGCAACGCCCGCGTGGAGAAAATCACCGCGCACGCCCGCAAGTGGGTTCCCTTCCCCCACCCCGCACTCGAGCCTGGACTCTTACTTACGATCCCAGTCGATGGAGGTCCCTTCTATCGTTTCGAAACCATCGATGCCACGCACACCCTCGAGCAGGCCATGGAAACGCACCGTGGGAAGCCACGTGCCCTTCCCGTTACCGAGCAAGGGCGCGCCTTCTCCCAACAGGACGTCGATAGGCTTTGCCGCGTCTATACTGCTCGCCTTCGATCTGGCGATTCGAAATCGGACGCGCCTTCGTTTCAGACCGTAGAAGCCCGTGCAACCTTCGATCCCGACAGTCACTCCGTCCGCCTCAAGCTCAACCTCAGCGATTCCCCTCCCTACCTCGTCCACCGCCTCGAGTTTCGGGGGTTGCACAAATTCAACGATCGCTTCGTTCGGCGCCGCATCCCTCTCGCCGAAGGCCACCCGCTCGATGAGCACGCCCTGGAAATCGGCCTCACCAGACTTGCTCGCACCGGGTACTTCAAGCCCATTCTCAAAGAGGACATTCACATCCAACTCGACGACAGCCGCCACACCGCTGACGTCACGATTCGCCTCCAAGAAATAGGCCAGCAGCGCATCACTTTTGAAGGCGGCCGCGCTCAATTCGGCAGCACTCTCGGCATTGCCTATACGCTCTTCGATCTACTCAATCGCGAAGAATTGCTCACCACAAAACTCGATGGCGGCCCTGAAAGCTTGCAACTGCTCCTGGGCATCGCCAAAGAAGGCATCTTCGGCACGCGCGCGTCGCTGGCCTTTTCCATTTTTGACAATGTGATCCGGCCGCGCTTCACGCACGGCGTCCAAGGCCCGTTCACCACTTCCCACAGCGAAGGCGTCAACGTTCCCTGGACCTATCAGCTCACCAACTCTGATTCCGTTGGCGTCAGTTACTCTCTGACTCGCACAGTCTCCGATCAAAGCTTTGGCACAACATCCAGCACCCCCACCGTCGAGCCCATAGACCTTCGTACTCATACGTCCAGCAGTTCACTCGGAACCGCGTGGGAGCACGACACCGGCAACGAGCACGTCCTTTTCTCGAATTCCGCCTCCGGAAGCTTTCTGGGCGGCGAGGAAAACATGCTCCGCTCTGGCGGCGAAGCCGCGCGCATTTTTCGCGACCCGGTCTTCTCTCCCGCGAATGCCTGGGCCTTTCGCACGACGTTTAGCGCCGCGGGGAGTTACCGCGGCAACGCCCCGCTCTACTCACGTTTTTTTGCGGGCGATCAATTCGTCCGCGGCTTGCGCGACGGCGAACTCGGCCCGGTGGCCATGACCGCACGCACCGCCCCTTCGGGGCTAATCGTCCCTTCGCCCTCTTATGCCGGTACAAATCTCATCACCGCCGCGAACGGGGAATATCGCATTCCGCTTCGCAACGGCGTCGAGGCCGCGGGCTTTTTTGATCTCGGCTCGGGCTGGCTTCTTCCCAACTGGCTCGGCCCGACGAAGCCGACGCTTCTCAGCGCCACCAACGGTATTCTCCACGGATCGACTGGAGTCCAGTTCCAGTGGACCATCCCCGGCGTGCAAGTTCCGTTTCGCTCGTACTACGCGCTCAACGTGCTCCGCCTTGATCGGCTGATTCCTCTTTCCGACAAATCGTTCCTGCATCTGCACAATCGCCACGGCGCCTTCGGCTGGGGACTCGGGTCGCTGTTCTGAGCCGCATGCCTGTACTACACTCGCTTTCCTATGAAACACAACAAATTGTTGAAAGAAGCTTCGCGCATCATCGCACCTTACTGCATCACCCAAGGCGAAAAGTTTCGCCTAAAGGATCACCAACCCGGCGACACGGATGGCGTCAAGGACAAGCACGCCGCGCAGGGTCTGCTCGAGGACGGCGTCGCCTGCCTCAGCCACCTCCAGGAAATGCTTTACGCGCAGGACCGCTGGGCGCTGCTGCTCATCTTTCAAGCCATGGACGCTGCCGGGAAAGACGGCGCCATCAAGCACGTCATGTCCGGCATCAACCCACAGGGATGCGAAGTCCACTCTTTCAAATCGCCCAGCCCTGAGGAGCTGAACCGCGACTACCTGTGGCGTATCCACAAATCCGTTCCCGAACGCGGCAAAATTGGTATCTTCAACCGTTCTCACTACGAAGAAGTGCTCGCCGTCCGCGTGCATCCCCCATTTCTTCGCGCGCAAAAGCTTGCCGACCGCCTCGTCACCAAGCACATCTGGGAGGAGCGCTACGAAGACATCAACGCCTTCGAGCGCTACCTCACACGCAACGGGGTGGTCGTCCGCAAATTTTTTCTCCACGTCTCCAAGGAAGAACAAAAAAAGCGTTTTCTCGAACGCCTCGAGGACTCGAAAAAGAATTGGAAGTTTTCCATGGCCGATGTACAAGAGCGCGGCTTCTGGAAGGACTACCAGGAAGCCTACGAGGAGATGATCCAGCAAACCGCCAGCAAACACGCTCCGTGGTACGTCGTTCCCGCGGACAACAAATGGTTCACGCGCCTCGTCGTCGCCAGCGCCATTCTCGAAGCCCTGAACGATCTGAGTCTTTCCTTTCCGGACGTCGACAAATCCAAACGCAAGGAGCTGGCTGCTGTTCGCTCTTCCCTCCTCGCCCAAAAAGACTGATCCGTTTCGGGTGGCTCGCGCTACCCGGCACGAGACAAAGACAAGCCGCAAAAGCGCAGACATCTGTGATGGAAGCGCGGTTCCCGCCGGCATAAGCCCGAACAGGTTACTGCGGCGCTTGCCAAACCCTGCGTCATGGACAGGCCGGGCTCTCGGTAGCCGCAGAGACCTGTGGCCAGATTCGGGCTAGTCTGGAGCGCAAAGGCCTGATGATTGGAACAACGACTTGTGGATTTCGGCGCATGCCAAGGCCGCTCGACTAACGCTGGTTACCGACACAACGGGCGCGAGTTATCGCGCGTCACCGGCCGGAAAGCCCAAAACCGGCTCTCTTAGCAGGCAGGGCGCCTTCAGCGCGGTGAAACTTGGTATTGATATCGCAAGCTCGGCGGCATCCGATCAGATCGCGTGCGAGTGTTGTACTCAAGTTCATAACTCAAGTGTTCCGCATCGTTTGGATAGTCTTTGCCTGCGGGGTACGGGTACGGCAGCAATGAGTGGTGCGGCAGCGGTTCGACGGTAAAAGCATCCGCCGCATAAAAATCCAAATCCTTTTCGAAGCCATCCGCGTAGAAAAAGTAATCGCGCACCCAACCGGCTGGCACTCCCGGCAGCGCGCGCGGGTCGAAATCAAGTCGTAGGCCCTCGCCTGAGCCAAACACTACGAAACGGTCATCGGAGGCGCCCAGGAGATCGCGCACATCACCGTAGCGCGTGTAGTTCCCCGCCGCGCGCGCGTACGGGCCTGTCCAGCTGCGATGCGCGTAGGAATATGTCGTGTCGCTCGCGGGTTGCAAACGAACTTCCCGCGGATAGCCGAGAAACCCGAGCGCCGCCTTTGCCAACGGCACTTCGGAAACGCGGATGTCTTCGAGATCGGCTGTTTGATCGATACGAATCGCGTCCCAATAAATCTTGAGATTCGTATTGATGCGAATCCGTTGAGTGCCCTGCGGCAGATGGCCGGTCAAATCCGCGATCATCGTGCGTTCGAGGCCGGCCGGAAAACCCATGTCTTCGACCACACGCACCCATTTGCCCTGCGCGTCCTGCGCTTCGACGTACGGCGCTATCACTTTGACACCCGCTTGATCCGCCGCGTACATCGACGTCGCAGTAAAGTAATCCGTGTAGCCGTCGATGATGAGCCGCAGCGGCTTGTGCGCATCCCACGCGCCAAGGTCCAGTTCCACCCAGTGCAGTTTGGCGAATCCGGCGAACGGCAAATCGTCAAAGTCCGTGACGTACTTGCGATCGGCTTTCGCAATCAGCGAAAGCACATCGTTCCCACGATCATCCCACGCCCCCGCCGGCGGGTGCGCACTCTGGCTCGAAATCACCCGAAATTCCGGAAACGGCGGCGCACTCACGAATCGTTCATTGGGGAAGACTTCGTACCCGGCAGGATGATCAATCGCCAGCAAGCGCACCTGGTCGAGATAAACCGTCTCTTCCATCGGCTCGAGGAATCGAAAACTCAGCATTCCGTCGCGCGGCCTCACGCTGCGCGCCGGCACCTTCAGGTATTCGTCAGGATCGGGAACGTCGCGCTGTCCTGGCGCAATCCAGTGGCCTACCACGCCCGGGCCGATCATGTCGGCGATGAATTCGTATTCCTGCCCATTCCAGGAAAACAGGATCGGGCAGGAGCTCCCCCGCCGGTCCAGTTCCGTTATCGTGTGCACTTTTCTGGCGGCAAGATTGATTTCATCTTGCGGCACGCCGGTGGGCCACAGCAGCCGCACGACCTCCGCATTGGTTTCCGAGCCCAAGCCCGCCAGAATGGGTGCAGCATTTTGTCCCAAGTAGCCAGAGGCGCCCGCCACCTCCCACTTCTGATACAGTGTTCCGGCGTACAGCTCTACTTTCGTCCCAATCGCACTCCTATTGTCGTTCAGCGCTTTTAGTTCGATGCTCATCCAACTGTTCTGATTGCCGCCCTCGTTGCGCAGCACGAGGGGCGCACCGCCGATCTGTGTCACCACTAGATCGGCATCGCCGTTTCCATCGATGTCCGCAACCGCGATCGCGCGCGGTTGATTCAACTTCAGCTGATCGAGGCCCACGCTCTTCGTGACCTCGCTCCAGCCCTTGCTGCCCAAATTGCGCAAAAGCCGCAGCTCCGCTCCGTTGCTGCCTTCGCCCGCCGCGACGAGATCAAGCCAGCCGTCGTTGTCGTAATCGACCGCCGCAATTCCCCATCCCTTCTGCCAGCCAAAATCCGGCAGAGCCACGCGCTCCAGCCGCTTCCCTTCCACGTTGCGCCATAAGCTGATCCCCGGAGCCCCCTCGTGGGTGAACGCCAGGTCCATCCAACCGTCTTTGTCGAAGTCAAAAGCAACGACGCCAACCGCGGGAGGCAATTTTTCCTTTGCGAAATCAACTCCTCTTAGGGGCGTAAATTTTCCTTCGCGTGGATTCAGCAGAATGGATGCGCCCGTCGCTCCGCCCGCCAGAACGAAATCAATCGCGCGGTCATTATTGAAGTCCGTGGTGACCACGCCGGCTCCCGTGGCCGGCACGCCGAGCGCGGTTTCTCCGGAAACATCGGTAAACGTGCTATTGCCGTTGTTGCGCCACAAAATATTGCGTGCGGCGTTCTCTGCCGAGCCCGAAACGGCGGCCTTCGTGATGTACAAATCGAGGTCGCCGTCGTGGTCGTAATCCACGAACGTGACGCCCACGCATCCTTTTTCCTTGCGGATCCCCACCGCTTCCGTCACGTCTTCAAATTTCCCCTCGCCCTTGTTACGCAGCAACCGTACGCCATCGCTCAGGCACACCGCGAGGTCGGTCTTGCCGTCATTGTCAAAATCCCCCGCAGCGCACCCGAATCCGCCCCCGGCAAGATGGATGCCCGCGGTTTGCGTAACATCTTCGAATCGCCCTTTGCCGAGGTTGTGCAGCAAATGAGTCGTGCCGTCCGCGGTCCCGCTCACCAAAAACAGATCCGGCTTGCCGTCACCGTCAAAATCGAAAAAACATGCGCCCGTGCTCGCTCCGACCACGGCCGCATCGGCGCCGCCTTTCGAAACAAACGGATGCTCCTCTAAGGCAAAATGCACCGCGATCCCGGGAGGAACTTCCATGGCCGTGCTCATCGGCAGTTCCGCCGTCGAAAATTTCCCCTGATCCCCATAGCCCGCTCCGAACGGCGTCCCCAAATGCTCTGCCGTGATTTTCTGAAACCGCGCCAGATGCTCCCGCGCCGCTTGCGAGTCGCCGTTGCGCAGCAAGGCGCGCGCCAACCCGAACTCCGCTGAGGCATGCACCGGATTCAGCTCGAGCCCCTTCTCGAACGCCCGAATCGCATCGTCATACTTTTGGAGTTGCGTCGACAGGTAGCCGATAAAGTAGTACGCGTCCGCTTCATTGGGCTTGATTTCCGTCACGCGCCGGAACGCAGCTATCCCCTTTTCGGTTTCACCGCTATCCTTGAGTGCCAGCCCAAGGTTGTACCAGGCATACGGATCGTTCGGCAGTTGCTCGGTCGCCTCGGTCAACGCGGCGCTCGCAGCTTCCAATTTCTGTTGCCCGAGTAATGCGACGCCCAGGTTCAATCGCGCCACCGCAAACTTCGGGTCGGCTTCCAGCGCTTGCTCAAAATATTTCTGCGCGTCCGCAGGTCGCTGCTGGTTCATATGCGCGACCCCCAGGGTATTGAATCGGTACGCGTCCGAGGCGTTGCGCTTTTGCTCGGGCTTTTTTGCTACCGCTGTTTTGTTCTGTCCCGTGCGTGCAGCTACCTGTATGCCAATCGCCGCGCCAAAACACACGAGCGCGGCAGCGCCGAGCACAATTCCACGCCGAACGTTTGGTTGCATGAAAGTTTCTTCCTCTTCCTAATCCCTCAACTCGATGCAAAATCGTCCCGCCCGAGACCTTGGAAATTTTCCCGGCTGTCTCCC
>DATAIH010000361.1:0-4329 GCA_036262755.1 Candidatus Acidiferrum sp.
GGGCGGACGACATAGGAGTGAAAAATCATGCCGCCCGAGCTTCACGTCGGCCCTCCCAATAATTCTCAAAGCAACCGTTGAGATGAGAGCAGCGTAGTGCCAGGATGGCGTTGGCTCCCCGGACGGTCCAGAACATTCCGGATTGTTTTAGACGAGAGCCGATGACCGACTTGCAGCCAGCTTCGACCACACCCGAGCCAACAAACAAGTGCTGGCGGCGGAATTTGGGATAGCGCATCCGCTCTGTATTTCTTTCGAAGTAGTCAGCCTCCGTGCGAATCTTCTCGGCGACTTGGGCATTGGTGGTGTGGATGGAGCGGAGCGCGCCCACCAGTTTTTCAATTTTCCCTTTGTCCAGCAGACGCTTCTGGTGAACCTTCATCCAAGCTTTCTGTTTGATTTCCTCCTGGGGGTACAGCTGGCGCGCCAGCTCCCAGAGATGCTGGCGAGCGTGGTAGAGGTCGACGATTGGCATCGCTTCCGGAAAGTGTTCGGCGACCAGATTCCAGATCCATTCGGCGCCATCGCCGATGACCACCTTCTTTTTCGCCAGACGCCAACCACGTTTTAACGCTTCCCGATAGAGGCGCTTGCCAAACTCTACCGCCGTTTCGATGGCCCCGGTGTAGGTCGTGGAATCCGGGTCGCGGATCGCGTAGCCCTTCTTGTCCCAGGTGGTTTGCGTGAATACGCATCCCAACTTAGCTTCCCGAGTATGTGCTGGTTGGCCCGCGATCTTGCCTTGCCGACCCAGCGTCTCTTTCTTCACCACGGGGACACCGGTCCCATCCATCTGCAGATAAAGGATGGGAATCGGCCGGCCAACGGGGATCGGCAGATCCAACTGCACCGCTCTCTGGATCTGCTGTTGTTCTTGTTGAGCGATTTCCGCTCCGATCGTCTCTGCCGAACGCTCGACGGACTTGGTCGTCACCTCCAAGCCAGCCAGAACTTTCAGCTGTTCGCGGCCGTGCTCGAAGGGAGCTTGCTGGCCCACCAGGGCTTGCATGCGGCGTACCCCGGGAGAAAACTCCGTCCTGTCGATGTCTAGCTCGACATCGACAGGAAATTGGCCGGTGTGACAGTGCGGACATAAATAGTAGGGGCGCAAAACTTGCACGGGGCCTACGGCAGTCAGCACCGGCTTGGAGCGCAACTCTCGATACGAAGCTGCTTGTCCGCAGTGACAAGTCACGGCGTGCTGGGCCTTGGCCGGGGCGGGAAAGTCCAGCAGTTCGTTCAAGGCGGCGGCACCGGCCCGGTGCATCGCAGAGCGCACGGCCATCTCGACGGCTTCGAGATCGAGACGCCTGGTCTTGCGCCGCCCCTGGAAAATGATCTGTAAGAGTTGATCTACTTCGCGCGCGACTTCTTTACGGATCGCTTCGGCCGTTTTTTTTCCTGCTCCGTTTCGGGCTGCCCCTCGACCGGCCGCAAATGGCAGATCTTGGCGTTGGTTTCAACAAATTCCCGACTGAGTTGCTGGAAATTGCGGAACTCCGCCACTTCACGTTCTGCTTTGCGTGCCGCCGCCGGCGTGGGCAACGACTCGGTTAAGGTTTTGCCGTCCACTTTATAGGTGAGCCTGAGATTAGGACCGTGGCCCGGGTGACCTGGCTGATGGCAGCGGCAAATTGATTTGCCACAGCGACCCGAGGTACTGGAAACGGAACCAGGGCGAAGGTCACCGAGTGCAGCGATCCGCTGAGCGATGGCGTTCCGACGCTCCTCTAATTCGGCAAGGGAATGTGGCATAGGTTGAGTTTACCCTCCTTAGTCCTAGCGTACTACATACGCTAGGACAACCGCCACAAAAAAAGAAAACCAGCTATTCCCCCTTCTATGTCGTCCGCCCCCTGAACGGAAGGAGCAAGACTCGTTCGACCGCCTGTGATAGACTTAGTCTTCTCTTTTGTGTGGGGCCGTGGCGCAGTTGGGAGCGCGCCTCGATGGCATCGAGGAGGTCGTGGGTTCGAATCCCATCGGCTCCACCAACTTTTTAATTTTCAACTACTTACAACAACTTCCAAGCGGCACTAAGCCACTCTCGAACCCGACACCATGCGCACGACCTTGCTGCGTGCTTCGCGTTTGCTTGCGTCCATCGCCTCGCCATATACGTTCGTCGTGGTGCGCATGTCGGCGTGGCGCATGAGTTCCTGCTTTGGGATCCCCCTAAGTTCCGGTAATGGTTCTCCCTCGGTTCCGTTTCTGGCCGCAAGGTTACGAAGATCCCCATCCCGCGAGGAAGGAACAGCGGGTTGCGCTGCGACTTGATTTCCCATCCGATTGAGAGGTTCAATCACGAGTCTAACCGGGACGCAGGAGCAATCGGAGTTGTCAGGACAGTCTCGTTGGCGTCGCTCGCAGCGACTTTGCTGGGGAAGCGACTGAAGGTGTCGGCCACTCCCGGTGCGGCGATTCCGATCGCAACCCTTCTGGAGGCGCGTTATGACAGCAGCTGCTAAGGTAGCGAGAGCGTTCGTCGTCTTCCTCGTCTGCGCTACAACGCTTGCTGCGCAGAGTCCGCAGGCGCCTTTTCCCGTCACCGCGACGGTCGACGAACCAACCATCGCCGGTCGTGCCTCAGCGCTTGACGCTCAGCACAAATTGTTGCCGTGGCCAATGCCGGACGACACTGGATATTCCTACTCGGGATATTTCCTTTCGCAATGGACCATTCTATGGGACCAGTACAACCGGCAACGTCTTCACTACTTCTATTGCTGCTTCGATTTCGACCGCACGACGTTCGAACTCATCCCCGACGCCAAGTGGGTCAACTCCACCGGTTATCTCCGCGCCATGATGCAAGGCTTCATAGAACGGCTTTATCCCTACACCGGAGATGTGCGCACGCTCGAATTTCTGCAGAGCCTCGTCGATTACGAACTCGAAAACGGCCGCACGTCCGGCGATTACGCCTGGGCACGAGTTCCATACCCATCGGCGGATCCCGGCGCAAAGAAATACAGGGGCTGGAGCCAGCACGGCGAAGACTTCATCGAGCCACACGTCGTCGGGGAGGACGGCTACGCCTATCTCCGCCTATACGAAATGACGGGCAACACAAAATATCTGCGGGCGGCGATTCTCTGCGCCGCCGCACTTGTCAAGAACTTCAAGCCCGGCGATGAAAAAAATTCTCCCTGGCCGAACCGCTGTTTCGCCCGCGACGGCAGCCTCGGCAACAACAAAGCCATGTTCCCGTATTCCGCAAACGTTATTGAACCGATCATGCTCTTCGACGAGCTCACCCGTATCGGCCAGGGCGACGTCGCCTCCTACAAGAAAATCCGCGAGGGTGCCTGGAACTGGTTCGTCAAATACCCCCTGCAAGACAATGTCTGGGTCGGCTACTTCGAAGACGTCCAAGGCAGCTACGACAACATGAACCAGGTTATCCCGCTTGAATTCGCGCGCTACGTCCTGTTGCATCCCGAGAAGGATCCGCAGTGGCGCGAACACGCGCAAAGATTGATCGAATGGGTCAAGACCACGCCCAAATGGCCCAAATACATCGTTCACGGCGCAACCGTTACCACCGAACAGGGCAACGGAAAAGAGTTCTGCTGCAATCAGCCCAACCAGTGCTGCGACAGCCACAGCGCTCGCCTCGCGGCCGTCGAAGCGCTCTACTACGCGAAAACTGGAGACGCTGCGTACAAAGAAGCCGCCTATCGCACGTACAACTGGGTCACTTACTTTCAGGGCCTGCCTGGAAAAGCACACCCTCCCTACACCATGCAGTGGTGGTTTACCGATGAATTTTCTGACGGGCCGCGACGCATGATGGATGCGTTCTGGGCGGTGCCGGAATGGGCGCCGTCTGACGAGTCGCATTTGCTTGGTTCTCTCTCGGTGGTCACTCGGATGTCATACGGCCCAGATGCGGTCACCTACTCCACGTTCGACGCAGACTCCACAGACGTCCTTCGTCTCGACTTCGTGCCCGAGTTTGTCACGGCCGGCGGAAGGGCATTGCGACGCCGTCAGGATCTGGCGGGCGAGGGCTTCACTTTCGACGATGCGACCAAGGTGCTTCGCATCCACCATGTGTCCTCACGCGACGTCGATATTCAGGGCAAAGGCGGGGCCGCTCCGCCGGCCTACGTCACCTTCGATGACCCTCATCTCGCCGCGGGAACAGTACTCGGCGGACCGTATCCTTCCGGCGTTGTGACTTGGCCCCGGGACCAGTGGGAAGTGGGCGTACCGCACGGAAAATTCCCGACCTTCAACGTGGTCCTGAAAAACCGTGACACTCAATCGGCGGATTTCGAGGTGAGCCCCCATCGCATTTTTGCCGGCCTAGACGTTTACAACGAT
>DATAIH010000362.1:0-51965 GCA_036262755.1 Candidatus Acidiferrum sp.
CGGGGCGGCGTGCATTCTACACCAACTCGTCTGGGGATGCGCCCGCGCTAAGTATGCTTCCGCCATTCCACCTCTGTCGTTCAGGGTTGTGTGTTGGACCGAACGCAGGGGAACACTGAGATGCGAACGGCTGCTTCTCTATGACCAACACAACTGTCTCCGGAACAACTGCGGCTGCGGCCGCCTTGACCGTCAACACGATCGCCTCGGCCTGTCCGACTCCCGCGCTCGTTGGAGCAGGAGTTGACCCGCGCAACATCCCTGACGGCGGCCCGCATATTTACAGGAAGCACCCGACTCCGTTTGTAGCGTTTCAGGCAAACCAGGCCCGTGTGGCTATAGTTGCCCTGCTTTTCGTCGTTTTGGCGGGTCGTCGTTGCCGCAGGCCTGCCACCTTCGCAACACTATGCATTCTTGCCACGGTTGGTCTGGCAGCTTCGGGTTGTGCTGGTGCGGGCTCGTCCACGTCGCCGCCAAGCTCTGCTACGGCTGCAAAGGGAACCTACACGATAACCATCGTTGGAACCGATACCACGACGCCATCTATTACGGCATCGACTTCTCTGACGCTCACCATCGATTAGTCGTCAGAGAAAGTTGCCCGGTCGTCTCCTGATGAAGTGGGCGCTGATCCTCACCCGTCGTTCATTTTCGACGCCGTCAACTTGAAGCTACCCGGGGGTTCAGGCACTGAACCTGTTGATCCCGTCTGTAGCGTATTCGCTTGGCTAACTAAATCGGGTTAGTTCGGGCACACCGGAGTCATCCCTGCGAGAGGCGCCTCAGTGGCCACTCTTTTCTGCCCCCAGCGTCACGGTCTCGAGCGAACTTATGCTGTCCCTGAAACACCAGGGGAAGCAGCCAGGTACTTGATAAAGATGACCTCGTTTTGTGCCTCGTTGTAGAGCAGCTCATCGGCCATCGCGCGGATCATGGCAATGCCGAATCCGCCCGGACGCATGCCGAGTTGATCGCGGACGGCCACATGCGCGATGGGTTCCTTCGCCGGTTGGCCAATGGCGGCGTGAGCCAAGCCCTTGAAGCTGAAGCCTGGCCCGGGGTCGGCAACGCGATACAGCAGCATGCGCGAGGAGCGGACTTGAGCAATCCGTACTTTGTGGTTCGGATCCAGCTTTCCCCCCCACTCCACCGCATTGAGCAGCAACTCCTTGAATGCCATGCCGATCATTTCGCGCAGATCATCCTGAAGATCGGCCTCTAGCTTCATTAGAAAGGATTGAATGCGCTCAGCAGCCTCCCGTGTGCACGGAATGAGCAGCTCCACCCAATGTGGACGCGCGGAAATAACCTCGATCGGCGGAGAAGCGTTTTGCTTGAGTGCTCGCCTCGCCACCTCGACCACCTCTTTCGGTGGAAACGGCTTACTCAGGTATTCGTACGCTTGCTCCCGTATGGCACGCAGCAGAGTCTCCGGCGTGCTGTCGGAGGTCATGATGACGATTTTCGGGTGGGATTCGCCTGCGCGAACCCGGGCAAGGACCTCGAGGCCATTCAACTCCGGCATCCAGATGTCCAGGAACGCTAGATCAAAACTTGTTTGCTGGATCTTGCGCAACGCTTCCGCGCCATCCTTCACCGCAGTAACCGCATAGCCGGCTTTCTTCAGCATCGCGGATATAGCAAAGCGCGTTGTGCGGTCGTCATCGGCGACAAGAATTTTCTCGGTCAAAGCTGGTGTGTCGCTCATCGATGCCACCTCATCCGCTGGATGGAAGGAACCGGCGTTGCGTCACCAATGCTACTTCCGCCTCAAGCACATATCAACGGCAGCGATGTCAGGCACCGGCAAGACTTGCGCCAAGTTGCGCGATCACCCGCTTTGTACCAGAATGAGTTCCTGATCCCGATTTTCCGTGTTCGCGAACGGGGGAGCCGTGAGCGCGCCAGCCAGTTTAAATCCGCCACGCGAAGACGACCTGCGCGAATTTATCGACCTTTCGCTGAACCTCTTGTGCATAGCGGGAACTGACGGGTACTTCAAACACGTCAACCCAGCCTGGGAAGCAACATTTGGCTACACGAGGGAGGAGCTACTCGCACGTCCGTATCTTGAGTTTGTGCACCCGGATGACCGCGAATCCACGGCCAGCGAAGCCGCGCACGTCGCCTCCGGCCGCAGCACCCTTTCTTTCGAGAATCGCTACCGTTGTAAGGACGGCTCCTACAGATGGCTGCTCTGGTCGGCTATTGTCCGCCGGGAAAGAGGATTGATTTATGCCATCGCGACGGATGTCACCGAGCGAAAACGTGAAGAGGCTCGCTTGGCCGCCCAGTACGCCATCACGCGCGTACTCGCCGAGGCATCAACTCTTGCCAGGGCTACCCCGCGGATCCTGCGGGTTATATGTGAGACTCTCAACTGGTCGGTGGGGACTATTTGGCGAGTCGACCAAAAGGAGAAAGTGCTGCGCAGTGTGGAAACTTGGCACATGCCGTCCGCTCAGGTTGAGGAGTTCGACCGGGGCACGCACTCCAGTACTCTTGCTCCCGGAGTTGGCCTGCCCGGCCGAGTTTGGTCCCAAGCCCAGCCGGCCTGGATAGATGATGTAACCTGCGACGCGAATTTTCCACGCGCATCGATCGCGGCTAAAGAAGGTCTGCACGCTGCATTCGGATTTCCTATCCTCCTCGGGACTGAGGTCCTGGGCGTACTCGAATTCTTCAGCCACGAGATCCAACAGCCGGACCGCAGGCTGTTGGAGATGATGAGCGCGATCGGTAGCCAGATCGGCCAGTTCATCGAACGGATGGAGGCGGAAGACGCCCTGCGCATGTATGCGCACGACCTGGAAACAGCCAGAAAGCGTGCGGAAGACGCGACCCGAGCCAAGAGCGAGTTTCTTGCCAACATCAGCCATGAGATCCGCACACCGATGAACGCAATGATCGGCCTGACGGAACTTGCGCTGGCCACCCGCATCACTCGCGAACAGCGAGAATATCTAAACGCGATTCAGAGCTCAGCCGATGCCCTGCTCACACTGATCAACGATCTTCTCGACTTTTCCAAGATCGAAGCACGCAAACTGCAACTGGATCGTATCGAATTCAACCTGCGTGATGCGCTCGAAGACACCATGAGGGTGCTCGCTCCACGTGCTGACCAGAAAGGGCTTGAGCTGGCATGTCACATTCATCCTGATGTCACCGACACGCTGTTGGGAGATCCTTTGCGCCTGCGGCAGATAGTTCTGAATCTCGTCGGAAATGCCATCAAATTTACTGAGCAAGGGGAAGTCGTACTGCACGTGCAGGCCGAACCTCGCGGCAGTGGCGACGTCCAATTGCGATTCGCGGTCTCGGATACCGGAATCGGTATTCCAGTGGAGAAGCAGGCGCTCATTTTTGAGGCATTCTCCCAAGCTGACAGCTCCACTACTCGCCGTTACGGCGGAACCGGCCTGGGGCTGGCGATCTCGGCGCAACTCGTGCAGCTGATGGGCGGCACGATCTCGGTCGAAAGCCGCGTCGGCCGAGGCAGCACGTTCCATTTCACTGCCTGTTTTAAGGTCCAGCAGCCCGGGACGAAGAAACCGCCGGTCCGTTGGCGCTCGCTTACGGATCTGCCGGTGCTCATTGTGGACGACAACGCGACTAACCGCCGCATCCTTGAAGAGGTGTTCAGGAGCTGGCAAATGCGTCCCGTTGCTGCCGAAGACGGCGCCTCTGCGCTTGCCAGTTTGGAAAACTCTCTGCACGCGAACCGACCGTTCGCGTTCGTCCTGCTTGACGGACACATGCCTAATATGGATGGATTCGCAGTCGCCGAACACATTTCTCAGGACCGCCGCTACGACGCCACGAAGCTGGTCATGCTCACGTCAGCCGGTCGGCCCGACGATGTCGCCCGTTGTCGCAAGTTGGGTATCTCGGCGTATCTCACCAAGCCGATCAAGCAATCGGAGCTGTTTGATGTGATTGTGAGCGCCATTGGCGAGCCAGTTATAGGGAAGCCCCGCGCTCCAAAACCACGCCAAAGGTCTCGGTCTGCGCCGCGCGGTCTACACGTGTTAGTGGCGGAAGACAATCAGGTCAACCAGTTGGTTGCGACGCGGGTCTTTGAAAAGTTAGGGCATCAGGTTACCGTGGTCAACAATGGCCGCGAGGCGCTCTCCGCCGTTCAAGCCGGAAAGTTCGACCTCATCGCCATGGATGTGCAGATGCCAGAAATGGATGGACTTAACGCCACCATGGCCATCCGCGCCTGGGAGAGTGCCACCGGCGCACACATCCCAATAATCGCAATGACGGCACATGCTATGAGAGGAGATCGCGAGCGCTGTTTGGCGGCGGGCATGGATGCCTATACATCCAAGCCAATACGCGTCAGAGAGCTTGAGCAGGCGATCGGTCTGTTGATCAGTCCACAGAATTCGGCGAGAATGCCTGCGTGGGAGGCTCGACAAGCGGACGAGATCATTGATCAGGTGGCACTCCTTGCGGGCGTCGATGGTAATCGTCGCCTTTTGCACAAAATGGTTCGCCTTTTTCTCGCCGATGGTCCTCAGCAGCTCACGAAAATCAAGGAAGCAATCCGCCAAGGCGATGCGGTAGCGTTGGGAAGGGCGGCGCACGCGCTGAAGGGCTCGGTCGGCAACTTCGCGGCGAAGAGTGCGTTTGCGGCTGCCGAGCGGCTGGAGACTATGGGCCGGACCGGAGACCTGGCAGCTGCTGGCGACGCATGTGAGACGCTCGAATCCGAGCTGGCGCTTCTCACCGGAGCGCTCAGAAAAGTGACCATGAGCTCCTCCTTACGAAAGAAAAGAACGGACAAGGCTGGTCGATAAAGAAGGGGATAAAGCTACCGTGGGGTGAGGTCAGTTGGCCAGCTTGGAAGTAAGAAGTCCGGCCTAGGCGAAGGAAGCCCGATTGCTTGGAACGCAGCCCGATAGGCGGTCACGAAGACCGCTAAGCTGAAATCCAAATTCTCGCGCGAAGCGACTGCCGTCGCAGATCGGCCCGCCGTGAGCTGCTTCTGATCCGAGTTCAACGCGAATGCCCCTAAGTTCCTCAATTGCTTCCTTTAGGTGCCTTGCTTCCCATATTTCTACCGGCGTGTTGTAAACAAAGCTGCTCATCTCAGCGGTTTCAGCCAAAGTGAACAGCATGTGGGCAACGTCCTCGACGTGTACCAGCGAAAGGATCGCCTCCGGCGTGAATCGAACAGAGACCGAATACCCTTGCGGACATGCTTCGAAAATCTGAGAACGCCACGGAGAAGAGGTCTTCTTGATGCCCGGCCCCACAACCCTGGCAATACGCAGCGCAACAAACTCAAGAGTCTTCTCTCTCGCGAGCGTTTGTCCAATTAATTCAACAGCCAGCTTTGAGGCACCGTACGGTTCATCGGGGGTTGGCGGATCATCTTCGGTCACCGGCCGACGGGTGGGAGACGATCCATAAACACTCATGGAGCTGGCAAAAATGAAGCGCCTAACGTGCGCCGCCGCCGACTGCCGCAATAGTTCGCAAGAACCACCGAGATTGACATCGGCTCCCGTCAAAGGGTCGGCCCGAAAGGCGCTCGGCAGAGTACCGGCGAGGTGGATCACCGCTCGAATCGGGTGGGCTTGGAACAGTTGCGATACATCGCTCGGCGATCTGAGATCACACCTAACGACCTCTCGCGTTTTGTGGTGATCCAGATCAACCGGTAAAATTTCGCGGTCGTTATTTCTCAGGATGCGACACAGTTCCCGTCCAATATGTCCGCACGCTCCTGTAACGAGGATGGCCCCGACCCTGTCGGCTGGACCCATGTCGATTATTCTCCATCATCCTCCGGCAGCCATCAACGCTCCGTGCACCTCACCGGCACCACATTCGAGGCTATTCTTTCACCGCGTCGGAACGGAGGCTCGCTTCTGATTGACGAGCGGAAGGCGGGTGGGTCCTCCGCCGGGAAATCCGGTAGGCCAGCGTGATGAGAACGAGAAAGGGCGCGAAGGCCGGAACGGTGTACCTCAAGCCTTCGACGTAAAACGTGCTGGCCACAATTCCAAGCAGCGCGACGATGCCCAGCACCGTGGAGTAGGGGAAGAACGGGACGCGCATCGGGAGTTCGGCGGCGCGCGCGGGTCCAATGGCCCGGCGAAAGGCGATGTGGGTGATCAGAATCACGATCCAGACGAAAAACATCCCTGCCACGGCAACGCCGTAAAGCATCAGAAACGCGCTGCTGGGAGCGTAGATGGCAAGCAAGATCGCGGCGACCATGCCGGCGGTCGACGCAGCGAGCGCGCGGCGCGGAACACCGCTACTGCTCAGCCGGCCAAACCACAGAGGAACGTACTGCCCGCGCGACAGAGAAAAAATCATACGCGTGGTGAGATAAAGATTTGTGTTTGCGCTGGAAAGCGCCGCGGTGATGACCACGAGATTCATCAATCCCGCTGCGTAAGGAATACCAACCGATGAAAGCGCGCGCACGAACGGGCTCGCGGAAAGGGTGTTGCCAGTCTGGTTCCAGGGCGTCATCGCCAGCATGACGGCGATGGAAAAGACGTAAAAGATGACCAGACGAAACACGATGCCGCGCATCGCGCGGGGAATGGATTCGCGCGGTTTTTGCGCTTCGCCTGCGGTCACGGCGACGACCTCTACGCCCATATAGCTGGTGATCGCAAGCGTCAGCGCGAGCCAGACGCCCTTCCAGCCGAAGGGGAGAAACCCTCCGTGCGTCGTTAGATTCGAGAGGCCAATCGCGGGTCCAGGCCCAAGACCAAGAATCAGGGCCGCCCCGATGACGATGAACAGAATAATTGCGACAACTTTGATCAACGCAAACCAGTATTCGAATTCTCCGAAGCGGCCCACGTGCAGCGTGTTGACGGCCACCAAGCCGGCGGAAACCGCCACGACCCACAGCCACTGCGGAACCGTTGGAAACCAAAACGCAAAATAGATGGCCACGGCGGTGACTTCCGCGCCGATGGCGATGATTTGCACGATGGCATACGTGCCGCGCACCGCGACGCCGGCCCACGGATTGAGATAGGTTTGTGCGTAAATGCCAAAGGCGCCTGCGAACGGCTGGACCACGGCCATTTCCGCGAGCGCGTACGCTACGATCATAGCGATCGCCGCACCGATGAGATAGGTCACGATGACTCCGGGACCGGCCAGACGAATCGTGACACTGCTGCCGAGGAACAGGCCGACACCGATCGCGCCGCCGATCGCCAGCATCGTCAGTTGGCGCTGGCTGAGGCGGCGCTGCAATTCATCGGCTTGCACCGAGGCTGCAGGCCGACTGGACAGGACCCGAGCAGCAGTCCGTGCGTCGCGGCGCTCGCGCGTTTCAGCCATGGGCGGTCAGGTCTCGCAAAACGTTCCCGAAGCGATGGATCTCCGCGAACGTGTTGTAATGGACGAGCGAGGCGCGAACGACGCCGGTCTCCACGGACACACCGAGGCGTTTCATCAAGCGCGGCGCATACATGTGGCCATCGCGAATGCCGATGTCCGCGCGGGCCATCGTCTCCGTGATTTTTGCCGGCGCGACGCCGGGCAGATTAAAGCAAAACGTCGGAACGCGTTCGCGGACGTCATCCTTTGATGTGATTCCATAAACCGTCGCACCCGATTCGTGCAGCACGTGCAGCATCTCCAGCGAAAGCGAATGTTCATAGTCACGAATCAGCTGCATAGCCTGCGACAGCCGGACACGTTTCGTCGTTCCCTCCGATTGCGCGCAGCTGTCTTGCGCGGATGCTCCAAGAGACTCGAGGTAAGAAATCGCCGCATCCATGCCGGCGACATTCTCGTAGATGAATGTGCCAGCTTCAATCTTTCCGGGCGGCTCATCAGGAATGAAATCTTCGCGAAACGTCGGCAACTTCCGCAGCAGTTCATGGCGTCCCCAAAGAAAGCCCATGTGCGGGCCAAAGATCTTGTAACCGGAACAAACCAGATAATCGCAATCGAAGGCTTGCACGTCCACGTTGCCGTGCGGCCCATAGTGCACGCCATCAAGAAAGACCTCCGCGCCAGCTTGATGAGCAATTCTTGCGGCCGCGGCGACGTCAACCACCGAACCCAACGCGTTCGAAGCAACAGTGCACGCAACAAGGCGGGTCTTGGCGGACACCAGCGGTTTTAAGTCGTCGGCGTGGAGCTTGCCATTGTCCGCCATTTTCCACCAGCGAAGCTTCGCACCCATTCTCTCGAGCGCCAACCACGTCGCCACGTTCGCTTCGTGATCCATGTCCGTGACGACGATTTCGTTGCGTTCGCCGAGCGTTTGGCCGATAGCGAGGCTCACCAGGCGAATGAACGAAGTCGCGTTCATGCCGAGCGCGATTTCATTTGGATCTCGCGCGTTCAGAAGGTCCGAGATGCTTTGACGGGCGCGCGCAATCGTGGCGTCCACTTGCTGGCTTTTCGCGTACCTCCCGCCCCGCTGCACGTTGCATTCGAGCAGGTGATGGTTCACCGCATCGAGGACGGCCTGCGGAATCTGAGCGCCGGCGGCGTTGTCGAAAAAGACGAAGGCCGGCGCGCGGTGGAGCGCCGGAAATTTGGCGCGAACTGCCTCGATCGGGAAATGTTGGCGCGTCACCGTCGTGGCGTCCTGCGCAGCTGAAGGTTGCGATTTACCCTGCAAGCAGATGCTCCTGTTCTTGCGGACTAAACGATGGCCGATAAGGACCCTCTGCCCAGCTGTCGATCCGGGCGCGGACAGCGCCGAAACCGATTATTGTCGGCGCCCTCCGTTTGCGGGCTAGAATATGCTGCGATTGAGTTCCGGGCAAGGCGAAACGGCTGCATGAACGAGCTCATTTCAGAAGTCCGCGCAACACTTCTCGGAAACTTCCGCGGTGACTTGCTGTCACCGGGGGATTCTGACTTTGCGGAGGCGCGCCGAATCTGGAACGCGATGGTCGCGCGCAAGCCGGCCCTGATCGCCCGTTGCGCGGACACCGCCGACATACAAAGCGCGGTAAGGGCAGCGGCTTCCGCAGAGGTGTCGGCTGCTATTCGCTGCGGCGGCCACAGCCTCGCAGGGTTCAGCACCTGCGAAGATGGCCTAGTGATTGATTTGTGTCGCCTCCGAGACATCAGCGTTGACGAGCGCGCCAAACGCGCCCGATTCGGCGGTGGCTGCCTGCTTGGAACGATTGATACCGCTACGCAAGAGGCTGGGTTGACGTTTCCCTCCGGAGTCGTCTCGCACACCGGCGCTGCCGGCCTCGTTTTGGGGGGCGGCACTGGCTGGCTGAACCGCTTGCACGGGCTCTCTTGCGACAACGTCGAGGGTTTCACGCTCGTTGTTGCCGATGGCTCGCTGGTGCGCGCCAATGCCAAGCAAAATCCCGACTTGTTCTGGGCGCTTCGAGGGGGAGGTGGAAATTTCGGAGTGGTCACGGAATTTGAAGTGCGCCTGCATCCAGTTACTTCCGTTGTGTTCGGCGCAGGCTACTGCACCGGCGACGACGTCGCCGCGATTGTGCGGCGTTGGCGCGATTTCATGCCGCAGGCCCCCGATAACCTGCGTTGGGTAATCTCGCTGACGACTGCGCCCCCGGCACCAAGCGTGCTGCAACATTTGCGGGGACGGCCCGTCGCAAGCCAGGGCCTTGTTTGGGTCGGTGACCGCGACGAAGGGAACCGCTGCCTGCAGCGCGCCCTCTCCCTGTGCAATTGCCAGGCGGTAACGCACCGCGAAATGTCCTTTCTCGAGCTGCAAACCATGGCAGACCACGAATTCCCGCACGACCGGCGCTACTACACCAAGTCCGGCTACTTTAAGTCGCTCGGCGACAGCGAGATTGAACGCATGGTTGCGGCGCTTGAAACCATTCCGTCCCCACTTAACCAAATTGAACTCGCTTATCTTGGCGGCGCCGCGGGCCGCGTCGGCGCAAGCGAAACCGCGTTTGGAGACCGCAGCTCGCCCTTCATCGCGAACATTCTTGGAAGCTGGTCTGACGCCTCCGACGATGCCTCGAACGTCGCGTGGGTCCGCGAACTGTTTGCTGACCTGCGGCCCTCTATGACGCCAGGCGTCTACGTGAATTTCATGAGCGGCGACGAACAGGACCGCGTGCCGGAAGCCTACCGCGAACGGTGGGGTCGCCTCGTGGCCGTAAAGACGCACTACGATCCGAACAATTTCTTCCGCTTGAACCAAAACATTCCGCCGCAACGAGCAGACGCAACGGACAGGCGAACCTGAGCAAGCTACCGATCGCGGGTCGCCGGCAGCGCAATAGTGATTTCTCTAGGTCGAATCAATTGAACCTGCCCTTCGGCGCAAGAATAAGCGACTCTAGAATCAGGGGATTACGACGGAGGCTCGTAGCATTGTTGCGGAGATAAAACTCAACACTCCCAGAGCTTTGAGCGCAATGAGCGGTGACAGTTTACGTCGGCGTAGCCTGGAAAAGTACGCTTGCATCTGCAAAACGGACTCTTTGCCGAGCACAGCACTTGTACTGCATTGACTTGCCTAAATGCCAGGTCTAACATTTTTGCAAAGACTGGCCACGATTATGAGCGATCACGTCGTTTCCCATTACCGCATCGTCGAGAAACTGGGCGGCGGCGGAATGGGGGTGGTGTACAAAGCGGAAGACACTCGGCTGAAGCGTTTCGTCGCTTTGAAATTTCTTCTTCCGGAGACGGGGCGAAACCCTGCCGTCATTGATCGATTTAGGAGAGAAGCGGAAGCCGCGTCAGCTCTGAATCATCCCAACATCTGCACCATTCATGATATCGGCGAAGAGTCCGGCGAGCAGTTCATTGTCATGGAGTTCATGGACGGCCAAACGCTCAGGCACTATATCGAAAGCAAACGGCTGGCGTTGGAGGAAACTTTAGAGCTGGCCATCCAGATTGCCGATGCTTTGGACGCGGCGCATAGCCGGGGCATTGTTCACCGGGACATTAAACCTTCTAACATTTTTGTTACAAAGCGCGGCCAAGCCAAGATTCTCGATTTTGGTCTGGCTAAACTCGTTCCCCTGGCCATGGTTGCCGAAGGCGTGAGTCCCTCCATGATGCCTACTTTGAGCGACGAAGAATTGCTCACTAAGCCGGGGAGCACCCTCGGAACCGTCTGCTACATGTCGCCGGAACAGGTACGCGGCGAGGAACTCGATAACCGAACAGATATTTTTTCCTTCGGACTCGTTCTATACGAGATGGCCACCGGCAGGATGGCCTTTGCTGGACGTACCTCCGGCATCATCATGGAGGCGATCTTAAATCGGCCGCCTACTTTTGCATGTGTGGTAAATCCTCAACTTCCGCCGGAGCTGGAAGACATCGTCGGCAGAGCCATCGAGAAGGACCGCAAGCTCCGTTACCAGACCGCCGCCGCCATGCGCAATGATCTGAAGCAGCTCAAACATGACACGGTTTCCGGGGTACTCGCGGGGACACGCACCGGTTCGCGCCGCGTGTCCTCTGCGCGCGAAGCGCCCGCACCTTCACCGATTGCTCGACAACCTGGCTTTCGTTATTGGAAATGGCTGGCACCGGGGGCCGGTCTATTGCTCATCACTGGCGGGGGGGTGTTCCTCAACCAGAGACGTGTATCCACCACAGTGACCAAGGCGGCGAGCGCTCCGGAAGTATCGCTGGCCATTCTGCCATTCCAAAACCTCACGACAGATACAAAAATAGACTGGATCGGTCCAAGCATCCCGGACATGTTGAGCACAGCTGTGGGACAGTCCGAGCAAATGCGGATCGTATCAGTCGATCGGCTGCACGAAATCCTTCGCGACTTGCGCGTTTCACCAAGTATGGACCTGGACGCTGCGACGCTGAGGCAAATCGCTCAACTCAGCAACGCCGACAGGGTTGTTTCCGGGCAATACACCAGGTTTGGCGACCAAATCCGCATTGATGCTAGGTTGTCGGACATCAAACACGATCGCCGAGCCTCGTTAAAGACCGAGGCGCCCAATGAAAACGCCATCCCAACAAGTGTGGATCGCCTTGCCGAACTTATCCGCGAGAATCTGGCGGTGTCAACGGATGTCTTAAAGGAATTGAAGGCCAATTCCTTCCAGCCCACTGCAAAATCCGTCGACGCCCTGCGCAACTACGACCAGGGTGTCCGGTTTCTTCGTGACGGCAAGTGGATCGATGCTGCCAAGGCTTTGCAAACGGCAACGACAGAGGATCCGGAGTTCGCACTTGCCTACGCGCGTCTCGCCGAAGCCGACTCTTTGCTGGGATACGAAGGGGATGCGGAAAAGTATTCTCGTAAGGCGGTCGATCTGAGTCAGAACTTGCCGCCCCAGGAAAAATACCGGATTGCCGCCGGACACGCGCGGATCATGAAGGACTATCCGCAAGCCATCTCGTCCTATGAGAACCTCGCCAAGGCTGCCCCAGGCGACACCGATACCCAATTCACTCTTGGGGCGCTGTACCAAGACACTGGTGCGTACCAAAAGGCCCGCGAGCATTACGAGAACGTCTTAAAAGCGGATCCGCAATCCGTTGAGACACTGTGGAAAATGGGCGGCGTGGAGCTCATGAGCGATAATCCGCAGCGCAGTCTCGATTACCTGAACCACGGCCTCACGCTCGCGATACAAGTCGGAAACGACGAGAAGAAAGCGGTCATTCTGCAAGCCATTGGCATCGCCTACAGGCTGATGAACAAGCCTGAGGAAGCCCTGATCAATTATCAGCAAGCACTCACCATCGAGCGCCGTATCGGCTTTAAGCGCGGCGTGGCCGCAAGCCTTAACGAAATGGGCCAGGTCTATTCGCGCCTTGGTAAGCCGGACGCGGCTCTGGCCAGTTTCAATGAGGCTATGCAAGTGCGAGAAGAAATCGGTGCCAAGAAGGAGAGGGGGGACACGCTGATCGATCTAGGGGACTTCTATGAACAACGCGGCCAGCATGATCAAGCGCTTAAAATGTTCATGGAATCGCTACAAATTCAGCGAGATTCGGGGGACGAAACATACCAGGCTGAGTGCCTGAACAGCATCGGCACCGTGTATCTTGCTAACGGGCACTACGACGACGCGCTTACTTACTTCCAGCAGGCCCTGCAGTTGCGCGAGAAATTACAGGTGCCGGGGGAAATCGTCGATACGGTTTACTACCTGGGTCAAACCAACGCCAAGCTGGGGCAATACGACGAAGCGCTCCGCCAATACCATCGAGCCCTTGACCTTCACCGCAGCGCCAGCGATAAGCGTGACGCGGCCATCGATTCTTACAGCATGGGTACGCTGTTCGGCATCCAGGGCCGTTATGCGGCTGCCGTGAGTTCCGAAGAAGAGGCGGTTAAGACTCTTCGAGAGCTTCAGGACCGCAGCGCCGACATGGCCGAGATTTTGAGCGGTTACGGGGGCGCGCTGGCCGAGGCCGGCCGAGGAGAAGAAGCTCAGAAGACCCTCGATGAAGCTCTCGGCTTGGCGCGCGACCTAAAAAACGAACCGCGTATCGCTCAGTCCCTTAACCTTCAGGGGAACGCTGCTTTCTATCGAGGCGACTTCAAAACGGCCCGAACTCTTTATGGACAGGCTCTTCAAGTGGCTTCGCACGTCAGGGATCGTGACAAGATGCTTGAGTCCAGAATCGGCCTGGCGAGAAGTGCCATCCGCGAAGGCCATGCGCGCGAGGCGAGCAGATCTCTGCAGAGCCTCGCTCAAGAAGCAAATAGTTTGGGATCCAGGTATTTATCCGTCGAATGCTCTGTGGATCTGGCCGAAGCTCTGATGGCCACCAAGGATTATTCCAATGCCCGGCAGAAACTCGAGGCCGCCTTAGGTAGGGCCGAGAAACTGGGGCTACGCACTCTTCAAGTTAGGGGCCATTACCTCCTCGCCACCGCACTGCAAGCAACCGCCAGCGAGTCGGAAGCCACTGGCCATTACCGTGAAGCCCTTCGCCTTCTCGAAGAAATCCGCAAGGAAGCCGGAGCAGAGAAGGTGATCGGGCGCGCCGACCTGAAACCCATTTACGAACAATCCACTCGCTGGTCGCAACCTGACACCAGGTAGGCCGAAGTCCGCGCTTGTGGGGCTGCTGCACTCGAAGCTATCAGCGGCCTTGACTTGGCGTATCGGGCCGTGCATGGCCAACCGATCTACGTTGTCCAGCGCGCCGAGTTCCGCTACGCTTCCTCAGTGAATCGTAAAGTTTAACGCCCGCCTGTTCCCTCCCCACGTAAAATGTCTGCTGCGCGGGCGTGACGGTAGTAAACGCAGATCCGGTTGGGAAGCCGGTAACTCCAACCATATAGCTTGAGCCGCCAATCAGCGTGCCGGTTGTAGCGAAATAATAGAATCCGGATACATCCGTAGTTGCGGTTGCTACTCCGGCATCGAACGAAGAGTTCACGAAGCTAACCGTTGCTGCTTGCTGTCCCGCGCCGCTCGAATGGGCGACGAGCCCGTTACGGGATCGTCGGTAGCAACACTCGCCTTCAGACTGAAGATGATGCCCAGGACTTCCGTGCTAAGTGGGCGGCCAGCGCGAGTGCTGCATTTGCGGACGTCAAACGCGTCGTGCCAGCAAAGGGAGTACCCGTAACCGAGAGCGGGAAGTCAGTGGTGCATGAAGCGGCGATGTGTTTGCCCGCTTGTGCTCGGACTTGATTGTTGAACGGCCTCGAAATATTGACCGCCGTCTGGATCGGCCCGCCGCCGATCGGCATTTGCGCGGCCGAGAGTTTGCTGGTTAAGGCGTTCGTGATCCCGGGATTGTCAATGCCGTTCGCCCGGAGATTCTCGATCATCGTCGTCATGTGGGACACTTGCCTTCAAACTGTTGATGATGCCCTGGACTTCCGTGTTAAGTAGGCTGGCTGGCGCGAGTTCGACATTTGCGGACGTCAAACGCATCGTACCAACAAAGGGAGTACCCGTAACCAGGAGCGGGAAGATAGTCGTGCATGAGGAGGCGATGTGTTTGCCCGTTTGTGCTCGGACTTGATGCTTGAACGCACGCAAAATATTGATCGCCGTCTGGATCTGCCCACCGCTGATGGCCATTTGTGCGGCCGAGAGTTTGCTGGTTAGGGCGTTCGCGATCCCGGGATTGTCAATGCAGCCGTTGGCCAGGAGATTCTCGATAATCGTCGAGATGTCGGCGACCGTACTGTTGGTTGAAAAGCCGACGTTCAGAACTGAACTGGCAGTACCGTTAGCGCTTGGAGTGACGGATGGCGGCGTGAGTGTCGCGAGCAATCCGGCGGGCACGTCGGACACGCCCAGGGCAACTGGTGACGCAAAAGAGTTGACCGAAGTAAGCGTCGCAGTTGCAGAGGCGGAATTAGTCGCAGTTAGGTCGAGGGTACTGGGAGAAACAATAAGGGAGAAGTCTCCGCTCCCTGCAGGTAGCGTGGCACCGAAGTCCTTTGAACACAGCCCTTTAGTCCCTCCGCCGACGGTCGGGTCTGTATTGGACCCGATAGTTATATCTGTAAGGTCTTGCCCGTCTCCGTTATCGAAGCCGATCAGGAATGCCGGGTTGGTGGGCTGTGACCCTGCGTAACTGAACGTGAGTTGGATCAGATCTGTGCTGTTCGAAGGCTCCTGTACGGGGCAGATGGCGAACGGATTTTGGTTCGCATCGAAGCACTGTTGGATAACAACGACGCAGTTAGGATGCGTCGGGGAGGAAGCGGCGCTGGGAACTTGGATGCAGGTCGTCCCGGCAGGGACAGGTGCGCCCCCGAAAAAGGAAGTGTCGCCGGTTGTCCCATTCTGTAAGGTGGTATTGAGGGTGTTTGGTTCTACTGGTACAAAAACGTCCCGCAAGAAAGCAGCGCCACCTAAGGTCGCGCTGGCAGGAATCATTAGGGCCTGTTTCTGGTCAGACATTCCGTGGATTGGATTGGTGAACGTAAAGGCGTTGATTTTACCTGACGTGAGTTGCACCAGCGACGTTGCACCGGAGTTTCGAGCAAACTCCCATAGGTTGCCTCCATTCGTCTCATTGATATAGAGATTCCCGGTGCCGTCGAAAGCCAACCGCAAGGTGTTGCTGAACCCGGTGGCAAAAACTGTGGGACTCGGATCTCCCGTAAGCCCAGGCGCTGGAACTCTGAAGACATTTGTTCCACCGAAGTCTGTGATGTAGAGGTCACCTAAGAGTGAATCGATTGCGATGCCGCGCGGGTTGACCGCAGCTGAGACACTTGCGACGAAGCTGAGGGAGATGCCACAATCCGTACAAGGCGGAGTTAAAGGCATCTCATAAACATTCTTCTGCGAGTCAATCTCGTACAGAGTTCCAGCCGGCGGTTTCGCTGCAGAATATGCCATATCTTGGATCATGGCCGGAAACGAAAAAGGGGTTACCCGTGTCGGTGTCGCTGTCCAAGGCGTACCTGGCGACCCCGCGAATTCATAGATGCCCCAGTTGGTTGATAAGCACCCAGTGGGCGCCCCTTCGGAAAGCGCCGCCGGACCGGCCGCCACAAACAAATTGCCACTGGCATCAAAGACCGCGCCCGATAGGCACACCGTAGTCTCCGGGCCTACCAAACCTAAATTCGCATTTCCGATCACGGACTCGTTTATCGAGCCCTGAAAACTGCCGCTGGAGTTGTAAAAATTGATGGGGCCGAAAGGCCCAATTATCACTGAAACCAGTCCGTCGCTGGACCGAACATCAATCTTGTCCGGGAAGGTCCCGGGGATAGATACAAACGTGCTAGTTGCACCGGACGTCGCATTCACAATTGAGACCTCGTTTTGCTGAGATACTAAAAGGTCGCCCGTAGGAGGACGAAAGACAACCCCGCTCGGCATTGAAAGGCCCGACTTGAGTAAAGCGGGCGTGAAGTTCGGATCGTTAGACCCCACCTGGGCTTTAAGCGGTGCCGTCGAAAAAAGCCATCCCGTTAAAACCGCCAGAATCCCTAGAATGAAAGATCGCGTTTTCATGGTCATGGACTCCTTCAAGGTTGCGGTTCAATGGTCTTCTTGCACAGGAGGAAAACCTACCGCGACTCAGACGACGGCGGTGATTTACGACGACATGGGTTTCGATTACTTAGGAGGCCGTAATAGCGGTTTCGCCTAGGGATTTCTCCTCCTTACGCAGCCATGTTGGGAGAAGGATCGGGGCCTGATAAAAAACGCCGGGCAGCGCGAAACTGGTGGGTACCTGGGCCCAGCGAGTTTAGCCGCAGTGTACACTACATAATAAAGTTGTCAAGCTCGAATGAGTTCAAATGAGCGCAAGTCGAGTAAAAGTAGCTCGGAACCAAGGCAAACCGGATGTTCAAGATCGTTTCCCATCGTCGATAACTCTTGTAATGCACGTCTCCTCGAGCGCGTCTTTCGGCTAAATCAATGCTACTTTGTGTTGCAACAAATCGGGCAATCTGTTTTCGCTCAAAAGCTAGCCCGAAGGACATGCATTCCTTGGATTCTGGCGCAGTTTTTGGCACAGCAGCAATGGCGTGTACCCCTCGGCTGAGACAAACAGGAATTGGCACACTTGCCGTTTGCAAACTGCCTTTTCTCCCTCCCGATAAGGGTCGGCTTTAGGCCTCGATCCTTTCCGTTCTCGAAGAAACCGCGTAAATCGCCAGCCCGCCAGTCATTCCGGCAAACGCCGTAATGTTCCACGCCAGGTCGTAACTGTGGCTCGCGTCAAACAGCCTTCCCACAATCCACGGTAATCCCCATTGCCCCAGCGAATATCCCATGATGATCAACGCAAGCAGCTTGCCGAGCGAAGCCGTTCCAAAACTCTCGGCAGTAACCAACGGAACGAGCATGTAATCGGCCCCCATCGAAAATCCGAAAACTAAGGCGAACGTCCACGCCGCCGCGGGCTGACTTGCCATTCTGAGCAAAAGCACCGACGCTCCCATCAGAAAATAAAAAAGTGCCATCGCATTCTTCTTGCGGACGTGATCCACCGCGTACCCAACGAGAATTCTTCCAGCCAAGCTCGCCGCCAGCAGTACCGTGAAGAAGCGCGATGCCACCGTCGCCGAGTAGCCTTGGTCTCCCAAAAACAAGATGAAGTGCTGAATGACGGATCCAATGGCGCCGATCGCTAACGTCGAGCCCAGTACGATCAGCCAAAAGTTTGTCGTTCCCACGGCTTCCACTACGCCGCTCGAACTTATGGCCCGTGTCGCTGTGTTCAGAGAGCTACCTAGGGATACTCCATCCGGCAGCAGGCCAGATTCTTCCGGCGTCGACCGAGTAATCCAGATTCCCACCGGAAGTAACACTGCCATCACCGCCAGCGCGATGATTTCTAGCGCATGCCGCCAACCATAGGTGCGAATTAAATAGTTCACTAGCAGTGGTGCGACCACGCCACCAGAACCGAGCCCCAAGTAAGCGACGCCCATCGCTCGCCCGCGTCGCGCTCGAAACCACCTCGACACCAGCACCTGATTCGCAATCGGCCCGGCAAAAACGTAGCCCAGTACTTCCAGCACGCAAAGCGCCTCGTACTGCCACAGCTTTGTCATCTTCGCCATCAGCAGCAGCGAAATTCCGACAAGTCCAATGCCTGTTACGATCACCCATCGCGCACCAATGCGGTCAATTATTGCTCCCACGAGCAATCCTAAGGGCAGCCCGATGATCAAAAATCCCAGCAAAAATCCCTGCGTGACCTGCGCGCGACTAAATCCCAGCGATTCCACAAACGAAGCATAAAAAACCGGAAAGCCATAAAAAATAATTCCCACCACGAAAAAAAGGTTCAGGAACGCCGCCGCAACCACCCACCATCCGTAGAAGATCCGCCCCGTTTTGCCGTTTGTCATGCCCGATTCATCCCTTTTCATGGATGAACCGCTGCGCTTGTTTGCGGATTCGATTGCAGTCCCAGGCGTCGCGCGCAGTCTCGAAGAATCTCCGCCTCCCATTGTGGCCGTTTCGGATTGCTGGCGTGCGTCAGGCTAGTCGGAATTCTTCCCGTAAGCTGCAGAAACACCGCCGCCGAATGCTTGTATGCCTGAACGGGCTCGCGGAACGCAATATTTCCGAGATATTGCAGCGCGTCCGACAGCGCATAGTACGCGGGATCCCCGGCAGCCCACAGCCGGTCGCGCTCCGCGAACTTTTCTGGCGCAAACGTGGCCAGCCCGAGCAAATAATCCGATCCGTACTCGATCATGTCGATGCCCAGATCGTTGCCCGTATAAATGCGAAAGCCCGGCCTGCGTGCATCGCGAAACTCGAGCCTGCTCAGCTCCGTCAGCCGGTCCAGGGAAGAATGTTTCATGCCCGTGATCTCTGGAATATCCATTAGCCGCCGGATCGTTTCTTCATCAAAAATCTCTCCGTTTGGTGCGAACATTTTGCCCAGCTCGAACGCGAGTACCTGCGAATAGCCTTTGCTCGCCGCCGCATAGACAGCCCCTTTTTCCGCGGCAGTTTTCCCGTGCAGCCGGCTCGTCTGGAACAGAATCGGAATTCCGCCATGCGCGACAATCGCATCCATTTGTTTGCGATAGAGCGTTACCACATCTCCGTCTTGCCCTTCGATATACGCGCCCGCCACGAACGGCACGTCTCCGCCAAGCGCCTCCCGCGCCCACCGCAGCACGTCCAGTTTTTCCGCCTCACCCAGGAGGTTCACGTACCCCGTGTCCATGTTGATCGCGTTCATCAGTCCAGCGAGATGCGTCGCGCGCAAATGGTTTTGCAACGCTTCCACGGCAACGCGCCCGTTCGTTTGAAACGGCAAAAGCGCTGCGGCAATTCCTTGCACCTTTCGACACAACTGTTTTCGTCCGACAACCGACTCGATGGTCATGTTTTTGCCTTCGCCAATTTCAGTTTTTCCGCGAATTCCGAGTTTTTGTAATAACCGTCGAGCGGGTAGCATCCTGAAGGCAATCCATTCCGCGGCGCTGTCGTACAATCGCTGAACGTTCGGCACACTCGTTTGCGGCTGATCGGTTTTCCTTCGCTCGCATCATGAAGGATTTCCGGATACGTCAAAATCATTCTTCCCATCCCCACCGCATCGACCCATCCTTCGCGCACCACCGCCTGCGCCACATGCGGCAGGAAATCCTGCAAGTAGCTGTACGCCGTGCCAACAAAAATAAGGTTGGGAAAGCGCTCTTTCAACTCGCGCGCGACGCTGATCTGTCGAGCCACGTTAATCAGCGGATCTTCCGGCGGCTGATATCCGTCCGAAGGCGGATATAAAGCGGGCCGCTGAATGTGCGGATTGTAATAAGGACTTCCCGCGGTGATATTCACCAGAGGAATTTTCAGTTTCTCGAGCAGAGACAAGAACTGAATCGTTTCGGTCAGATCGATCTCTGTGGGACGATTTGCGTCGACGCCGAATCCCCACCTGTAGGGGAGTAAATGGTCATATTCTTCGGGAATTCCGGGCCCCAGCTTGCCATTCAGCGATTTCGACGGATCAGGGCGATATGCAACGGTGTCAAACGCCGAAAGTCTCACTCCGATCTCCAACCCCGGTGCATTCGCGCGAATGCCCGCCACGACTTCCCTCAAAAAGCGGGTCCGATTTTCAAAGGTGCCGCCGTACTGTCCCTCGCGCGTGTGCGCGCTCAGAAATTCATGACCCAAATAGCCGTGGCAATGCTTGATGTCGACAAAATCGAATCCCAGGTCCTGCGCGAGTTTTGCTGTCCGATGAAAATCTCCGATGATCGTTTCTATCTCGGCGTCGGTCAGCAACGGGTAATCGCCGGGGAGTCCGAGCCTCTTATCCAATATGGGGTGATGATACAAAATGCGCGGCTCGGGTTTTGCGTGACGATTCGGCCGGCAGTATCGCCCCGAATGCGTCAGTTGAAGCCCGATGACCAGCCCATCCTCGGAACCCGTCGTGCGATAGTGTTCTTCAATCAAAATCCTTCGCAGCCCTGACAGTCCTTTTTGTGTATGCGCTGCGATCACCAGTTGATTCGGATTCGCGCGGCCTTCATGGGAAACCGCAACCGCCTCTCCTCCCCAAATGAGTTTTGCGCCGCTTCCGCCAAACTTTCTCCACCTCTTTTTGGTGTGCTCGCTCGGATTCCCATCCGCCTCCCCATCCCATCCTTCCATCGGCTGAACGACAATACGGTTGCCGACCTTGATTCCTCCGCGGTTGAGCGGTAAACGCAGCGGGGAACTTTCTCCGGTCAGCAACTTGCTATCGCAAGGAATGTGCACTCCCAGTGAGGCAGCGTGTGCCTGAAAACACGCGACCTCTTTCACCGTGCCCAATCGAAGAATCGGGAGCGCGTTCATCCGCCCGACCGTTCCGCAGACAGACGCGCAACCGCGGCAAACGCACACGCGCATACCTGATGCCAGATATCGGCCGGTTTCATTTCGATCATCGCCTATCCAAATTCAGGTCCCAGAACCGCGCAAACCAGCTCGGGCCGGCCCGGATACTCATTTCTCCCGCGAAACATTCTCGTGAGCGGCCGCGAGTACTCGAACCCTCGAGCCTGAAGGAGCTTTCTTGCAAAACGATTCGCCTTACTGCAATCCGTCACAACCATTTCTCGGCGTGAGTGTGCAAGAAATCGCATCAGAATTCCTTCTCCTGCGGCCTCATCCTTTGCGATCCATGGGCCAACGTGATCCGCAAACGAACCGCGCCTTCCGAACGCGTAGCCTTCGGTGCCGCCCGCGTTCCTAACGAGATGCGTGAATAGCGGCTGATTGAGATTCAACGCTCGCAGCACTGCGCCTCGGTCCGCGCCAAACACTTCGCGATCGGCCTTCAAGACGTCTTCTAGCACAGGCCCGGGCATGGACTCGTCCGGATCAAGTTGGTCTCGACGCGCCAGATCCTCTTTCCGTCTCTTCAATGTCCATCTCTCGAGTCCATACTCGGTTGCAAAACCGAGCTTTTCATAAATTGGTTTTCCCAGCGGCGTGGCGTCCAATTTGATGCACGGCACTTGAATGGAATCGAGATGCTCAATGCATTTCTTCAATAACATGGTTCCCATCCCATGGCCCCGATATTGCGGATGCACAAGAACCATGCCCACCCAGGCCAAACGCCCTCCATACACGATTGTCGTGGCGGTTCCGCCCACGACGCCATCCACTTCAGCCACGAAACACCCTTCGCGGCTGGCATCCAGAAATATCTGCCAATCCGCCTCCGTTTGGTTCCATCCCGCGATTTCCTTCAGTCGCATTCCCGCAGGAATATCCCGCACCGTCATGGTCCGAATGTGCATCAGTCCTTGCCTGCTTCGAGCGCGCCGCGGTTTCAAAAGCCGGCCCTCAGCGAGAAAAGAATTTTGCAGCATTCCGCCAAATGCCGCTAATGTTTCTTTATTCATTCGAGTACAATTCCGTCGTTCGATTGCCGCAAGTTGGGAAACGCGCGTGCTTTCACACAGGGAAAAGTCAATATCTGACGTTGACGAGCTCGAACTTCTCCTCAGCAAGCCCTATGAGTCGACGGTCCGGGCGCTCGCACTGCTCCCCGGTGACATTCTCGTTCTCGGTGCGGGCGGCAAGATGGGACCAACTCTCGCGCGCATGGCCAAAAGCGCCTCGGACTTGGCGGCAACTCCCCGCCGTGTCATCGCCGTTTCTCGCTTTTCCTCTTCACGGCTTCCAGCGCGTTTGCAGTCTTGGGGCATTAAGACCATCAGTTGCGACCTGCTCGATCCGGCATCGCTCGCCATTCTGCCGGATGCGCCGAATGTCATCTACATGGCGGGAATGAAATTTGGCTCTACCGGGAACGAATCGCTCACCTGGGCTGTGAATTCTTTTTTGCCCGGCCTTGTCAGCGACCGGTTCCGCCACAGCCGCATCGTCGTCTTTTCAACCGGAAATATTTACGGATTGACTCCCGTTTCTCGCGGCGGTTCGCTCGAAAGTGATGCGCCGAATCCCATCGGCGAATACGCGATGAGTTGTCTTGGCCGCGAACGCATGTTCGAGCATTTCAGCCACACCGCCAACACCAAAGTCTCTATTCTTCGCCTCAACTATGCCACGGAGTTACGCTACGGCGTTCTGGTGGACGTCGCCCGGAGTGTTTATTCCGGCAAGCCGGTCGCGAGTTCAATGGGCTATCTCAACGCCATCTGGCAAGGGGACGCTTCCGCCGTCGCTCTCGCATCGCTGCCTCACGCCTCTTCGCCGGCTTTTGTTCTAAACATCACCGGCCCAGAGGTGCTCAGCGTACGGCGTATCGCCGAAGATTTTGCTGAGCGCTTCGGCAAGCCCGTGCAGTTCCACGGAGAGGAAGCCAATGACGCGCTGCTCAGCAACGCGCAAAAGGCGTTTCAACTCTTCGGCAAGCCACGCGTCTCTTACGAACAAATGACCTCCTGGATCGCAGACTGGATCGAACGCGGCGGCGAAACGCTTGAGAAGCCAACTCATTTTGAAGAGCGTGGCGGCCGTTTTTAGCTGGTCGCTGAGCTGCTGGAAAGGTGTCGGAAGCGCTGTTTGCCTGAGGGATCTGCTTTTTCAAGCGAATTCATCGATAAACGATGCCCTTGCCACTCCAACTTGATGTTCATCGACTCCTCGCCCGCGGCACGGTCATTCCGGCGCATCCTCTCGCGCTTGATTCCCGTCGCCACCTAGACGAACGCCGGCAGCGTGCCCTCACTCGCTACTACATTGCCGCAGGCGTCGGCGGACTGGCCGTCGGCGTTCACACCACGCAATTCGCCATCCGCGACCCGCGCATCGGCCTCTTCGAACCCGTCTTGAAAATCACCGCTGAAGAAATGGATCGCGCTGATCGCAGCCGTTCTGTTCCCCTATTGCGCGTGGGCGGAATCTGCGGAGACACGCCGCAAGCTATTTGCGAAGCCGGCATCCTCGCTGATCTTGGTTACCACGCAGGCCTTTTGAGCCTCGCCGCTCTCGAAGATGCGAGCGACGCGGAACTTCTCGGTCATTCCCGCGCCGTCGCGCAAATTCTGCCTATTGTTGGTTTCTACTTGCAACCTGCCGTCGGCGGCCGCGTTCTCTCCTACAAATTCTGGCGCCAATTCGCGGAGATCGATCATGTCGTAGCTATCAAAATCGCACCTTTCAACCGCTACCAAACCCTCGATGCCGTGCGCGCTGTCGCTGAATCCGGCCACGACATAGCCTTATACACCGGCAACGACGACAGCATCGTGATGGATTTGCTCACTCCCTTTGTTTTCTGCTCAAACGGCCGCACCATCGAACGCCGCATCGTTGGCGGCCTTCTCGGTCATTGGGCCGTCTGGACTCGCAGAGCCGTGCAACTTCTCGACCAGTGCCACGCGGCGGCACAAGCTCAAGCGGGCGTTCCAGCGGAACTTCTTCGCAAGAGTTTCGAGGTCACGGATGCAAACGCAGCGTTCTTCGACGCCGCCAATCATTTTTCCGGCTGCATCGCCGGTCTGCACGAAGTCCTACGCCGCCAGGGATTGCTCGGAGGCATCTGGTGCCTGGATCCCGACGAAACGCTCGGCCCCGGCCAGTTCGAGGAGATCTCCCGGGTTTACGCCGCGTATCCTCAACTCAACGACGACGACTTCGTCCGTGAACACCTCGACTCCTGGCTCGCTCCGTGAGGATGAAAAACGCAGGCTAAAACTAAAGCAAGTGAGTGTGAGCTGTCTCGGGAGACATCTGGGATAAGTAGATATAGGTTCTTAGACGCCTGCACGTTTGCGCCCAAGCCCAAGGCCAGTAGCGAATCGCTGACGAAAGAACAGGTCGCTGTCTATCGCGCTGTGCGTGAAGATTATCTAAGCGATTCCGCGGACACACGCAACCTCGCAAACACAACCGAGCCCTTAGAGCCATCTTCCGCTTCGTTTGACGGCGGATGTCCTAGGATGTCCTCTCCGCAAGTCACCGATGCTTCGGCCTCAATTGTGCATCGTCTCGACCTAACAGTGACCCTGAATCCGAAGATCGCGACCGGACGACCTGCACGTTCCGCAATATCGATCGGTACTCATGCCTTAGGCTGACGTCAGACGCGACATCGGGTTCTTCCTGTTCGCCTTTCCGATGGTGATGGTCGTTGCAAATCGGAAGTTTCCTCTCAGAGTTTTGCACTCCGGCGATACGTTTGATAAAACCCGCCTTCGGATTATCCAAGAAGGCCGACTCGGCAAGTCCATCAAGGCGATGAAGGTAGGGAGCACCGATCCCGAGAGAAGAATCAGAGCCGATTACTTCTTGTAGTCTGCCCCAGCTGGCGACTTCCTGCCCCAAGGAAGCTGTACAGAGTTTAAACGCGATGACCGCCGAAGTCGTACTAGCCGCGACGGCCCGGTACGAATGTCCACTGTACGAGAGTTCTATTGGTCGTTTGCCCCGAAGGAAGGGAACATCCTGTGGGACGTGTTGCCAGGGGGCAACATGAGTGTCGCAACCGAGATTCTCAGCCTGCGGCAGAACCAATCCAGCAGCGTCGAGACACTGCTCGCAGCAATTGAATGGGAGAAAGCCGCACAAGAAGAGGAACATATCTTGTCACGTCGTTATGCTGTCCGAGAGGCGGCGGACATAGTCTTGTTGAATGTCGCCGTTCATGCTGCCGAAGCATTGAGCGAACCGCCCGTGATTAGTAGAACCCGGCGTGGTCTTTTGTCATTTTGGCGTAGACCCCGTCGCTCCAACCCAGGGGATGTGCATCAGCGTGGGCTGTCCGCCGTGTGAGGACGGTTCTCTCCTGCCGGAGCCGCAGATAGCTACCCACGCACAACCAGGGCGCTCCGCCCAGCTTTGACCGTGCATTGCCGTATGTCCTGGGGTTATCGGTTTTACGACTTTGAGGCATTTCTTCGGACCGATCCCGAGGCCTCTCCGTCTCGACGATCTGACCACGCGGATCGCCGGCGCTGGCATCCGCTTCTCCCGAAAGATGATGACGCGCTGGCTCGGGAACTGGTGCGCAGCTTTCTGGCGTACCTGGGTGCCGAGATGACCGCAAACAGCGTCTCGTTACGCCGGGGCGGCTATTCCGGAACTTCGCGACGTTGGCTCCGAGATTCCAAGCGGAACTAACCGTGGTGATAGCAAGACTAGTCCCAGGGGGCGTCAGGCTTCTGACGCGTCATTCGGTAGCGGATGAAGTTGCAGGAAGGCGGCTGCGGCTTCGCGGGCACGTCCCGCGATTTCACGGGAGTTCGGCCGCTCGGCGACGCCGAGCAGCAGGCTGACCATTAAATCGCGCCAGAGCAGGCCGGCGAACTGCGCGGCAAGGTCGGCAGGACGGCCTGTGAGCAGTCCCGAGGCATGGGCCTGGGCCATGATTTTGCGCAAGGCGGCCCGGCTTGCCTCGCGTCCCGTAGAGTCGAGGGCACGCGCCACTTCAGGAGCGTGGACCGCCTCGGCGATCGCCAGCCGGAATACCGCAATGACCGTGGGATCGCTTACCTCGCGGACGAGTTTCGTCCCGAAAGAAGCCAGCAGCTGAGCCAGGGTCTCGCGGTCGCGCGGGACGGGCAGGTCAGCGGGCACTTCCAGCCGCTTGGCGCGCTCGCTGATGCAGGCGATCAACATTTTCTGCTTGTTGCCAACGAGCGCGTAAAGCTCTCGCTTCGAAACACGCGCGCGCGTGGCGATCTCAAGCGTGCTGGCCGCTGCGTAGCCGCTCTTCATGAACGCGGCAAAGGCTGCCTCAAGGATGCGCTGGCGCACCGCGGTTTCCTCGCCCTTTTCCTTCCTGCGTTTTGACATCTTTGCCCTGGCCATCACCTCTCCTTAACGACGTTGGTACCGTATAGTACCATGGCAGGGTGTGGTACCAAGGCAATCGGAACTCGCGTGGTCACCTGAAGTTCTTTGTAACCTTCGATAACATGCCGCGTCTAAGTTAAGGTGTGGTACCCGATGGTACCACAACAAGAAAGAGTGCGGTTGCACTTTTCTTAGGATTGAACGACACCTGACTTGAATCGAAAGGATAACCCGATGAACTTGATGATCCCTTTTCTTGTGGCAGCGTTTGCTATGGCAGTGCTTCCCGCGGCGTCCCTGGCGCAATCACGGTCTGAGAGCGCCTCAGGCGTGCCCAGCGTGGCCATACCTAAAACCACCGAAGTGCTGGTCATTGAGACTCCGAAGCAGGGCGTAACTCCTCAACAAATCATGGCCGTGATACCGGAAGAGATTCGGGCAACTGTGAAGCTCTATCTCGACGGAAAAATCCGCCAGTGGTATTCGCGCGGCGATGGCAAAGGCGTCGTCTTCCTGGTCGACGCGAAGACGGAGGACGAGGCCAGAGCCATTATGGAAACGCTGCCGCTCGCGAAGGAACACTTGATGGATCACCAGTACATTCCCGTCGGACCCTTGATGCCGCTGAGGGCATTGAATCCAGGAGCGCTGCAATGAGTCTCGACCCGCCTAAAAGAATTATCTTGGCACCGCCGCGTACCATTGCCGGAGCCGGATATCGCTTCGGCGAAAGGAGGCGCAGATGTCGCTCATTCTCATTAACCGTCCGGCGTGATAGCGCTGCCAGGAAAGGAGCCGTTAAAAGGAGACGATGATGATCAAGCCAAGGATCATCGTTACTGGCGCGACCGGTAAGACCGGGAGCGTCGTTGTTGCCGAACTAGTGAAAAGCGGATATCCCGTTCGTGCCATGGTGCATCGAGAAGATGGCCGCAGCGCGAAGCTGAAAGCGCAAGGGGCGGAGATCGCGGTCGCTGACATGAGCGATGTCGAACGCGTGTACGACGCGCTGAAGGACGTCCAGCGCGCCTATTTTTGTCCACCCTTCGATCCCCACATGGTTCAAGGCGCAGTCGCCTTTGCGGTCGCGGCCAAGGAAGCGGGGCTCGAACACATCGCCGGGCTGACCCAGTGGCTGGCGAGCCCTTCGCACCCCTCACTCATGACCCGCCAGCTTTGGCTGGCGGACCGGCTCTTCTCGATGACGCCTGGCGTCGGGCGTACGGTCGTCAACCCGGGCTTCTTCGCGGATGCCTACCTGGCGACGATCGGGTCGGCCGTGCATCTCGGCGTGTTCCCCTTTATCTTCGGCAATAGCCGCAACGCGCCGCCCTCCAACGAGGACATCGCGCGAGTCGCCGTCGCAGCTCTGATCGATCCTGCGCGGCACGCCGGGAGGAGCTACCGCCCCACCGGACCAGAACTTCTCGGCGCCGAGGATATGGCGGAGGCGATCGGCCGGGCTGTTGGGCGACCGGTCAGAGTCCTGCCGACGCCGACTTGGCTGTTCATGAAGGCCGTACGAATGAGCGGCTACCCGATCGATCTATTCAGTGGCGTTCGCTACTACATTGATGATCACAAGCGCGGCGCCTTCGAGCTGGGCGCGCCAACCACCGACATCCTCGATGTGACCGGCCGCCCTGCCGAGGACTTCGAGACGGTTGCTCGTCGTTATGCGGCGCTGCCCGGCAACCAGCGGACCTTCGGCAACTGGCTTCGCGAGCTCGCGCGGTTCATGTTGGTCCCCCTCAGCCCCGGCTTTGACTTCGACCGATACGACCGCGAACTGCGCCGCCCGTTCCCGTCGGAGCCGCAGTTCGCGCCTGACTCCAAGATCTGGCAGCGTGAGCACGCTATTGCCGACGACGCCAAGCCCGCGACGCCAGGGCGCCCCAAGGCCTCTATCGATACAACCAGCTATGGTCAAAGGCTGGAATTCCAATAAGGAGACATACATCGTGCCACAACAGATGATCTGGTTTTTCGTGAGCATCGCATTTAGCTTCACCGCCTGGGGGATAGTCACGGCTCGATATATTTGGCCGGACCTCCGCCTCCGGCAACGAGCCGAAGCGTTAAGGCCTCTGTTCATCCTGCACAGCTTCCGCTTCATCGGGTTGGCATTCCTGGTTCCCGGCGTCGTGTCACCCGACCTGGCGCCTGGCTTCGCGCATTCCGCGGCCTACGGGGACCTTATCGCAGCGATACTCGCGTTGCTGTCACTGTTGTCATTGCCACGTGGAGCTGGCGTTGTCGTGGCATGGATCTTCAATCTCTGGGGCTCAGCCGATATCCTGAACGCTTTTTACCAGGCCAATCACGCTGGACTATTGGCGGGGCAGTTGGGAGCCGCATTCTTCCTTCCGACTTTGCTAGTGCCGCTGCTGCTGATCACGCACGGGGTCGCTTTCCGAATTCTACTGCAACATCAACCTGAACCGGCTATGCAAGAAAGCCGCCACCTGGCATAAGGCCCCTTGGGCATCGCGAGGAGCGCTGTTGCGTCCGCACCGGCCGTTCGCTAGCCACCGAATTGCCCTGTCCGCAAATCGTGTCCGGTTCGGCAAGCCGGAGTAACCGTCACAGTGCCTTGGCCGATCGAACGCCGCAGGAATTTGCCCGTGCGGCGGCACAGCTCTTTACCCAGGGCGCCGTTTGTGTTGAGGGATTAAAGTGAGTTACTTTAGGCCACAGAACGCGAGAAAATCGCCCTGAGGAGCGTCCGCAGCCTTCCAAATTCAACTCAGAACGTTTCTCGAAAAGGGGGGCGGGTCAGCATCGAAAACCGTGCACGATCAGACTGTCTCACTCTAGGGGTCCGCTCTAGCCGAGGGCTTTTTCGAGGTCGTTTTGCTCATGCGCGCAAATCTCGTCCGACTTGGTAGTTGTAAGCGATAATACTTCGCGTCATGAGCCTCACGGTACATCGCCCCTGGCTCGTCGCCCTAATCACGCTCGTGGTCCTGGTTGTTACGACCTACACTCACAACCTTCTCGCTCTTCTCCCCGCCTATCGCCAACTGCATCGCACAGCTCCTTTCTACTACGCGGAGAGTATCGATCGAATCGTGGTCATAGCCCTTTGTGCTCTGACGGTTTGGCTGATGCGTCGCGCTGGTTTGCGCGACGTCATCCGCGAACTGGGCCTTTCCGCGCCGATTCTTCCGGCCTTCGCGTTCGCACTCTGCGTTTCTCTGCCCATGCTCATCGGCTTCGCTCTCACGCGCAGCATTACTCCTCACCCGCAACTCCTTCCTATCCTTTACCTCAGCGTCTTTTCTCCTTTCGTCGAGGAACTCGACTCCCGCGGCTTCGGCGTCCGCCAGTTTCAACGCGGGACCGGGTGGCCCTTCTGGGTCGCGGTCTGGCCCTCCGTTGTGCTTTCCGGATGGAGTCACGTCGACAAGAGTGAAAACCTTCTGGAGGGGGCAGGCTTGTTTTTCTTGACCGGATCTGGCGGTCTGCTCTTCGCATGGCTGGTTTACCGCTGGCAGAATCTCTGGGTCCCCATAGCTCTCCACATCTGCATGAATCTTTGGTGGGAGTTATTTTCCGTCTCCAGAACGGCTATCGGTGGCTGGTTCCCCGTTGCGCTGCAAAGCCTCACCGTCCTCCTGGCCATCCTCGTGACTCTCTACTACAGGCGCTCCAAAGCTTCGCCGCAGCTCTAATCTCTTGAGGGTCAGCGGTAGGTGCGACGACTGACAAAAGTGTTTGATGACTTCGGTTATTGGGCCTCATCCGGGAAGTTTCAAAGGGTCGCCCCGGGAGCGACAGTTTCATTCATTTGCTACACAGCCGCTTTGGAGCCTACAAACTGTCCTGAGCCAGAACTCACCGAACTCCCGCCCGTTCACACGCGTCACTACTTTCGTGAGTTTTCCATTGGCGTCAACGGTTTGACGGAGGTAGCCGTCTTTGATTTCCGATTTCAAAGGGATCTCTCGCATTTCGACGCCATCACTCCAACCCACGGCAATAGCGCATGCGAGAGGGTCGTGCAAGAAATTGATAATGTCATCCGGCAATCCGGCGCACGTTCGACCAAATCGTGACTCCATGCCCTCTTCTATGGCAAACGCCTCCGCCTGTCTCGCCAACAACTGCCCCAGCGGTCCGGCTTCTCTCAGAGCCGGCAACCAACACCTTCGCAGTGCGGTTTCAAGCGTCACCGACAGCGTTACCAAAACAGGATTGGCGCGCTCAAGGACGATCCGCGCTGACTCCGGATCGACTTGAATGTTGTAATCCATTTCGCGCCCCCACTGAGGGAAGCCTTTTCGCGGAGGAAACACGAACCCGCCCGTCAAAACGAGGCGCGCGGTAGCTAATATCCCCGGCGAAGACCGCTCCAGAAGCGCAAGATTGGTGTAAGGGCCAGCGGCCGCGATGATCGCGCCTTCTCTAATACTACGCTCGAGCAAGGAAATGGCCTCAGCAGATGGGCCTGGCATCGGCTGGATTGATTCAGGCCAATAGGCATTTTCGTCGGGATGAAAGCCTGGCTGCCAATGCTGATAACAGCCGAGAGAAATGTCGGCCCCGGCTGCAACGGGAACGTCCCTCCGTCCGGCTATTTCGAGGACGTAACGAGCATAACCAGCTCGCCTGCCTCCTACGTCGGAAACGGTTGTGACGGCGACCAGCTCACCCTCCAGACAGTTGAGCGCCATGGCTAGCGCGCACAAGTCATCGATGTCGCCACCGATATCGGTATCGAGATGTAATTTGCGCATCCTTATAGCGCACCCTGGACAGAATCACATCACTGCTATCGCCGTATTCTACCGGTATGCCTGCAACCTCGAGTGGCAGAATCAGCGGACGAGAAACTCCGGGAGCCATCACCGGACGAGTCGTCCGCAAACCTGAAGATGAGCTTCGCGACAACTTACGGGTTGCCCGCCGTTCGGGGAAAACGAGATCTTTGTGTTGTTTGCATGTTGCATTTGCAACACCTCTATGTTGTAATGACAACATGGAGGTGTTTATGAACGGAATCCTGGATGCGATCTTCCAGAGGAGAGCAGTTAAGGTCTTTGAGCCGGTCGAAATCTCCCCGGGGCTGCGCGAGCAAATCCTCGATGCAGCACGCCATGCCCCGTCCAGCTTCAACATGCAGCCGTACCGTTTCTATTGGGTAGGATCTGCGGCAAAAAAGGCGGCAGTGGCGAAACTCTGCCTCGGACAGATGCCTGCAGAAACCGCATCGGCGCTGGTCGTGGCCGTCGCGGACATCGGATCGATGCGCGCAACGTCGCGAGGCCAGGTGGAGTGGATGCGCAGGAGCGAGTTCAGCGAGACGAAAATCCGCGACTATGAGCGGACAGCAAAGATCGGCCGAATCCTGTTCATGCCAGGGCCGTTCGGTATTTTCGGCGTGGCCAAAAAGGGGCTTTTCCGGCTGCTGAATTTGTGGAAGTCGATCGGGATGCCGCCCCTGTCGCGCCAGGACGTGTTCAAATGGGCCACGAAGGGCACATCGCTGGCTTGCGAAAATCTGATGATTGCTGCCGAGGCGCTGGGAATCAACACCTGTCCCATGGAAGGCTTTGATGGCCGCGGACTCTCTAAATATCTCGGGTTGTCCCCGCGGTTTCATGAGATTGTGATGGTGATTGCGATGGGGAAGAAATCGCATGCCTACGTTGCACCGCCCCAGTGGCGGAGACCTCTTGATGCGACGGTAACGGTTCTGTGAACATCATTCCAAGGAAAGAGATTCCTGAAGACATCCTGAAAGATTCGGTGCTCGCCCACATCGCAGCGGCTTATTTTTCGGTCGGGAAGAGGCTTGAACGAAAAACGCAGTGTTCCGCGACTCGCGGCTTCATCCTGTCAACACTCCGAGGCGGCGCTTCGCTCAATCAGAATCAGATCGCCACGCTTCTAGGTCTCGACCGAACTGTCGTGCATCGGGCCATTAAGTCAATGGCTAAGGAAGGACTTGTGTCGGAGCGAAAGGCAAAATCGGGCAGAGCAATTCAGGTCCAGTTGACGCCCAAAGGAAACAAGTACAGGGAACGGCTGATCAAGCACCGGGTGGCCGCCGATGAGAGTGTCCGGCATCAACTGACTCCGGAAGAACGAGCGACACTTCTTCGGCTCTTGAAGTTGATCGCCGAATTGAAGTTCTAGGGCAGGGCCGCCTCCATCCATTGCGGATGGGTAGTCGATGCGGACCGTGGGCCGAAACGGGCTTCGCGGAGATATGGAGACACGGAGACGGAGCAGAAGCGGAATTCTGGCTCTCGGTGGTTCAACTTCCGATTGCACGGGGTGCTAGACAATCACGACGCTTGGGCCTTCCCCTTCATGCGTTTCTCCCGTGGCCGTACCGGACTCACCAGGCAAATAGGATTAGTTCCCGTTGATTACCTTGCCGTGATCTGTCCGTCTCAGCTCCTATAGAGTGGTAGGATGATGCCCATCCTGCCGGGGAAAGTCTTAGGCGGACGGAGGCCAAAATGGCGACCTTGGGATCCGCGCAGCTGCCCGCGGAAGCTTCCGTCCCGAGCCGCGTTTCGACCGCCCCGGTCACGAAGCTTGCGCCGAGGCACTCTGCCCTCGTCCGCGTGACCCACTGGATCACCACTCTCTGCTTTTTCGCCCTGTTCGTCACCGGCATCGAAATCGTGATCTCGCACCCGCGCTTCTACTGGGGCGAAACGGGCACCGTCTTGACTACTCCGTTGTTTCAACTGCCAATTCCTTCCTCAAGAAGACTGGTGCCGACGGGTTACGGCTACGTGCTGCCCGACCAGAACGGCTGGAGCCGGGCACTGCACTTTGAAGCTGCCTGGATCGCGGTGCTGACAGGCTTGCTATATGTATTTTCCGGTCTGCTTACACGGCATTTCCGAAAAGACTTGCTCCCCCGCAAGGCTGATCTCTCATGGCGGGCGCTTTTGACTTCCTTTGCAAGACCGTTGCGCTTTGAACGGCCGAGTGCGGCGGAGGCTTTGTCCTACAATGGGCTCCAACGCCTCACGTACCTATTTGTGATCTTCGTTCTATTCCCCTTGGTCATCTGGAGCGGCTTGGCGATGTCCCTCGGCTTTGCCTCCGCCTTCCCTTGGTCCGTCACTCTGTTAGGCGGCCGTCAATCTGCTCGCACGATTCACTTCTTTGTCTCGCTGGCTCTGGTGCTGTTCCTGTTTGTCCACGTCCTGATGGTTTGCCTGGCCGGATTCTCGAGCCGCACAGGAACGATGATCACAGGCCGCGCCGGCACGCGCAAGGAGCACACATGATCAACCTGTCACGCCGAAAACTGATTGTATCCGGACTCGCAGCGACCGCAGGTGCATCGGGGTTGGCCGTGGCGGCGCGTCTTGTGCAGAAGTACGGATTGGTACCTCCCGATCATGGTGGAATCTACGGGTTCGGTGAAACGCTGACTTATGGCTCGCAGCGACTGCTGACGAGGCACTCACTGGCGCGCGAATTCCCGCGAAACCGAATTTCGCCGCGGCCATTCCCGAACGAACTCGCGCCCCTCACGGAAGACTTCAAGCGCCTGCAGGCGGGCGGGTTCGCGGACTGGAGACTCTCCATAGACGGCATGGTCCATCAACCTGCGTCGTTCTCGATTGCTGAGCTCAAGAGCTACCCTCCTCGCACCCACATCACCGAACTTGCGTGTGAAGAGGGCTGGTCCTACATCGCCGAGTGGATTGGGGCGCCTCTCTCTCACCTCTTGCATCTTGTCGGGGTCCACCCACAAGCCAGATACGTCGTGTATGTCTCGATGGAACCTGACACGTGGGACAGCATCGATATGGCCGACGCTCTGCATCCTCAGACATTTCTTTGTTACGGCATGAATGGCAGTGAGCTTCCGGTACCCCACGGTGGACCGCTTCGCATGCGGCTCCCTCGGCAGATCGGCTACAAGAACATAAAATTCATCACTCGCATGACGGTCACAGACAGCCTGAAAGGTTTTGGTAAAGGCCTCGGCTCTGCGGCTGCCGAGGCAGGCTACGCCTGGTACACGGGCATCTGAGACGCCCTGGATTGTCGAGGTTCCAGAGGCCTTAGATCGTCGGCAGCTCTTCCATAAGAAGAGGGGGTGTCGCGATTGTTCATCGGGCCCGCAGAGCCTGCAATCCTCGGCAACAAAGATAGGCAAACCGGGGTCCGCCCAAGCGAAAGCCGGAGGGTGGAATCAATCCGGAAGCTTCGGTGGAAAAGTTCTCGCCGCTGCGGGAAGCAGGTAAGACCGATTTAGTGCCACTCCGAGCCGAGTGCCACGGCTGGACTACACTGATTGCGGGAGGTCACCATGGGACAAGCCTCGCCATCCTCGGGTGACTCGTGCGATGGCGCAGCTTGTTGCTGTGCATTCATAACTGATCGATTCGTTGCCGGGGACGCTGGCAGCCACGTCCATTTCTTCCGTCTAAATAGATCCCGAGCATTACGGCGCGCCGAGGTCGTAGAAGGAGTGGCACCTCTGGCCTGCCGAGTTGAGGTTCAGATTGGCCACTTGGACGAAAGTGGGCGTTGCAGGAGAGTGACGAGGAAGCGACCGCGGCGGGCACCGCCGGTCTGGCACCGGTTGCGCGCTCACCGGAGATAACCCCGCGATCTCTGCTCGCCCGTCTTGTTGTGTTCATTCAACGGCAATGCTGGTCACGGGATGAATCTCCATCCACTGCGCGTGGAACGTATCCTGCACGTAAACTCCCACGACGCGAACATGCGACCCTACCGGAGGAAGATTCACGTTATTCTGGTAGTTGCTGCATGCCGCCTTAGCATCGGCCTGCTTCACGGGGTATTTGCAGATGATTTCGAATACCAGGTTTCCGCCCTCGGCGCTGTTGTTTCCGGCGTTGAGCAGATTCTGGAATTCGGAGTCCACCTTGAGCCAGCCGTGAGTGTCCCCGTCCGCTTCGTGACGGACACCATCAGGCTCCTTGCCGTTGCTCGCGTCCACGATGGTTCCTGTTACAGAAATACACTTCTGATTGACGATGAGACGATACGAGTGGTACACATGACCCCACAAGGTGTCGTCGCATTGGCCGCTCAGCGGAGGTTGCGTGGGCGGGGTTGGCGTAGTGATTGGGGCTTGCGAAACGTTGACAGAGTTCGCCAGCACCCAACCAATCACATCGTGTTCCGTCTTAACGTTGTAGTAGCCGTTGTCCGCCGTTGGCTGCAGCAGCATTAATCTGTCATCTTTGGCAACACGATCAAGAATCGGGCTGGATTTCGATGGATCGCGACGAACCACGAGATTGCGCTTTGCCGCCGCCTCCTGCGCCCGCACGCCGCCGGAGCAAGAAAGGAGGAGCAGAATCCCCAGCGTAATGCGCCTGAGAGTGGCTTTCATTGATTCCTCCCGAGTAACAGCCCACGGGCGAAGAGTTCCCTTGCGTATCACCCGTTAAGCATGAGAGAGTCTTTATCCTCGAGAGAAGTAGACGTCAAGTGAATTAACCTGAGAGTGGAGAAGGCCCGCCCATTTTCCTACGCTCCCAGCCGTCCTCTTCCCACCCCTCTTGTGCCCAGATCCATTCAACGCTGCATAAGGCAGACGAGGCTCCGGTCTTCATCAACCAGCGTTTTACAGGTGGGAACAAGTGGTTGTAGTCCTCTCGGACATGGGTCAGTGAGGGATCATGGCTACAAAGGACAGCAAAATAGAAATGCCCAACAGCGAGCGGGCGCCTCTTCCCGGTGCTGTGAGGGTTGTGCCGTGTGACCCACATGAAATTATTGACGTTACCATTGTCGTTCGCCGCCGTTCGAAGGGGTCGGGTCGATTTCAGCGCATCGAAGAACTCGGCAGGAGGCCGGTTGCCGAGCGGCGTCATTTAACCCGCGAAGAATTTGCGCAGGCGCACGGCGCCCTCGCCGAGGACCTCGCGCGTATCCGTACCTTCGCGGAGACGAAAGGCCTGCGCATAAAAAGTGAGAGCGTTCCGCGGCGCTCGATCGTCGTTACTGGACCAGTAAGTGCATTCTGTCGCGCTTTTGAGGTCGAACTCAGCGTCTACAGGCATCCTCGCGGCGAGTACCGCGGACGGACTGGGCGCTTGAGCATCCCGCGAGATCTTGCGGAAGTCATCGAGGGTGTTTTTGGGTTGGACAATCGTCCGCAAGCCACGCCGCATTTCCGGCTCAAAAAAGACGCTTCGGGCCGACTGCAACCTCACCTCGGAGTAACATCCTATACACCTACGCAGGTTGCGCGTGCCTACGATTTTCCTGCCAGTGGACAAGGCGCGGGCCAGTGTATCGGCATCCTCGAGCTTGGCGGCGGGTACAACACCGACGATCTGAACGCTTTCTTTGCCAACCTGGGCATCTCGACACCGCAGGTGAGTGCCGTCTCGGTCGACGGCGGGGCGAACGCGCCAACAGGCGATCCCAGCCAAGCGGACGGGGAGGTCGCGCTCGATATCGAGGTCGCGGGCTCCGTGGCGTCCGGCGCGAGTATCGCGGTCTATTTCGCGCCGAATACCGACCAAGGTTTTCTCGATGCCCTGACCACCGCGATTCATGACACTACAAATAATCCCTCGGTGATCTCGATCAGCTGGGGCGGACCGGAAAACGAGTGGACTCAACAAGCTATGATGGCGTTCGACGCTGCCTGCCAGGATGCGGCCACCCTGGGAGTCACTGTCTGCGCTGCCTCTGGCGACAACGGTGCAAGCGATGGCGTGAATGACGGGCAATTTCATGTTGACTTTCCCTCATCGAGCCCTTCGATCCTTGCTTGCGGCGGCACAGTTCTGCATGCCACAGGAAAGCAGATCAACGACGAGGAAACCTGGAACGACCTCGGAACGGGAGGCGGCGCGACAGGAGGCGGCGTGAGCCAGGTGTTCGACCTTCCGACTTGGCAACAAAACGCAAGTGTTCCCCAGGCCCCCAACGGAATGCTCGGCCGCGGCGTTCCGGATGTTGCGGGAGATGCCGATCCCAATTCCGGCTACCAAATCATCGTGGACGGCCAGCAGGGTGTGGTTGGAGGCACAAGCGCAGTCGCGCCCCTCTGGGCAGGGTTAATCGCACTGATGAACCAACAGGCCACGCACGCCGTCGGCTACCTCAACCCGCTGCTCTACACGGCACCGGTGGAGGCAACATTTCACGACATCACCCTCGGGAACAATGGGGGCTATCAGGCTGGTCCCGGTTGGGACGCTTGCACGGGGCTTGGAACGCCGGATGGCAACGCGTTGATAGCAGCTCTTGCGTCGCCGCAGACGACCAATGCCTCCCAAGCGGTTCGAGGAGACCAAGGAAAAACTGTGAATCACAGTATCCCTCGAGTTACCGTCGGGCATGTCCTGCACAATGAGCTACAGCAAATTCGAAGCAGCCGGCTTGAGCGGCTTGAAGCTAAAGAAAACACCCGGGATCCTGCCAACAGCTTGATCGGGCTGGCTTTTTCCGGGGGCGGTATTCGAAGCGCCACATTTAATCTTGGAATTCTTCAGGGACTCGCGCAGCTCGGTTTGCTTCGCAAATTCGACTATCTCTCCACGGTTTCCGGAGGCGGCTACATCGGAAGCTGGCTCATGGCATGGATGCACCATCAGAATATCGGCATCAAGGACGTGCAAAGGAAACTGGCGCCGGCGGCTTACGAGCCTCAGAACGTAACGGAAGCCTCCGAAGTTCGCTTCCTGCGCAATTACAGCAACTATCTGACACCGCGCACAGGCGTCCTAAGCGCGGACTTTTGGGCATTCCTAGCGAGCTATCTTCGAAACACTCTCTTGAACCTGATTATCCTTTTGCTGGCCTTGCTGAGTCTGCTGCTGCTGCCGCGAAGCATCGTGTATCTTCCGCACTTCCTCGACCGCTTCGACGATTGGGGATATGGCCTGGCCTGGCTGACAACGAAAACCCCGACTGAGTCTGGTTTTGCGCAGTACTGGGCGCTTGTTGCCGGCTTAGCCTTCGGGTTGGTCGGCGTCGTCGGGATGGGTGTGAATCTCTGTTGCGTAAACCCACCAAAGGGCTCAAAGATCCACTGGATTGCCAGGCCCTGGGCTATCCAAGCGTTAATTCTGGTTCCACTGTTTCTCTCGGCGGCTTTGTTCAGTTATGGCCTGGACCAAATTTTCCGCTACGACGTGCCAGGGGATTACCTCCTCTTCTGGAGCATGACGATAGGGTTGGTCGCGTACGGCTCCTTTTGGATGATTGCATGCGTGGCGCGATGGCTGGCACGGCTTCTGGGGTGGTGCAGCGGCGATAGTGGACCAGCGGCATCGGTGATCCTGCCGACTGCGATTCTGGCCGGGGCGCTCGGCGGTCTCCTGTTTTTGCCGTACGCATCGAGTGTTAATGGGCAAGCGACTCCTCACACGGTTATCGGAGTGTGGAAAGTGATGACCCTCGGGGCGCCAGGGCTCGTCGGATTCATGCTGGTCACCGGGACGCTCCATATCGGCCTGATGGGTCGTCAGTTTCTCGACGCGTACCGGGAGTGGTGGGCACGGCTCGGAGGGTGGCTGGCCGCCTACGCATGCGGCTGGGTACTACTCTTTGGTCTGGTTGCTTACATGCCTACCTGGCTGAACGCGTTTGTGGTTCAAGAGGCTGCCAAGCATCACTATCGATTCACGGTCAGCGGCGTGCTCCTGTGGGCTGCCTCGACGGCATACGGTGTGTTGTTTGGCCGAAGTCCGGCCACTGGACTCCCAATTCCAGATGCTCCGTTGAAGAAAAAGATTCCTGACTGGGCGGCTCGGGTGACTCCCTATATCTTCATCCTGGGGTTGCTCGTTGGGTTGTCTGTGCTCTCGGCGTGGGTGGCGGCCGAGTTCTATGGCGAGCGCTTTAAGTTTAGCGCGGCCAGCGACTACGTAGGTTTCAAGGTTGCTTTCCTCTGGATAGTTTTCGCTGGTGCGGCGCTCTTGCTTTCCTGGCGCGTGGACATCAATGCATTCTCGACGCACTTGCTATACCGGAACCGGCTTGTGCGTTGCTACCTCGGGGCGTCGGTCCCCGATCGCCAGGGACAGCCATTCACGGGATTTTCCACCGAAGACGATTTGCCGCTTTCCTCGCTGCGTTTGACCAAACCGGGTTCGGAAGGTAAAGGGCGTCCCGTCGTGCTCTTGAATGCCAGCGTGAACGTGACCCGAGGGAATGAGATCGGGCTGCAGACGCGAAAAGCTCGGTCGTTCATACTGACTCCATCTTATTCCGGATACACGCGACCACTGCCGGGAGGGCTCGGACAGCAAAGCCTCTTTTCGGAGACGGCACTGGCGGGAATGGAGAAGCCGGGCACCGAGAAAGGGTTAAGCTTGGGAACCGCAATGGCCATCTCCGGTGCTGCGGCCAGTCCTAACATGGGCTTTTATTCCGAACCCGCCCTGGCCTTTCTGATGACCCTCTTTGACGTACGCCTAGGGTGGTGGCTTGGAAATCCAGGGAAAGAGAAGTGGGTCAGAGGCAGTCCAGATTTGGGTTTCTTGTGTCTTTTGCGGGAACTGTTCGGCGCGGCGAGCGATGAGAGCAAATACGTCTACTTGTCTGACGGGGGTCACTTCGAGAACCTGGCCGTGTACGAACTCGTGCGCCGCCGGTGCAAGCTGATCGTTGCTTCGGACGCTTCCTGCGATTCGGGTTACACTTTCGCCGATCTTCACAACGCCATGGAACGCTGCCGAGTTGATTTCGGCGTGGAGATCACTCGGGTGAGCCGGGACCTCGTGCCGCAAAATGGGTACGTCAGCCAGCACTTCGACGTGTGCAGAATCCGTTATACGCCTGGCAAGGAGAGCGATGACGGCTTGCTTTTGTATTTTAAGCCGGGGCTGAAAAAGGACGACCCGGAGGATTTACTCGGATACTCCAAAGTTAACCAATCGTTTCCCCATGACTCCACGGCGGACCAGTGGTTCGACGAAGAGCGATTCGAAAACTACCGCAAGCTCGGTTACGTCAGTGCACTCGCGGCAGAAAAGGAATTGCGCGATAGCATGGCCGACGCGCTAGCCTGTCATCAAGGGCCTGCGGCCCGCGAAAGCTCATGAAGTCCTGTCAGCAACTCCCTTGTTTTCAGTAAGGGAACCGCGACTCTCGACCCTGCTTCACCGCATGCGCGTTGTCCCTGACGTGTGAACGACGGCGATGTCACCACGCGTCTTTCGCAATGCTATCGGCGGAACCGCGTGCTGGAAATTTATCCCCGAACATGGGGAGCTTGCTCTTTGATTCAGCCTCGGTTCGGGCCAGCTCACTTACGTCCCAGTGCTCCTGGAAGACTCCGTCCTTGATCCTCATGATGTCCACAACGATGAGCTCCGAGCCGTCGGGAAGCGAGAACCGGCTATTCACCATCACGTAGTCGTTCTCTGCCATCATGATGCCGTGATCCCACGAAGTACCTGGTGGAAACGCCTTCAGCAGCCCAAACAGACCCTCTCTCCCGGGTGGAATATGTCCGCTGTGTTGAATATAGGCAGGCGACCAGAGTTTCTCAGCCGCCGCAAAGTCGCGCTTGTTGAATAACGTATTGAATCCTTCGTTCAAGAGTTCCTTGTTTTTCTGCTGCATCGTTTTTTCCATGTGGTGCCTCCTCCAAAAAAGTTACAGCCTAGTTCCTTCATCGGAAATGTTGTGCCGGGGATCCAACTCGCGGCCAGCAACCGAAACGCGCTTACATCGGCAAGTTCAAGTAGCGCCAGTCTGTTTCGCAGAGAAGCCATGCGTCAGGCACGATTCGCGAACGTGCCTGGGCTCGCCGGAGTCGCGCGCCATTCGGGCAATCAACTGCATCACCACGTGTTTGTCTTCCGCCCTGTCTCCAGCCACGGGCAGCGCAAGGTGTCCCGGTGCCCTTAAATGATAAATTATTCGACATACTCTTCTTAAAAGAGTCCAGGAAAACCGCGAAAGTCTTTCGTGTTTGAGACAAAAGTATGCATCACACCCCGATTGATTGCCGACCGCCGGAGCATTTAATCAGTTCAGTCGACACTACGGCAAGCTCTTGCCGCGCATCGGTATACGAGAGAGGCGATGTATTCATATCGTAACCCGGCTGTCGGATCGACGCGCCTCGCCCCACCGGGCGGAAGCCTTCAGCTACCGCATGGTCGCTGTGACCGGGTTTACTCGACCCGCAGAATGGAAGCGGGATCGATTCGCGCGGCGCGAATGAGTGCGGGAAGCGCGGCGACAAACGCAGTACCGCCGACGACCAGGATGGGGATGATCGTTACCCTTGGATCGGTTGATTTAACTTCATAAAGCAGGGTTTCGATGAAGCGTACCGTAGCGAATCCGACAGCGAGGCCGGCCGCAATGCCGATTGCAACCATAACAGACATTTCGCGCGTGACGTGTTTTGCGATGTCGAAAACTCTTGCGCCCAGCGCGAGACGGACTCCAATCTCCTTCTGCCGCTGCACCACCGAATAGTGAAGGACGCCATAGACGCCGACAGCGGCGAGGAACAGTCCCACTGCTGCGAAAAAGGCGGCCAGCACCGCGAGCAGACGTTCGCGCACCGTGTGCCCGTCATTAGTTTCCACTTGAGTGCGAATGTTAGTGACGCGCAATTCCGGGCGCGCATGCGAGACCTCGGAACGCAAGATTCCAGTCAGGGCGAAAGGGCTGTCTCTTCTTACCCGAACAATAAAGGAGCCGCCGTCCTTTGGTTCTGGTCTGCTTAAACCGGCAGGATTGTTACGGAAAAACGGAACGTACGCCGTCGGCGTCATGGGCTCCCGCTGATTTCGATAGTGCGCGTTTCCGACAACGCCGACGACCTCGAAACGCCAGCGCGTCACTCCATCCCCGGTTTCCTTCTCGAACCAGTGCCCGAGGGGATTTCGGCCGCCAAAGCATTGCTGCACGAAGGCTTCATTCACGATCGCTTTTCCGGGGAACTTTTCGTCCGGCCGGAAGTCGCGCCCCTGGATAAAGGGAATCCGCATTGTGTCGATGAAGCCCGGCGAAACGGAAAGGAAATACGCCAGCACTTCTGTTGCCTGACCATTCACCCAGATGAAGCCGTTCCATCCATTTCCATCGAGGAGGGGCCAGCCTGACATCGCCACGCTTTCGACGCCCGGAACATGGCGCAGCCGTTCTGACGTCTCGTCCCATACCTGCGGAGGTTGCGGCTCTTGAGCGGAGGCTGTGAGAATCACGAGATTCTCCGAAGAATAGCCTGTGGGTTGATGAGCAAGTCGTTCGAAGGTTGTTACAAACAGACCGGCCGCAAAATAAATCACAAAGCAGAAGGCGACTTGCGTGGCGACTAGCGCCCACATCAGACGCCGGCGAGATTGCCGCTCCTCCCCCTTGAGCGCCTGGGCAGGCTCGATCTCCGAAACGCGGAGCGAAGGCGCAAGGGCGCACACAAAAGCCACAGCGAAATTCAGAAGTGCGGCAAAGAGCGTTACGCGCCAATCGAGCGGCAAGGCCAATTGGGCCGGGGTTTGCGGCGGATTAATCCGAGCCACAATAAACGGCGCCGCCCACCAAGCGAAGATTCCACCGGCTCCTGAGGCTGCAACGGCGATCCAGGTGCTTTCCACCAGTAACAACTGGACGAGTCGCAACCGGCCGGCGCCGATCGAAATGCGCAACGCCATCTCGCGTTGGCGAGCCGCCGCCTGTGCGGTCATCAGGTTTGCCACGTTCGCGCAGGCAATCAGCAGAACCATCGCGACTAGAAGTCCCATCACAATGAGCGAACGCCGGTACTCCGTTTGCATGCCGGACAAGCCACTGGAGGCAGGCTCCAGCAGCAAGTTCTGATTGAGGAAGCGGTTTATGAATTGCTTGGTTTCTGTTTTGAAGCCTCTGGCGCGTTCTTCGTGAAACGCCTGCATCACCGGCTGCAATTTATCTCGAACGGTGTCTACGCGAACGCCAGGACGCATAACCGCGAGCGTCCGGAACCAACTCCAGTCAGAATGCGTGACTCCCTCGTGCATCATGGTTGGTACAAAGACATCGATCATCGTGCCTGGTTCAGTGCCTGTGAAGCCCTTCGGCGAGACTCCGATTACAGTGAAGATTCGGTTGTCCATCCGGAAGGTACGCCCAACAGCGTTCGGATCACGCCCAAATCGGCGCGTCCAGTATTCGTTGGAAAGGACCGCGTACGCCGGGTCGCCAGGCGTCCTGTCGTCATCCTCGGTGAACAATCTCCCTGCCGCTGGGCGCAACCCGAATGCGAGGAACATCCAGCCTGAGACATATTGGCGATTCACCCGCTCGAACTCATCATCGGTCTGATAAGTAAGTTCGGCGCGATCCGAGAAGGAAACTGCGACAAGCTCCGCTTCGTTACCCACGGCAGCCCGTTCGCGCACGAACAGCGGATATTCGTTGCTGTCACTGATGCGGAAATCTCCGCTTGGTCCCAGCCCTTGACGCACGACCGCGTAGAGGCGATCCGCATTCGCCACCGGGAGTGGCCGCCAGAGGAAAGCATCGATGAGGCGGAAACCGGCGACGGCTAAACCCATGGCGAGCGCCAGAGAAAGAATCGCGGCGGCGGAGGTGATTTTGTTTTTTCGGAGTTGGCGCAGACCGAAGATGGCGTCAGCACAGAGGGCATCGAGCCAGGTTATGAGTCGAGCGTCGCGGCTGGCTTCGCGGTGGCGAAGGGGAGAGCCGCAGGCGCGGCGTGCTTCATCTGGATTCCGTCCTGCGGCGATGGCTTCCGCGACGTGGGATTCAAGTTCCTCGTCGATTTCGCGATGCAGGCGTTCATTGTGAAGCGTGTTTCTCAGCCGGGTCCAGAGCGACATGACGACTCCTCGAGGAAGCTACTCGACCCGCAGCATCGATGCAGGATCGATGCGCGAGGCACGGATCACCGCGGGAATGGCGGCCAGGATGGCCACAACCGTCAGGACCAACGTGGGGACGATCAGCATCGGTGGATTGGTGGCTTTCACCTGATAGATCAGCGAAGCCATGAACCGGGCAGAAGCGATGCCAAGGGTCAAGCCGACCGCTGAGCCGGCAACGAGCGCGATAAACGCATCGACAGCCACAATTCTTGCGATATTCGCGATACGCGCTCCCACGGCGATACGAATGCCGATCTCGCGCCGCCGTTGCAGCACGTAATAGTGCAGTACGCCGTAGAGCCCGACACCTGCAAGCAGCAACGCAACCACCGAGAAGAAAACCGCCAGAGTCGCAAGCAGGCGTTCGCGCACGGATTGCGATTGGTTGATTTCAAGCTGCGTGAGGATGCGACTGACGCGAAACTCGGGACGGATGTGGGGGATTTCGTCGCGGAGGAATTGGCTGAGCGCGAGCGGATTGCTACTCGTGGTGCGCACCACTAAATCCGCGCCCCCCACGTCTTCTACCTCGCCTTTTTCGCGCAGTATCCGGAACGGGACATACACCTGGGGCACCAGAGGCTGGCGCAATTCTTGGTAGCGAACATCTCCCACCAGCCCAACCGTCTTGAAGCGCAAGCGGAAATTGCCGCTGAAGACAATTTCAAAGGTTCTTCCCACAGGACTCTTGCCATTGAAATACGCGTTGGCGAAGGCTTGGTTCACGAGAGCGCTGCCGGGTTGCGAGTCCTCGGGAAGAAAGTCCCTGCCGTCGAGCAGCGGAATCTTCAGCGCATCGATCCATCCTGGCGAAACCCGTCGCATGTAGGCGATTACGCCGTTCGGAGGGAGGCCGTCGACCGAGATGAAATTGTTCCAGTTGCCACCGCCGAGCAGGGGCGCGTCGCTCATGCCAACGGCTTCGATGCCTTCCCGATGCCGCAACTGGTCCAGCAACTGATTCCAATACCCGAGGGGCTGCGCTTGCTTCGTCACTGTTTCCACGACCAGGACGCCATCAGCGGAGAAGCCGGTGGACTCATGCGAAAGCCGCTCGAAGGTTGTGACAAACAGACCTGCCACGAACAGAACTAGAAAGCAAAAGGCCACCTGGACGCCAATCAGGCCATCCATCAACCGCCGACGCGCACGGGGATCTTCGCCTCCTTTGAGCGCAGCGACCGGATTCACGGTGGAGGCGCGCAACGCCGGGAGCAGGCCGAAGAGCAGCGTGACCGCCAGCGCGATGGCCAAACCAAAATCGAGGACGCGCCAGTCCGTGGGAAGCAGCAAGCGGGCGGGATTGTCGGGCGGATTGATCATGCCGACGACGAACGGAGCGGCCCACCAAGCCAACAAGGCTCCGAGGGCGGCCGCCAGAACCGCCAGGCACGCGCTCTGCACCAAGACCAACTGCACCAGCCGCCACCTGCCGCCGCCAATCGAAACGCGCAGTGCCAGCTCGCGCGCCCGTGAGGAAGCCTGCGCAGTCATCAGGTTTGCGACATTGGCACAGGCGATCAGCAGAACGAGCACTACCAGCACGCCGAGAATCGTCAGCGGGCGGCGCGTGTCGGTGCGAAACTGCGATGCGCCTGAGACGGCGGGTTCGAGCAGCACCTGCTGGTTCAGAAACGCATCCCGCTGCTCTTTCGGCAGGCTCGCCGTCGCGCCATTCATCCGCTGCTCCTCAAACGCTCGGGAGACGGCTTCAAGCTTGGAGCGAAGCGGTTCCAACGCGGCGCCGGGCTTGGGGATGGCAAGTGTGCGATGCCACGACCAGTCGTTCGCGGAAACTCCGGGATGCATCATGACGGGAACGAAAATGTCCACCATCGTGCCGGGTTCGGTGCCAGTGAACTCTCCATCGACGACGCCGACGATTTCGTAAACACGCGCGCCCATCCGAAAGGTACGCCCGACGATTCTGGGATCCTCACCAAAGCGATGCTCCCAATAGCCCTGAGAGAGAACGGCGTAGGGATGTGCGCCGGGCTGGAGATTGTCGCTCTCGGATAGCAGGCGTCCGAGTTTGGGGCGCAGACCGAAGGTCGGGAACATCCAGCCGCAGACATACTGAACCTGCGCTCGTTCCATCTCCAGATCGGATTTGTACGTCAGATCCTCGGGTCCGGTGTTGGAGACGGCGAGCAACTCGGCTTGATCTTTCACTGCGGCGCGCATCGTCTGGAATGAGGGATACGACCACGCGTCGTAGGTGAAAGATTGGTTGTTGAACACGCCGTGCCGCGACACCTCATAGAGGTGATCTGCGTTGGCGACCGGCAGAGGCCTGAGTAGCACAGCGTCGATGAGCCGGAACGCCGCCATGCACGAGCCGATGGCCAACGCTAATGACAAAACGGCGGCGAGTGATGTGATTTTGGTTTTTCGGAGTTGGCGCAGACCGAAGACGGCGTCAGCACGGAGGGCATCGAGCCAGGTTATGAGTCGAACGTTGCGGCTTGCTTCACGGTGACGCAAAGGAGAGCCGAACGCGCGACGCGCTTCGTCGGGATCACGTCCCTCTGCGAGCGCCTCGTCGAGGTGCGATTGCAGCTCTTCGTCGATCTCGTCGTTGAGTTGTTTGCTGCGAAATAGGTTCGTAACCTTACGCCAAGTCGACACGTTAGGCCTCCCGGAGCACCCGATTGACAGCGGCAGCCACGGCTTTCCACCGCGATTCCTCCATACCCAGCTGCCTCTTGCCGCCAGTCGTCAGTTCGTAGACGCGGGCGCGCCGTCCGTTTTCCTTCGTTATCCATTCGGCGCGAATCCAGCCGCACTCTTCCATGCGGTGGAGAGCGGGATAGAGGGAGCCTTCCTCCACCCGCAGGACCTCGGCCGAAATGCCCTGAATAGCGGCCATGATGGCGTAGCCGTGCAGGCGGGGACGGCGGGAGAGGATCTTGAGGACCAGCAGATCCAGCGATCCTTGCAGGGAATCCGTTTTCGGCGACATACTAAGACCTCCATATATATAGACGTCTAAATATGGGAAATGTTCCGTGGAAAATCCATCTGACTAAAGACCCGAGCCGTGCAGCGTCGCTACCGCGTGCGCAGTTTGGGAAGCGTGGTACATGCTGGAATTCAGTCGGGTCCTAACGGAAATCCCTGGAATGACCCTTATTAGAGACAAAAGTGTACATCACACACCGATTGGTAGCCGACCGCCGCGGAATTCATCGGTTCAGTCAACACTAATCCGTGTAGCAGGACTTGGTGAAGAACAGGCTCACCGCAGATGGCGATGTCATTAGCGAATTCTCGCGCCTCGACGAGATTATGTATCCATCCGTTCGACCCAGTGAGCGCGCCATGCGGGAGCCACGAATGGATCCGCAAAGTACTGTGTTTCTCGCGCAACCTTGTCGTCCCTGAACTCCATGATGCTGACAGTGTAGGACGGTTTGCCGTCATAGGTCAGGATGAATTCGGTGATCCAAAGATCACCGCCACCAATGATTCGTCGGACGGCAAACCGCTTCTTGCTCGGCTGACTGGCGCGTTGGTTCTGTATGTTGCGCCGACCGCGGGTTCGCTCGCCTGACTGCGGGTAGTCCAGCACCGCGTCCTCGTGATAGATGCGGTGCTCGGTTTCAAAATCGTTGGCATCGGACGCCGCCCAATGCTGATCCAGTGCCGTACGGATCTTTTGATCTCGCACTCCAGAATCGTGCTCTTGCTTTTGCTGATCGTTCATCTGAGCCTTCAATCTGACAAGAAGCGAACCGCTTTAGCGGAATCGGAGTGTACGACTCGTCAAGTCCACTGTTTCTTTAAGTTCGTCTATCGGTAAATCACATTTGCACCCGGTTCGCAACGTCCGAGAAGCTCCAGCGCCAGTCAGTCCGCGACCCGCAGAACGATTTTCCCGCGCTTATGAGGCGAACCGGCGAGCATCTCATGGGCGGTGCGTACTTCTGCTAGAGGCAGCACAGTGCCCACTTGAGGGAGTAATTTTCCGCGATCAAGCAATTCTGAAACGGTGTTCAGTCGAGCAGTGGTTACTTCAACGTAGAAAAATACTGACCGCACTTCCGATCGTTTGGGCAGGAGGCCAGCCGATACAACCGATACAAGAACTCCGCCTGGCCTCAGCACACTGAACGAGCGTTCCCGCACGCTTCCTCCAACGGTGTCTACCACTACGTCGACGGAACGCACAGACTTTTCGAATTCACCCGCTTGATAATCCACGAGGTCTTGAGCGCCGAGAGTGCGGACATATTCGATATCCTTCGAGCCAACTATCGCAATAACATGCAGGCCTGCGTTCGCCGCGAACTGAACCGCGCATGAACCTACATTTCCGGCAGCTCCGAGAATCATGATTGTCTGATCGACTTTCGCGTCGGCATAGTCGAAGAGCATCTGCCAAGCTGTGACCGCGACAACCGGCATTGAGGCGCTTTCAAGGTGACCCAAGCGCCGCGGCTTCTGCGCGATCATGTTTGCAGAGGCGAGAGCATATTCTGCGTTCGCTCCACAAAACTGTGGATTGGTGACACCGTAGATTTCGTCTCCCTTCCTGAAGTCAGCGACCCCGGGCCCGACCTCTTCTACTACGCCCGACAAGTCGGAGCCGAGAGTAAGAGGAGGCGGGGGACTCACTTTGCTCTTACCCTCACGGATGAGTCTGTCCCACGGTCCAACTCCTGCAGCGGCGATCCGCACTAGCACTTCTCGTGTCGTGGGAATCGGACGAGGAACGTCCTCGATGATAATTACCTCCGGTGGACCAAAGCGATGTATTCGCGCAGCTTTCATTTCTTCTACAGCTAAGGTAACGCGGGCGTACCTGTATGACAACCCAACCCGCGAACCGCATAGGCTCTGACTGTATTGGTCGGGAACTCGGACGTTACGTCTGAGCGGACCGTTTCATTCGCGGCCCCAATGAGGCCTGAGAAGTCGGCTAGTGTTTACCAACGATTTTGCAAACGTTTCCGGATCAGCGGGACGCAACCCGGGGAGTCCATTGTCATCCGAAAAGTGTGATCAAACTGTCTCATTTTGGGGGTTCACTCCACGAGCGTTTTAGAGGTGCTTTGGATTGGAGCGAAGTTGCGAAGTGCTTTAGAATGAGTACTGCACTTGATGTCGGGGCGTAGCGCAGCCTGGTAGCGCGCCTGCCTTGGGCGCACGATAACTCATTCCAAGCGTTCCATTTCCTGCTCGCATTTCCATTGTTTCCAACAAACCGGGGAATCTGCTTCTCGTTCAGAGCCAATCCCGGAGGGCCTCAACATCATCCATAAATGCACGGTTCGTGCACGGTATAGCGCACCTGCTTTTTTCATTGCTGTGTGTCAGGGGAGTCGGCCTGTATTCTGAGTTGCCGGTTTGCGCGGTTCCAGCAGTTGGAATTGAGGAGATATCTCTCAATGTCCAAGTGACATCGCCTGAGATGTGATATCATTTGTGCGTGAGGATCGTTTTGGATACCGATGCAGTCGTAGCGGCCATGCGCAGCCCGACCGGCGCGTCTGCCGCAATCATCCGCAAGGCACGTCAAGGGAAGGTAGTATTGCTGCTGAGCGTGCCATTGGCCATGGAGTACGAAGCCGTTTGCGTCAGACCGGAACACCAACTGGCGGCCGGATTAAGCGAGCAAGAAGTGCGTATCTTTGTTGATGCTGTGATCGCTATAGCGGAACCAGTCAAGATCCACTATCTCTGGAGGCCACAATTGCGCGATCCGAGCGACGAGATGGTCCTCGAAACAGCGGTGAACGGACGGGCGAACCTGCTGATTACCTTCAATGTGCGAGACTACGGGACTGCGCCGGCAAGATTTGGGATCGAAGTGGTGACGCCGCGGGAAGCGGTCGAAAGGATAAGCAAATGACGGAAATCACTACCTATCCGCTGCGGCTGCCGCGCTCTCTGAAGAAGGCGGTAGAAAAGCAGAGCGAAGAAGATGGCACCAGTATCAATCAGTTTGTGGCGACAGCAGTGGCGGAAAAGCTGTCCGCTTTGCAGGTTGCTGAGTTTTTTGCCGATCGCAAAGCACGTGCGGATTTCAAGGCGTTCGACAAAATCATGAGACGCCGAGGAGGAAAGCCGCCTCGTGCAGGCGACGAAATGCCGCGTTGAAGCGCGCCCTACATTGCGCTTCCCCCTAACTTGTGGGCAATCGTTTGCCCCTCCGTCCAAGCGCGCTTAGCGGATGCAGGATTTAATCTCCAAATCCGTATACCCCTCGGCCGCAAGGCACCACAGCCCGCAGTAGCATGTCGGGTTTCAGAATCCGGAGCTCAAGCTGCTGCCCGAGGACGTTGGAAACATCCGTCCAAGACATCGTCTCTGATTGAGCGCGAATCCTCCCGACACGAGCGTATATCTCGTTGCGGGTGTCCCGCTTTGCTCGGAACAGTACTTCGGCGCGAGCATAGAGCGGCAGGACCTTAGGCCAATTGAAAACCCATGCGAGGCGGTTCCCTTCCTGAAGCAACACTTGCGGGCTATTCGAAGTTCACGGATCGTGTAAGAGGTCGGCGACTGCTGGCGGTGGATCAGCCTTCCGAGTAAAATAAAGCCAGACGTATTTGTGACAAACCGCAGCGACGCCCGCGAGAGCTACAGCAATAAGAGAAACAGAGAGCCAGAGCTTCGAGAACCGCCCTCGCACGGACACCCTTCGTTTCGCCGCTAGGCTGTACCGTTACGGATGCGCGGAGCCCGCACGGGTTTCATTTCTAATTTTCCGGACGCACCCCTTTTAACTTCTTCTTGGTCGCCGTTCAGAACAGGTGGGACAACTCGCGAGCGGCCAGTAATCTCGGCCCCAGGGCTCCCGAGACCTACCCCGGATTAGTAAACACTGCGGGTGAAGTCGAGGTGTGGCGCGGTGGTTTAGGTGGAACCTATCTTTTGGCCGACTCTTTCGTCTGTCGGTGCCTCACGAGTGCCACCATGCTCCGTTTCCACACCCCGCTTATCGAACCGGACGTGCGGATTTGCCGCATCCGGCTCTCGGAGAAGACTCACGCAATCGCAAAGGCCATTGCGTGTGACGCCGTCCGCAACTCCTGAAAGTAGCTTGGGAGTTATCAGGCTCATCGCCAATCTCCCGTTCCGTCGTCGCTTCTTGCGTCCGCCTTCAACTGAGGCCCCTCCCCTCGACCGGAATTACCCGGTTTCATTGGTAGTACGGGCCTCTCCGTCACCCCAGACGGCCCAGCCTGCCTCTCACGAGGTGCCAGTTGATTGCAGCTGCAATCACCGATTGGGTTTCCCGTGTTGCGACTGTTCTCCTTCATGCCTACATGCCGTCACCACTACCCCGGCAGAACCGATGGACCTGTTCGCTCGTACCATCCATCGACTTCGACCTTCCCCATCTAACGAAAGGGTCGGCTTCTGCATTGTCCTTTTCGGGGCTTGCTCAGTGTTTACTCACGTTACGGCCTGCAGACTCGCGGAGTCACCTTTGACCCTTTCCACCAGAGGCTTCAGCGGCTTCATTGCTTCCGCCACTGCTCTGATTGCTACCGGGTGGAGCGAACCAGCTCCCGGGTGGGATTTGCACCCACTG